>JAICUU010000098.1 GCA_025935675.1 Burkholderiales bacterium
GCGACCAGCGTGCCGTAATTGACGTGGCTGTCGCGATGGAACACGTAGTACGCGAGGTACGAGGCGACGATCGGCGCGATGCAGACGAGCGCGACCAGCAGGAGGGGCCGGCGGCTCGCGCGCGGCGCCGGCGCGGTGCGGAGAACGCTCATTTGCGAAGCCATCGCCGCGGCGGCCCGAACCATGCCCACAGCGCGAGCGCCAACACCGCGAACGCGATCCACTGCAGCATGTACGAGAAGTTGCGACCCGCGCCCTCGTCGGGCGCCGGCCAGTTGCGCGTGAGGCCGTCGCCAGCCGCGTCGTCGCGGTCCTGCTGCACGACGATCGGCAGCACCGCGACGCCGGTCGCCGCCGCGAAGCGCGCCGGGTCGAGGTTCTGCCACAGCACGCCCTGCGGCGTCGTCTTCGCGAGCTCGACGTAGCGGCGCGGCAGCTCGATGCGCCCGCGCACGCGCTGCGCACCCTCCGGCACCGCAACCTGCGGCAACTCGGCGCGCGACGGGCCGGCAGCGACGAAGCCGCGCTCGACCAGCACCGCGCGCCCGTCGTCGAGCAGGAACGGTGTCACGACCTCGAATCCGACGCGGCCCGCGTCGATGGCGTTGTCGATGAGGATCGAATGCTTCGCATCGTATTGCCCCGTGAGCAGGACGCGCCGGTAGCGCCACGCTTCCCAGTCGGTTACGCCGTGCGGCACCGGCACCGGCGCGAGGCCGCTCGCCGCGGCGAGCGTGGCCGCGCGCGCCTCGCGCTCGCGCATCCGCGCGTGCTGCCACACGGCCGCCGAGACGAAGATCGCCACCAGCGCGAACGTCGCGAGCGTCGGCAGCGTGCCGCGCAGCGTCAACCGCGACCGCGCGATTGCACGCGGCAAGGAGCTCGGCCGAGGCGGTGGATTAGACTGCACCGTCATGAAGGCGTTCGTCATGGTCATGCTCGCGGCGATCATCGTCGCGCTCTTCACCGCGCTCGTGTTCCTGTTCCGCGATCGCGGCCACGGCACGCGCATGGTGACGGCGCTGACGATCCGCGTCGGGCTGTCGGTCGCCTTGGTCGCCTTCCTCGTGCTGTCGTACTACATGGGCTGGATCTCGCCCCGCGGCATGCGCTAGGCGCACAGAGGTCATCCCCGCGAGACATGTCCCCGAATGCCCTTGTCGGGGAGCGGGGATCCGGGAGCAACGCCCCTGCGACCGTCGGCCGCGTCGAGGCTGGATTCCCGCTTTCGCGGGAATGACATCGGAATCCTAGAGCCAGTAGACCAGCACGAAGAGCAGCAGCCACACCACGTCGACGAAGTGCCAGTACCACGCGGCGGCCTCGAAGCCGAAGTGGTGCTCGGCGTCGAAGTGGCCGCGGAACACGCGCACCAGCATCACCGTCAGCATGATCGCGCCGATCGTCACGTGCAGGCCGTGGAAGCCGGTGAGCATGAAGAACGTGGAGCCGTAGACACCCGAGCGCAGCGTCAGGCCGAGCTCGGTGTAGGCATGGTGGTATTCGTAGGCCTGCAGCGACAGGAACAGCGCGCCGAGCGCGACCGTGAAGAACAGGAACAGCTTCAACTGGCCACGGTGGCCGGCCTTGAGGCCGTGGTGGGCGATCGTCAGCGTGACGCCCGACGACAGCAGGATGATCGTGTTGATCAGCGGGATGCCGATCGCGGCCATCGGCGTGAACGTGTCCTTGATGTACGGGCCCACGGTCGGCCACGCCGCCGTGTAGTCGGGCCACAGGATCTTCGAGCCGATCGAGCCCAGGTCGGGCACCGACAGGTTGCGCACGTAAAAGAGCGCGCCGAAGAACGCCGCGAAGAACATCACCTCGCTGAAGATGAACCAGCTCATTCCCCAGCGGAACGAGCGGTCGACCTTGCGGCTGAACATGCGCCGCTCGGATTCGCCGACGACGGCGCCGAACCAGCCGAACATCATCACGATGAGCACGCAGAAGCCGGCGAGCACCGTCCACGGCCCGTAAGCGTAGCCGTTGAACCAGCTCGCCGCGCCGAAGCCCATCAGCAGGAGGGCGATCGAGCCCAGGATCGGCCAGTGCGAAGGCTGCGGGATGTAGTACGCGGGGGCCGTGCCGGTCGCGGGTGCGGGTGCGCTCATCGGTGTCTACCTGGGATCGTCAGTTGGCGCCTTCGACGGCGAAAAAGGTGTACGACAGCGACACCGTCGGCATGTCCTTGGGCATCGTGGGATCGAGCACGAACACCACCGGCATCACGCGGCTTTCGCCGGGTCCGAGCGTCTGGCGCGTGAAGCAGAAGCATTCGAGCTTGTGGAAATAGCGGACCGCGTTGGACGGGCTGTAGCTCGGGATCGCCTGGCCGGTGATCGGGCGGTCGGTGGTGTTGGTCACGTCGAACAGCACCTGCGTGAGCGCGCCCGGGTGCACCTCGACGATCGGCGTCTCGGGCTTGAACGTCCAGGCGAGGCCGCGCAGGTTGGAGTCGAACTCGACTCGCACCTTGCGCGTCGTGTCGACCTGCGAGTTCTTCGCGGCGTCGCGCTCGCCGTCAAGGCCGCCCAGCTCCTGCAGCCCGGTCGCGCGGCAGATCTGGTCGTAGAACGGCACGAGCGCGAAGCCGAAGCCGAACATGAAGACGGTGACGACGCCAAGTCGCCAAAGCAGCGCACGATTGCGCTGCCGCCACGTGCCGTTCGCCTTTCCCCGCTCGCTCATCGCCCGGGCGTCACTTGTCGCGCAGGTTGCGCGCGATGGCGAATACCAGCAGGACCAGCGCGACGACGCCGACGAAGCTCATGCCGAACTCCATGCCGCCGACGTAGCGCGCGACGATCACACCGGCGAAGAACGTCGCCGCGATCGACGCGAGGATGAACGCGAGGCGCACGTTGGCACGGCGGCGGCGCTCTGCGCCTTCGACCGGCTTGGTGCCCAACGACTCGGCCATTGCGCTCACTTGACGACGGGCGGTGTCTCGAACGTGTGGTACGGCGCCGGCGACGGCAGCGTCCACTCGAGCGTGGTCGCGCCCTCCCACGGCTTGCCCGGCGCCTTCTCGCCCTTGTGCGCGATGCACTTCAGGACGACGTACAGGAAGATGAACTGCGACAGGCCGAACCAGAACGCGCCGACCGTCGACACCATGTTCCAGTCGGTGAACTGCTGCGAATAGTCGGGGATGCGCCGCGGCATGCCGGCGAGCCCGAGGAAGTGCATCGGGAAGAACGCGACGTTGAAGGCGATGAGGCTGGACCAGAAGTGCAGCTTCGCGAGCTTCTCGTCGTACATCGTGCCGGTCCACTTCGGGATCCAGTAGTAGGTGCCGCCGAAGAACGCGAACAGGCTGCCCGCCACCATCACGTAGTGGAAGTGCGCGACCACGTAATAGGTGTCCTGCAGCTGGATGTCGACCGGCGTGATCGCGAGCACGAGCCCGGTGAAGCCGCCGATCGTGAACAGGAACAGGAAGCCCAGCGCGAACAGCATCGGCGCCTCGAAGGTCATCGATCCGCGCCACATCGTCGCCACCCAGTTGAACACCTTCACGCCGGTCGGCACCGCGATCAGCATCGTCGCGTACATGAAGAACAACAGGCCGGCGGTGGGCATGCCGACGGTGAACATGTGGTGCGCCCAGACGAGGAAGGACAGGATGGCGATCGCCGCCAGCGCGTACACCATCGACGCGTAGCCGAACAGCGGCTTGCGCGCGAACGCCGGGATGATCTCGGAGATGATGCCGAACGCCGGCAGGATCAGGATGTAGACCTCGGGGTGGCCGAAGAACCAGAACACGTGCTGGAACAGCACCGGGTCGCCGCCGCCGGCGGCGTTGAAGAACGACGTGCCGAAGTGACGGTCGGTGAGCAGCATCGTCACCGCGCCCGCGAGCACCGGCATCACCGCGATCAGCAGGTACGCGGTGATGAGCCACGACCAGCAGAACAGCGGCATCTTCATCAACGTCATGCCGGGCGCGCGCATGTTGAGGATCGTCGTGATGATGTTGATCGACCCCATGATCGACGACGCGCCCATGATGTGCACGGCGAAGATCGTCATGTCCATGCCCATGCCGAGCTGCACCGACAGCGGCGGGTACATCGTCCAGCCGCCCGCGGCGCCGCCGCCCGGCACGAACAGCGAGCCGATCAGGAGCACCGCGGCGGGCGGCAGCAGCCAGAAGCTCCAGTTGTTCATCCGCGCGAACGCCATGTCGGGCGCGCCGATCATCATCGGGATCTGCCAGTTGGCGAAGCCGACCGCGGCCGGCATGATGGCGCCGAAGATCATGATGAGGCCGTGCAGCGTGGTGAGCGAGTTGAAGAACTCGGGCTGCACGATCTGCAGGCCGGGCTCGAAGAGCTCGGAGCGGATCGTCATCGCCATCGTGCCGCCGACCAGGAACATGATGAACGAGAACCACAGGTACATCGTGCCGATGTCCTTGTGGTTGGTCGTCGTCACCCAGCGCATGAGCCCCGTCGGGTGGTGATGGTGCGCGTCGTGGCCGTGGCCGAGGACGTCGTCGTGGGTTACGCTGCTCATGTTCGTTGGCTCCTTCGAATCCCTTGCGGCGGCGCTACTTGCGCTCGGCCTCGACGGCCGCGGGCTGCACCAGCCCCTCGCCGGCCTTGTTGCCCCAGCTGTTGCGCGTATAGGTGATGGCGGCGGCGATGTCGGTGTCGGGCAGGTGCTTCCACGACGGCATGCCGTTGCGGCCGTTCAGCACGATGTCGATCTGCGCCTTGGCCGGGCCGAGCACGACGGCGTCGCCGACGAGCGCCGGGATCTTCGCCGCGGCATTGCCGGTGCCGCTCGCCTGGTGGCATGCTGCGCAGTTGGCGTTGAACACCTTCTCGCCGCGCGCGACGAGCGCGCCCTGGTCCCACAGCTTGTGCGGGTCGTCGGCGGCCGCGGCCAGCGCCTTCTTCTGCTCGGCGGACCACTTCGCGTAGTCGTCCTTCGACTTCACCTCGACGACCACCGGCATGAAGCCGTGGTCCTTGCCGCAAAGCTCCGCGCACTGGCCGCGGTAAGTGCCGACCTTGTCGGCCTTGAACCATGTGTCACGCACGAAGCCGGGAATCGCGTCCTGCTTGACGCCGAACGCCGGCACCCACCACGAGTGGATGACGTCGCCGGCGGTGATCAGCACGCGCACCTTGGTGTCGACCGGCACCACCAGCGGGTGATCGACCTCGAGCAGGTAGTTCTCGTCCTTGGGCGCGCGATTCTCGATCTGGTCGAACGGCGTCGCCAGTGTCGAATAAAAGCCGAAGCCGTCCTCGATGTAGTCGTAGTTCCACTTCCACTGGTACCCGGTGACCTTGATCGTCATGTCAGGCGCCGACGTGTCCTTGAGCGCGAGGATCGTCTTGGATGCCGGGTACGCCATGAACACGAGGATCAGGAACGGGATCACCGTCCACACGACCTCGACGGTGGTGTTCTCGTGGAACTGCGCCGCCTGGTGGCCCACCGACTTGCGGTGCTTCAGCAGCGAGTAGAACAGCACGCCGAACACGCCGATGAAGATGACTACGCAGATCCAGAAGATGTACAGGTGCAGGTCGAACTGCTCCCGGGCGATCGGCGTGACGGGCGTCTGGAAATTCCACGCCGGTGCGGCGAGTGCCGCGGCCGGTAGCGCGCCGAGCGCGGCGAGCGCGCGCCCGATGAAGCGCGGCGGCGCGGATCCCCTGCAATTGCGAATCATGCGGTCCTCGATGACGAACGATGTTGCCTGCGCACGCCCGCGGTCCCGGTCACGCGCGATACCGCCATCGACGCCGTGACGGCGATGGCATTGCAGGGCGCGGGCGAAGGGTGCGAAGCGACGACAGGCACGAAGTTTCGAAGGCGATCGGCAGATGTTCGCGTCGGGCGTCCGCGACGCGACGAGCGACCGGATCATCCACACGATGCTGAAAAGCCTCGAAATATTAGCACGGATCGCACGACCGCCCAATCGACGCCGGCGTCGCGGCGGCTTCGCCGCGGACCACGGCGCCGAAGCCGAGCGTTGCGAGCGCCGCCGCGTCCACGTCCGTCGCGCCGAACGCGAGATCGGCAGCCGGCGCGCAGCCGAGGCGCTCGGCGAGCGCGGCGACGGAATCGCCGGGACGCTCCATCGCCGGATCGACGCGGTTGGCGATCCAGCCCGCCATCACGAGGCCGCGCGCGCGAATCGCCAGCGCCGCCGCGAGCGCGTGGCTGATGCATCCGAGGCGCACGCCGACGACGAGCACGACCGGCAGCGCGAGCCGCGCCGGGATGTCGAGCATGTCCTCGCGCGCGCCGAGCGGCACCAGCACGCCGCCCGCGCCTTCGACGACGACGACGTCGGCGCGCGCGGCGAGCGCTGCGTATGCGCGCGCGATTCGCGCGAGGTCGATCGCGCGACCCTCGAGCGCGGCGGCGACATGCGGCGCGATCGCCGGCGCGAAGCGATACGGATTGACCTGGTCGTCGCTGGTGTCGACGTTGCCGGCAGCGCGCAGTGCCGTGACGTCCGCGTAGCGGCCGTCCTCGCCGATTCCCGCCGCGACCGGTTTCATGCCGACGGCGCGCCGCCCTCCCGCGACGAGCGCGCGCAATAGCGCTGCGGCGACGTGCGTCTTGCCGATGCCGGTATCGGTGCCCGTGATGAACGTTCCCCCGCGAAGCGCGCTGCGCGCGCCTCCTCCCTCGGGTGGGCGGGCGGCTCGGGGCGGCCCTTCGCCGCTCATGTCGCCTCCTCCGTTTGCATCGCCGCGTTCACGGTCGTTGCGGCGCAAACCGTACGATCGCGTGGCCGTCGCGGGTGTGCGACGGCGGCGCTTTCCACGCGTGCCCGTAGATCACCTCGAACGTGGCGGCGATGCGGCCGTCCCGATGGGTCGCCTCGAGCGCGGCCTCGGCGCGCGCGAGCGCGGCGCGGCCGCCGAGGCCGCGCGCGCGGTCGCCGCGCGCGCTGGTCGCGCCGATGCCCTTCAGCTCCGCGAAGAGTGCGCGCGGCGTCGCGTAGGTCAGCGTGAACTGCTCCATGTCGACGACCGGATCGGCGAAGCCCGCGGCGACGAGCGCATCGCCGAGGTCGTGCATGTCGACGAAGCGGCTGACGCGCGGCGCGTCATCGCCGAACGCCACGCGCACCTCCTTGAGCGTGTCCGGACCGAACGTGCTGAACATCGCGAGGCCGCCATCCTCGAGCACGCGTGCGAACTCGCGAAGCGCGATCGCCGGGTCGTCGAGCCACTGCAGCATCAGGTTGCTCCACACGGCGCCGACGCTTGCGGCCGCGAACGGCAGGCGCTCGGCATCGGCACAGACCAGCGCCGGCGCGCGGACCGGCCCCGCGGCGGCGCGCAGCCGCGCGAGCGGGTGCGCGAGCCACGAGCGCGGCCGCGTGCGCGCGGCAGCGCGCGCGAGCATCGGCAGTGCGAAGTCGACGCCGATCACGGCGGCGTCCGCGAAGCGCGTCGCGAGCGCGGCGAGCGACTCGCCGGTGCCGCAACCGACGTCGAGCACGGCGCGCGGCGCGAGCTTCACGTAGTCGAGGCGCTCGCGCATCCGCTGCGCGACTTCGCGCTGCAGCACCGCGAACGTGTCGTAGCTCGACGCGGCGCGCGCGAACGCGCGGCGCACCGCGCGCCGGTCGAGCGCCGCGTCAGGCGGCGTCGGCATCGAGCGCCGGCGCGAGCGCCGCCTCGAAGGCGCGCGGGTGCGACAGGAACGGCACGTGCGCCGCGGCATCGATCACCGCGAGTGTCGCGCGCGGAATCGCCGCCGCCAGGAAGCGGCTCGCAGCTGCCGGCGCGAGCGCGTCGCGGCCGCCTGCGATCACCCGCGTGGGCACGCGCAGCGTCGGCGCGCCCGCGCGAAGGTCCGCCTGCTCGAGGATCGTGAGCGCGGCGTCGAGCGCGGCGGGATCGGCGGGCGGGCGCGACCCGAGCAGCGCGCGCAATTGCGCGAGCGTCGCGCGTGCGCCGTCGGCCCCCTGCATCTGCAGTGCGACGAAGCGCCGGATCGTCGCCTCGTACGCGACGTGCAATTCGTCGCCGAACTGGCGCAACACCGAGCCGTCGATGCCGGCGGTCCAGTCCTCGCCCCTGACGAAGCGCGGCGACGTGCACACGAGGACGAGCCGCGCGAGCGGCGTGCGCGCACGCGCGGCGAAACGCTGCGCGACGAGCCCGCCGAACGACCAGCCCAGCATCGTCACCGGCGCGCCGCCGCAAAGCGGCGCGATCGCCGCGTCGAGCGCGTCGACGATGCCGTCGAGCGTGTACGGCGCGATCGTCGCGCTGTGGCCGTGCCCCGGGAGGTCGACGACGTGGACGCGATGCATGCCGACCAGCGCCGGCAGGAGCGGCGTGAAGAGCCCGCCGTGCAGGCCCCAGCCGTGCAGCAGCACCAGCGGCTCGCCGCGACCGGCCGATTCGACGTGCAACGTCATTGCGCGCCGGCGCCCACCATCGCCCGCGCAGCGGTAGCGCGCGCCGGCGCGGCCGCGCGCAGCGCCGCGAGCAGGCGCTCGACGTCGTCCGGCGCGTGCGCGGCCGACAGCGAGATGCGCAAGCGCGCGGTGCCGGCCGGCACCGTCGGCGGGCGGATCGCGGGCGCCCACACGCCGGCGTCGCGCAGCGCCGCCGACAGGCTCGACGCCCCGCGCGCGTCGCCGACGACGAGCGGCTGGATCGCCGTGCGCGACGCCGGTCGCGGCCACGGCAGCGAGCGCGCGCCCTCGCGCCATTGCGCGATGCGCGCGAAGAGCGCGGCGCGGCGCGGCGCATCGTCGCGGATGATCGCGACGCTGGCGAGCGCGGCCGTGGCCAGCGCCGCCGGCGCTGCCGTCGTGTAGATGTACGGCCGCGCCGTCTGCACGATCGCGTCGATCACCGTCGGGTGCGCGGCGACGAACGCGCCGGCGACGCCCGCCGCCTTGCCGAGCGTCGCCATCGCCACGATGCGCGCCGACGCGACGCCCGCGTCGGCGAGGCTGCCGCGGCCCTCGCCCAGCACGCCGAAGCCATGCGCGTCGTCGACGACAAGCCATGCGTCGTGCGCGTCCGCGAGCTCGGCGAGTGCCGCGAGCGGCGCGACGTCGCCGTCCATGCTGAACACGGCGTCGGTGACGATGACGCGCGTCGCCGCGCGTGACGCGGCGAGGCGCGCGCGCAAGCCATCGACGTCGAGATGGCGGTAGCGCGTGAAGGTCGCGCGGGACAGGAGCGCGCCGTCGTTGAGGCAGGCGTGGTTCAAGCGGTCCGCGAAGATCTCGCTGTCGCGGTCGGCGAGCGTCGTCATGATCGCGAGGTTGGCGAGGTAGCCCGACGACAGCGTGAGCGCGCGCGCGCCGTCGCACGGCCGCACCAGCGCGGCGAGCGCCGCTTCGAGCTCGGCGTGCGGCGACTGGTGGCCGCCGAGGAGATGCGAAGCGCCAGCGCCGGCGCCGAACGCCTGCACGCCCGCGGCGAGCGCGCCGGCGACCCGCGGGTCGGCGGCGAGCCCAAGGTAGTCGTTGCTCGCGAACGACACCAGCGGGCGGCCGTCGACGACGATCGCGCGTCCCTGCGGTGTCGAAACGACGCTCCGCGACCGCGCGAGCCCTTCGCTCGCGCGCGCGGCGAGGCCTGCGGCGAGGCGCTCGATCGCCGCGGTCACGCCGCCGTCGACGCCACGACGAGGCCGAGCCTCGCGAGCAGCGCGCGGTCGGCGTCGACGTCGGGGTTGCCCGTGGTGAGGAGCTTGTCGCCGTAGAAGATCGAGTTGGCGCCGGCCATGAAGCACAGCGCCTGCACGGCGTCGCCGAGCTCGCGGCGGCCGGCCGACAGCCGCACCTTGGACTTCGGCATCGTGATCCGCGCGACGGCGATCGTGCGCACGAACTCGAACGGATCGAGCGCCGATTCGCCCCCGAGGCGATCGTGGAGCGGCGTGCCCTCGACCTGCACGAGGTGGTTGATCGGCACCGATTCGGGGTACGGGTCGAGGTTGGCGAGTGCGGCCACGAGGCCGGCTCGCTCGCGGCGCGACTCGCCCATGCCGACGATGCCGCCGCAGCACACCGCGATGCCGGCGTCGCGCACGCGGCCGAGCGTGTCGAGGCGGTCGGCGTAGTCGCGCGTGCCGACGATCGCGCCGTAGAACTCCGGCGAGGTGTCGAGGTTGTGGTTGTAGAAATCGAGCCCCGCCGCCTTGAGCTTCTGCGCCTGGCCATCCTTCAGCATGCCGAGCGTGCAGCAGGCTTCCATCCCGAGTGCCTTGACCTCGCGGACGAGATCGAGCACGGGATCGAGATCGCGATCCTTGACGCTGCGCCAGGCGGCGCCCATGCAGAAGCGCGTCGCGCCAGCATCCTTCGCCGCATGGGCGGCGGCGCGCACTTGCGCGACGTCGAGCATCGGCTCGCTGGCGACGCCCGTTGCATGGCGCGCCGACTGCGGGCAGTACGCGCAATCCTCCGGGCAGCCGCCGGTCTTGATCGACAGCAGCGTCGAAAGCTGCACGGCGTTGGGCGCGTGATGCGCGCGGTGCACCTCCTGCGCGCGGAACACGAGGTCGACGAACGGCAGCGCGAACAGCGCCTCGACGTCGTCGACGGGCCAGCGCGGCGGCGCGGACGCGGGCGCGCGGCGCGTGACGGCGATTGGCGCGGCGGCGCTCATGCCGGCCGCGCGCGCGGCGCGCGTTGCGATCGGGCGACGGCCCGCGGGTGTTGCGTGGATTCATCCATTGGACGGAGCGCGCGACGCTGGCGCGGTGGGCACGATGACGGGCCGAGTCTCCCGGCGGGCCTCGCAACTTGTCAAATTTTTTCGCGAAAAAACTTGACAGCATCGGGTGCGCGTTGCTTCCGGCGCAGTGCGTGCTGTGCGGCGCTGCCGCCGGGTCCGCCGCGCTGTGCGACGCATGCCGCCGCGAGCTGCCGCGCCTCGGCGACGCCTGCCCGCGGTGCGCTCTGCCATCGCCCGGCCGCGCGGTCTGCGGCGACTGCTTCGTGCGACCGCCTCCTCTCGACTTCGCGGTGGCGGCGTTCCGCTACGAATTCCCGGTCGACCGGATGATCCAGGCGCTCAAGTACGCGGGGCAGCTCGCGCATGCGCAGGCGCTGGGGAGCGCGCTCGCGCGAGCGTCGCTCGACGCGGGCGCGCTCGATGCCCTCGTCGCGTTGCCGCTCGCGCCCGCGCGCCAGCGCGAGCGCGGCTTCAACCAGGCCGCCGAGATCGCGCGGCGCGTCGCCGCCGCGCGCGGCATCGCGCTCGACGACGGCCTCGCCCGGCTGCGCGACACGCCGCCGCAGGCGTCGCTGCCGCTGCGCGAGCGCGCCCGCAACGTGCGCGGCGCGTTCACCGCGCGCCACCCGTTCGCGGGGCTTCGCGTGGCGATCGTCGACGACGTGATGACGACCGGGGCGTCGATGCACGCCGCGGCCCGCGCGCTGCGCGCCGCCGGCGCGCGCGAAGTCGGTGCGCTGGTCGTCGCGCGCACGCTGCGCTGACCGGGATGTGCCATCCTTCACCTGCGTCCGCCGAGCGCGTCACGATCCCCGATGTTCGCCATCGTCCTCGTCAACCCCGAGATCCCGCCCAACACCGGCAACGTCATCCGCCTTGCGGCCAACGCCGGCGCCGAGCTGCATCTCGTCGAGCCGCTTGGCTTTCGGATGGACGATCGCGAGCTCAAGCGCGCCGGCCTCGACTATCACGAGTACACGCGGGTGCGCGTCCATCGCGATTACGCCGCGTGCCGCGACGCGCTCGAGCGCGAGCGCCCGCGGCGGCACTACGCGTTCACGTCGCGCGGCGGCGAGTCGCTCGCGGAAATCCGCTTCGCACCCGGCGACGCGTTGGTGTTCGGGCGCGAGACCACCGGCCTCGACGACGCCGTCCTCGCGCAGTTCGACGAGCGCTCGCGCATCCGCATCCCGATGCGCCCGCACAACCGCAGCCTCAACCTGTCGAACGCCGTCGCGGTGGCCGTCTACGAGGCCTGGCGCCAGAATGGCTACGTCGGCGGCGCCTGAGGCGCGCGGTTGTCGAATTTTCGGTTGTGCCGGCGGGCCCGGCGCGCGCACATTGAGCACGTGCCGCGCAACGCAGCCGCGCGGCCGGCGCAGCGAGCGGCAGGGCCGTCGCGGCGCCGCGAAATGACCGACACGGAGACGCCACCATGAACCGCTCGATCCGCATCCCGCTCATCGCGCTCGCCGCCGCCATCGCGCTCGCGACGACGCTCGTTCCGCCCGCGCACTCGGCCGTCAACTGCGCGAATCCGCAAGGCACCGGCGAAGCGCGCGCCTGCGAGAAGGCCGCGCAAGGCGCCAACGAGCTGCGGCGCTTCATCGAGCGCACGCAATCGATCTACCAGCTTTCGCCGCGCGATTTCCGGGTCGGGCAATAGCGGCGCGGCAAAGGGGATGCGCGACGAAGGCGTGCGCATCCCCGCGCGGCGGGACGCTGCGCCGAGCTACAGGCCGAACACCTGCGAGACGCGCACGTAGCCCTGCTGGCCGTCTCGGTGGCGCACCTTGATCCAGCCGGGCGTCGCGGCGGAGGCCGCCGACGTCGCGGGCTCCGCCGGCTCGAGCAGCACGTTCTGCTCGGCGGTGAACACGACGGGCGCGCCGTCCTCGGGCTCGGCGCGGACCTCGGCGGTCGGGGTGCGCACGATGAGCTCGCGGCGGTCGGCGAGCGAGCCGTTGGCGATCCAGCCGATCGTGCCGTCGACGTCGCGCACCTTGGTCCAGCCCTCGACGGCGAC
>JAICUU010000268.1 GCA_025935675.1 Burkholderiales bacterium
GACCCCGGCAGCAAGCGCCGCCGCGAACGCGAACGCGACCAGCGCCGCGCGCCTTGCAATCGTCTTCATCGTCCATTCCTCCAAAGTGCCGCGAGCCAACGCGGCGTTCGCAGTCGATGCTGCGTCGATCGGATGACCGCCGCACGACGCGCTGCCCGCAGGCGGCGCGCCCGGCCGTCATGTTAAACGGGATGAATCCAGGCGACGGTCGTGCCCACCGCCACGGGCTCGCCGGTCACCGGCGCCAGGTCGCGGATGACGCCGCTGCCGGGCGACTCGACCTCCATCAGCGACTTGTCGGTCTCCATCTCGAACAGGATGTCGCCCAACTCGACGCGATCGCCCTCGGCGACCTTCCACGCGGCGATGGTGCCGGCTTCCATGTCCATGTCCACCTTCGGCAGCACCACTTCGATCGGCGGCATTTAGCGTCGGTCTCCCTGCATCAGCGTGCGCACCGCGGCGACGATCGTCGCCTCCTGCGGTACGGCCGCCTTTTCCAGCACGGGGTTGTACGGAATCGGCGAATCGGCGCCGCCGAGGCGCACGACGGGCGCGGCGAGACGCCGCACGACGTCGCGCTCGGCGATGCGCGCGGCGATCTCGGCGCCGATGCCCATCGTCTTCACGCCTTCGTAGACGACGACGAGGCGCCGCGTCTTCTCGACGCTCGCGACGATCGTCTCGGTGTCGATCGGCCGCAGCGAGCGCAGGTCGACGACCTCGGCGTCGATGCCGTCGGCGGCCAGCGCTTCCGCGGCGGCGAGCGCGCGCAGCGCCATCACCGACGCGGCCACGATCGTCACGTCGCGCCCCTGTCGGCGCACGATCGCCTTGCCGATCGGCACGCGGTACGCGTCGGCCGGCACCGGTCCCTTGGTCTTGTAGAGAAGCTTGTGCTCGAAGATCAGCACGGGATTGGGATCGTCGATCGCCGCGAGCAACAGGCCCTTCGCGTCGTGCGGCGTCGACGGCTGCACCACCTTGAGTCCCGGCACGTGCGCGAACCATGCCTCGAGGCTCTGGCTGTGCTGCGCGGCGGCGCCCGTGCCCGAGCCGCCGGGCAGGCGCACGACCATCGGCACGCTCGCCTTGCCGCCGAACATGAAGCGGATCTTCGCCGCCTGGTTGACGAGCTGCTCCATCGCCAGCGTCGCGAAATCGGAGAACTGGATCTCGAGCACCGGCCGCATGCCGGTCAGCGCTGCGCCGACCGCCGCGCCGGCGAGGCCGAGCTCGCTGATCGGCGTGTCGATCACGCGCTCGGCGCCGAAGCGGTGATAGAGGTCGCCCGAGACGCCGAACGCGCCGCCGTAGACGCCGACGTCCTCGCCGAACAGGAACACGCGCGGATCGGCTTCCATCGCCTGCGCGAGACCCTCGCGGATCGCCTCCGCATACGAGAGCGTGCGCGTGGCGTCGGCCTGGGCCGCGGGTGCCGCTTTCGCGGCCATCACGTCATTCGGCATAGACGTCGCGCGTCAGGTCGGCGGGGTCGGGATCGGGGCTCGACTTCGCGAACTCGAGCGCGCGCTCGATCTCGCGCGCGGCGTCGGCCTCGATCGTCGCAAGCGTCGCCGCGTCGAAACGTCCCGTCGCGACGAGCTCGGACTCGAGCCGGCGGATCGGGTCGCGCGCACGCCAGCCCTCGATCTCGTCCTTGCTGCGATAGAGGTTGCGGTCGCTCTTCGAGTGGCCGCGCAGGCGGTAGGTCTTGCACTCGACGAGCGTCGGGCCGCCGCCGTCGCGCGCACGCGCGACCGCGACGCGCGACGCCGCGGCGACGGCAGGCAGGTCGTTGCCGTCCACGACGACACCGGGCATCGCGTACGCGGCGGCGCGATCGGCGACGTTGGCGACAGCCATCGCCTTCGCGATGTCCATCGACATGCCGTACTTGTTGTTCTCGCAGACGAACACCACCGGCAGCGTCCAGATCGACGCCATGTTGAGCGACTCGTGAAACGCGCCCTCGTTGGCGGCGCCGTCGCCGAAGAACACCATGCAGACGCGAGGGAGCTTCTGCGCCTTGATGCTCATGCCGACGCCGACCGCGATCGGCAGGCCGCCCGCGACGATGCCGTTGGCGCCGAGGTTGCCGACCTCGACGTCGGCGATGTGCATCGAGCCGCCGCGGCCGCGGCAGTAGCCGGTCTCCTTGCCGAAGAACTCCGCGAGCATGCGCGCCGGATCGGCGCCCTTGGCGAGGCAATGGCCGTGGCCGCGATGCGTCGACAGGATGTAATCGTCGCGCGCGAGTGGGCTGATCGAGCCGACGGCGCTCGCCTCCTGGCCGATCGAAAGGTGCATCGTGCCGTGCACGAGGCCGCGCATGTAGCTCGCCTCGGCAGTCTCCTCGAACTTGCGGATCAAATGCATCCGCATGAGCGCGTCGCGCAACGCCGCGTCGTCGAGCGCGTCGAGCTCGGCACGCGGTGCGGCCGCGACCTGCGACATCGCCGTCGCGGACGCCGGCGGCGTCATGCCGCCGCCTCGCTGACCCAGTTGTCCTGCGCGCGCCGCACCTCGACGATCTTCTGGCGCGCGTCGGGCGCGCAATTCGCGTACGTGAGGTACTCGCCACGCGCGATCGGCGCCGTCACCTTGGCGCCTTGCGCGAGCCCGAGCGGCAACGCATGTTGCGCGAGCGCGTCGGCGCGCGACAGCGCGAAGCCGCGATAGCCGTATTCGCCGATCGCGTCGAGCGTCTCGCCGGGTGCCAAGTCGCGCTTGGCACGCGCGCCGACTTCGGCGACGGGCTGCGGCAGCGGCCGCATGTGGCTCTGGCCGTACAGCACGGCCGCGGCCGCCGACAGCGGCACCTCGAGGCTCGTCAGGTGGTAGGGCCGGTAGAACGTGAAGTACGGGCCCTCGCCGAGCGCGAGGTCGTTCATCCGCTCGCGAAGGCGCGGATGGCGCATCTCCGCGATCGCGAACACGCCGGGCGCGACGCCGCGCGCGGTCGTGAAGTCAACCACGCCCTTGCGATGCAGGAGGCCGCCTTCCTCGCGCGGGCAGAACGTCGTCGCGAGCGTGTCGAGGGGCGCTGCCGGGCCATGCATCCCCGGGATGTCGGGCACGAGCCCGGTGGCGTTGGCGAGGGCGACCATCTCGACCATCGTCTTCGAGCCGTCGACGAACTCGACCAGCATCCGCGGGTTCATGTTGCGCCGCTTCGCCTCGTCGACGTACGCGTCGGGCGTCGCGTCGATGCGGAACGGATTGTTCTTGCCCTTGCCCGCGGCGACGATCGGGTAGCCCAAGCCGCGCAGGAAGTTGACGAGCTCCATCGTCGAGCTCGGCTCGTCGCCGGCGCCGAGCGTATAGACGACGCCGGCCTGCGCCGCCTTGGCGGCGAGGTACGCGCCGATCGTGACGTCGGCCTCGACGTTCATCATCACGATGTGCTTGCCGGCCGCGATCGTCGTCAGCGCGACCTCGGCGCCGACGTTGGGATTGCCGGTCGCGTCGATGACGACGTCGACACCGTCTGCGGTGCAGACGTCGCGTGCCGATTTCGTCACGGCGAGATGGCCGCGCTGCATCGCGCGCGCGAGCCCGCTTGCGTCGTCGACCATCTCCGGCGCGCGCCCGCCGTCGCCGGCGATCCGGCACGCGGCGAGGGCGTTCTCGGGCACCGCATCGGCGACGGCGACGACGGCGATGCCGCGCATCAGGCCGACCTGTACGATGATGTCGGTGCCCATCTGGCCCGAGCCGATAAGCCCGATTCGCACGGGCTTGCCTTGTCGATGGCGGCGCTCGAGGCCCTCGGCCACCGAACCGCCGCTACGATCGAGCGTGATCACGGACATTGCGCTGCCTCCACGGGTTGCTGCCTGGAATGTCGCGGATCTGCGACGGCCACCCCCTTGATTTCATGCGATTTCCGTGACTTGACGTCCGGACATTTGTATTATCAGGGAAACATATCTCCAACCGCACGGCACGTCAAGTTTTGCCACGCAACCGTTGCGCGGCTCAAAACCTCGACTGCGGAGAACGCGATGACCGATCCCGCGACGAGCGAGGACGCCACCGTCCCCGAGCACAATCCGGGCGCCGATCTCGCGGTGCGCGCCGCGTGGCTCTATTACATCGAGGGGCTGACGCAGGAAGCGATCGCGCGCGCGATGGGCCTGTCGCGCGCCA
>JAICUU010000273.1 GCA_025935675.1 Burkholderiales bacterium
GCGAGCGGTCTCGCCGTCACGCTGGGGTTGATGAACTTCGTCAACCTCGCGCACGGCGCATTCGCGATGGCGGGCGGCTACCTTGCGTCGGTGCTGTCGAACCGGATGGGCGTGCCGTTCCTGGCGACGCTGCCGCTCGCGTTCCTCTTCTCCGCGGCGCTCGGCGCGCTGCTCGAGCCGACGCTGTATCGGCGCCTCTATAACAGGCCGCACCTCGACCAGGTGCTGTTCTCGATCGGCCTCGTGTTCATGGCGGTCGCCACGACCGATTTTTTCTTCGGCGCGACGCAGGTGTTCGTCAAGCTGCCGCCGTGGCTCCTGGCGCGCTTCGAATGGCACGGCGTCGGCATCGGTGTCTACCGCCTCTTCATCATCGTGCTGTGCGCGGCCATCGCGCTCGGCCTGCAATGGACGCTCGCGCGCACGCGCTTCGGCAGCCAGTTGCGTGCCGCCGTCGACGACCGGCGCACCGCGCGCGGCCTCGGCATTCGTGTCAACGTCGTGTTCCTCTCGACGTTCGCGTTCGGCTCGGGGCTCGCCGGCTTGGGCGGCGCGCTCGGCGCCGAAGTGCTGGGCCTCGACCCGACCTTCCCGCTTAAGTACATGATCTACTTCCTGCTGGTCGTCGCGGTTGGCGGCACGACGACGATCGCCGGCCCGCTGATCGCCTCGCTGGTGCTCGGCGTCGCCGACGTCGCCGGCAAGTACTACATCCCTGGCATGGGCGCGTTCATCATCTACGCGGCGATGATCGTGCTGCTGTTCCTGCGGCCGCAGGGCCTGTTCGCGCGACCGGTGAGCATTGCCGCGGCGCCGCCCGTGGCGCTGGGCGGCGGCCGTGCCGGTGCGCTTACCGACGTCGCGCGCTGGAAAAGCTACGAGTACGCGGTGTGGGCGCTCGCCGTGATCGCGCTTTTTGCGCTGCCGCGGCAGGCGGCGCTCTTGAACGAGATCGCGATCCTCGCGCTCTTCGCGGTGTCGCTCGACCTCGTGCTCGGCTTCGCCGGTATTGTCTCGCTTGGCCCCGCCGCGTTCTTCGGCTTCGGCTCGTACGTCGCGGCGCTTTTCGCCAAGCATTACCTCCACGATCCGCTTGCCGGCCTCGCCGTGGCAATCGCCGCGGGTGCGCTCCTCGGGCTCGCGAGCAGCGTGCTGGTACTGCGCGGCTCGGACCTGACGCGCCTCATGGTCACGCTCGGCGTCGCGTCGATCCTCTACGAGCTCGCCAACCGCTTCGATTGGCTGACCGGCGGCGCGGACGGCTTGCAGGGCGTCGTCATCGGGCCGCTCCTCGGCACGTTCGCGTTCGGCCTCGACGGCAAGGTCGCATATGCGTACAGCCTCGCCGTGCTGTTCGTGCTGACGCTGGTCGCGCGGCGCGTGGCGTTCTCGCCGTTCGGCTATTCGCTGCGCGCGATCCGCGACAACCGGCTGCGCGCGCAATCGATTGGCCTCGACGCTTCGCGCGACCTCGCCATCGTCTACACGCTGGGCGGAGCGCTCGCCGCGGCCGCCGGCGCGCTGCTCGCGCAGACGACCGCGTTCGCGTCGCTCGACGTGCTGGGCTTCGACCGCTCGGCCGACGTGATGCTGGTGCTCGTCATCGGCGGCACCGGCTACCTCTACGGCGGCATCATCGGCGCCGTGGTGTTCCGCGTGCTGCAGGACGTGTTGTCGGGCTGGACGCCGCAGTACTGGCAGTTCTGGCTCGGCTTGATCCTCGTCATGATCGTGCTGGTCGGCCACGATCGCCTCGTCGAGCCGCTGCACCGGCTGCGCGACGCGTTCGCGCAGCGTGGCGGCCGTGCAGAGGCGCGCGTGAGCGGGAAGGCGAGCTCGTGAGCGCGAACGACCGCGCCGATCGCGCACCGAACCCGCAGCGCATGGCGTGGACGGTGGCCCGGTGAACGCGCTCTCGCCCGCCGCGGACACGCGCCCGGTGCTGGCGATGCGCGCGCTGTGCAAGAACTTCGGCGGCATCGTCGCGACGGACAATGTGTCGATCGCGCTCGAGCCCGGCGCCCGGCGCGCGCTGATCGGCCCCAACGGCGCCGGCAAGACGACGCTCGTCAACCTCCTGACCGGCGCGCTGGCGCCCTCGAGCGGCACGATCGAGCTCGACGGCATCGACGTCACGCGGATGCCGGCCTTCCGGCGGGTGCGCCGCGGCCTCGCGCGCACGTTCCAGATCAACCAGCTGTTCGCCGATTTCACGCCCGAGGAAACGCTCGCGCTGGCGGTGGCGCGACGCCGCGGCGTCGCGGGACGCATGCTGCGGCCGCTGGGCGCATTCGCCGACGTCGTCGACGACACCGGCGGCCTGCTGCGCGACTTCCATCTCGCCGACGTCGCCACGCGCAAGGTGCGGCACCTCGCCTACGGCCAGCAACGCCTGCTCGAAGTCGCCATTGCGGTGGCGGCGCAGCCGCGCGTGCTGCTGCTCGACGAGCCGATGGCGGGCGTCCCTGCCGGCGAGTCGGCGGATATCCTCGACACGCTGGGTGCGTTGCCGGGCGACGTCGCCGTGCTGCTGATCGAGCACGACATGGACCTCGTGTTCCGCTTCGCGACGCGCATCACCGTGCTGGTCGACGGCGCGGTGCTGGTCGAGGGCACGCGCGACGCGGTCGCGCGTGATCCGGCCGTCAAGGCGGCTTATCTCGGCGAGGCCGCGCATGGCTGAGCTCCTGCGCGTCGACGGCCTGACGGCCGGCTACGGCGAAGCGGTCGTCATCGAGGATGTCGGCTTCGCGATCGACGAGGGGCGCTCGCTCGCGCTGCTCGGGCGCAACGGCATGGGCAAGACGACGCTGCTCGCCACGCTCGTCGGCGTGACGCGGCGACGCGGCGGGCGCATCAGCCTCGCGGGACGCGCGATCGAAAGCCTCGCGCCCGAATCGCGCGCCGCGGCCGGCATCGGCTGGGTGCCGCAGGAGCGCGCGATCTTCCGCTCGCTGTCGGTCGACGAGAACCTCACCGCGGTTGCGCGCCCCGGACCGTGGACGCGCGAGCGCGTCTACGCGATGTTTCCGCGCCTCGCCGAGCGCCGCGGCAACTTCGGCACGCAGCTCTCGGGCGGCGAGCAGCAGATGCTCGCGATCGGCCGCGCGCTGATGGTCAACCCGCGCGTGCTGCTGCTCGACGAGCCGCTCGAGGGCCTGGCGCCGCGGATCGTCGAGGAGCTCCTCGCCGCGCTCGCGCGCATCGTGCGCGACGAGGGCCTGTCGGCGATCGTCGTCGAGCAGAATCCCGCGCGCATCCTGCCGATCACCGACGACGCGATCGTGCTCGAGCGCGGGCGCATCGTGCACCGCGATCGCAGCGATGTGCTCCTGAACGATGCCGCGGCGCTCGATCGCCTGCTCGCCGTCGGCGAGCGCACGGCGCACTAGATGCAATCCTTCGAGACGCAGTTGCGGTATTGCCTGCGTCGCGCGCATGGGCGACCGCCACCTGTCATCCCCGCGAAAGCGGGGATCCAGCCTTGGCGCCTCGGCGGGGCGATCGCTCGCCCATTGCCGCGCCAAGGCTGGATTCCCGCTTGCGCGGGAATGACGATGGGCGGTCTTCATGGATCGCGCGAGAACAACGTCCTGCAGCATGACAACCAGGGAAAGGACACGCCATGGCCAGGATCCTCGGCGCCATCGCCAGCTCGCATACGCCGACCATCGGCTTCGCCTACGACCGCAACAAGCGGGACGATCCGGCGTGGGCGCCGATCTTCGCCGCCTACGAGCCGATCCAGCGCTGGCTCGCCGAGGAGAAGCCCGACGTGCTGTTCCTCGTCTACAACGACCACATCACGTCGTTCTTCTTCGACCATTACTCGGCGTTCGCGCTCGGTATCGGCGACGAGTACGCGGTCGCCGACGAGGGTGGCGGCGCGCGTGCGCTGCCGCCGATCGCCGGCGCGCCCGCGCTCGCTGCGCACGTCGCGTCGGTACTGATGGCGGAGGAGTTCGATCTCTCGGTGTTCCAGAAGCGCGCGCTCGACCACGGCGTGTTCTCGCCACTGTCGATGATGCTGCCGCACGCGCCCGCGTGGCCGTGCGC
>JAICUU010000391.1 GCA_025935675.1 Burkholderiales bacterium
CAAGGCGCGCGACGAGATGGAGCTCAACTCGGTCGAGGCGATCGTCGAGCTCGTGCGCGCGGGCTTCGGCGTGTCGATCGTGCCGAAGCTCGCCAACGTCCATTGGGCGCACGATCGCGCGCTGCGGATCGTGCCGATGCCAGGCGTCGACGTGCGCCGCGACGTCGGCCTCCTCGAGCGCGCCCTTCACCGGCGCATGCAGGCCACCGCGGCGATCAAGGCGTACTTCGCGGCGCGCTTCGCGCGCCGATAGCCGCGGCGCGGGCGAGGGCCGGGTGCGCCGTCACCGCCTGGCGGCAATTGCCGGGTGCTCCTCGAGCCCGATCGCGCGCAATGCCTGCGCGAGCGTCGCGCGCTGCGCGGCGTCGGTCATCGGGTAGGTGCGCAGCCATTCGCCGGCCGAGAAATCCGGGCTCTGCGCGCGGATCTCCTCGGCCTCCCATTGCGCCGCGGCCTTGTCGCCCGCGGCGAGGTCGAGCGTCGCGAGGTAGACATGCAGCTCGACGTCCGCCGGATTGGCGAGCAGCGCGTGCTTGAGGTTGACGCGGGCCTGATCGAGGTCGCCGAGGAACAGGTAGGCGCGGCCGAGCAACAGGAAGTAGAGGTAGCCGGCGCGCGGGTCGAGCCGCATCGCGGTGCGCAGCATCGGCAGCGTTTGCGCGGGACGCCCGAGGTAGGTGTAGATGCCGCCCGCCAGCGCGTAGCCGTCGGCGTACGACGGGTACAGCCTCAAGGCCGTCCGCAGCGTGTCAAGCGCCTCCTCGAGCCGGCCGCGCTCGACCTGCACGAACGCCATCACCCAGTACGTCTCCGCGATGTCCGGATCCATGTCGTATGCGGTGCGCGCCATCGCGAGCGCGCGATCGAGCGCCGCACTGCCGTCGGCGCTCCATCGGTTGCGGTAATCGGCCGCGTAGGTCAGCGCGAGCCCCGCGTAGGCACGCGCAAAGCCCGGGTCGCGCGCGATCGCGTGGCGATACAGGTCGCGCGCCCGGGCGTTCTCGTCGCGCTCGCGGGCGAGCAGCGCCGCCTGGCCGCGCTGGAAATCGCCGTAGGCCTCGAGGTCGCGCGTGTAGCGCCTCGACAGCCGGCGAAGCTCCGCCTCGCTTACCTTGGCGTGCAGCGTCCGCAGCAGCGCCGGCTCGACCTCGTCCTGGATCGCGAAGTAGCCGGCGAGCGGCCGGTCGAATCGCCCCGACCAGAGCTGCTCGCCGCTCCTCGCGTCGGCGAGATGGACCTGCAGGCGGATCCGCTCGTCGATGCGCTGCACCGACCCTGACACGACATAGCGGGCCGCCGGCTCGGCCATCGGCGGCCGGGTGTCGTCCGCCGCGCCCTGGACGATCGACAAGCCCGACAGCTTCGACAGATCCGTCAGGAGATCGGCGGTCATGCCGCGCGCGAGGACATCGACGCGCGGGTCGTCGCCCAGCGCGTCGAAAGGGGCGATCGCCAGCGTCGGCAGCGCGGATGCAACGGCGCCGACCGTCGCCGGTGGATCGGCCAGCGGGTCCGTCGTCCATTCGTGTGCGATGGTCGCGAGCGCCGCCACGACGATCACCACGCCGGCGACACCGAGGGCGACGAGCGCGGCGGCACGCCGACCGCCCCGCGGGCCGGCGACGAGCGCTTGCCCCAGCGCTTCCGTTGCCGGTTCCGGTGGCGTCTGCGGCAACGGCCGCACGCGCGCGACGATCCGGTAACCGCGCTTGGCGATCGTCTCGATGTAGGCCGGCCGCTGCGGCGCATCGCCGAGCG
>JAICUU010000114.1 GCA_025935675.1 Burkholderiales bacterium
CACCTTCTCGATCTTGAGCGGATTGCTCTCGAACTCCATCGGCGTGCGGCCTTCGTTGGCGATCTCGATCTTGATGCGCTTGCCGGCGGGGACCTCGAGATTGGGCGGGGTGAACACGCCGTCGCGCGCGACGATCTTCACCGTGACGACGTCGTCGGCGGCGAACGCGACGGGCGTGCCGAGGGCAACGGCGAAGGCGCCGGCGAGGAGGGTTGCAGCGATGCGCATTTCAGTAACCACCTTTCTTGCCGGTGCCGGCATACGTGAATTCGTATTGGAGCGTGAACGGCGCGAACCACGCCGCCACGCCCGTTTCCTTGTCGACGTGTCGCCCGAACATCGCGTGCGCGCCCGACGGCGGTGGGGCGACGCTGAGCTTCAGCGTGTAGCGGCCGGGGCCCGCGAGCTTGACGTTGTCGCCGTAGTGCGGGCCGTCGCTCGCGACCATCGCCATCAGCGCGCCCTTGATCACGTCGCTCGAGCCCTGCTTGACGAGCTCGTAGCGGACGTCGAGGTACGGCACCCACGTGCCGTCGGCGAAGCCGTTGGCGTTCCTGTCGGTGGCGTGGATGTCCGCTTCGAGGTGGACGTCGGATGTCCTGGCGTCGCGCATCATCCCCGGCGGGTCCATCGCGATCGGCTGCAGGTACACCGCGGCGACCTCGAGGCCGTCGCGGACCTGCGGCTTGCCGATCGGGTATTCGAGCGCCAGCGCGGGGCCGGCGATTGCCAGGGTGAACGCGAAGAGCACGCCGCTCACATTCCTAACTCGTTGATTCTGCGCCATTCGTTCGTAGAATTCGAAGCCGGTGGTCGGTGTGCCCGGCGAGGCGCACACGATAGCAGCCCCGGATCCGGATGTAAATAGGAATGATTTGCGTTAAGAATGTCTTTCGCGTACAGTGAAGGCAATCCCGCCTTCCGGGCCCCGACTGCCGCCGCGCCATGTACGTCTGTCTCTGCAACGCCATCACCGACCGCGAGATCCGCGCCGCCGCCGACCTCGGCGCACGCTCGCTCGACGACCTTTCGGCTTCGCTCGGCGTCGCCACGTGCTGCCGCCGCTGCAGCGATTGCGCGCGCGATGTCCTGAACGAGCATCTCGCCGCCTCCGCCTGCGCGGCCGGCGACGACTGATTCGTCAGGCGCGGCGGATTCATCCCGGGCCGCGGATTCGTCACAGGCCGCGGATTCGTCACACGCCGCCGATTCGCCTCGCCACACGGGTCCATCGCGCGCCGCAGCGCGAATCGTTCAGCGCTTTGCCGCGCGGCGCCCCTTGCCTTACCATCGTCGTCCACCCTCAAGCGCATGCGCGCGACCGCCGACGAATGGCCGGCATATGAAAGGCCAAGTATGAAAGGCGACAAGGAAGTCATCCGCCACCTCAACGCCGTGCTGGTCAACGAGCTGACCGCGATCAACCAGTACTTCCTGCACGCGCGGATGTTCGGCAACTGGGGCTACGCGCGCCTCGAGAAGCACGAGCGCGAGGAGTCGATCGACGAGATGAAGCACGCGGATGCGCTGATCAAGCGCATCCTGTTCCTCGACGGCCTGCCGAACCTGCAGGACCTGCACAAGCTGCGCATCGGCCAGGACGTCAAGGAAGCGCTCGAATGCGACTTGGCGCTCGAGCGCGACGCGCACCCGCAGCTCAAGGCGGCGATCGCGCACAGCGAGACGGTCGGCGATTACGTGTCGCGCGAGTTGTTCGAGCGCATCCTCGAGTCGGAGGAGGAGCACATCGACTTCCTCGAGACGCAGCTCTCCGTCATCGCCGACATCGGCGTGCAGAACTACATGCAGTCGCAGTTCAAGCCGGCCGACGAGTAGCGTCGCGCGTCATCCCCGCGAATGCGCAGCGGCCGTCATCCCCGCGAAAGCGGGGATCCAGTCTTGACGGATGGATGGGCGCTACGCACGACCGGGCGTCGCGTCACTTCTGGATTCCCGCCTTCGCGGGAATGACGGCCTCGGCTTCGGCGACGAACGCGTCGACGATCCGCGCCACCTCGTCGGGCCGGTCGTGATGCAGCATGTGCCCGGCGTCGGCCACCGTCACGAGACGCGCGCCGCGCACGTTCGCCATCCGCCGCGCGATCTCCGCATCGGGATCGCGGTCGCCGGCGACCCAGCGCGGGATCGTCGATTCCGCCGCCTTGACCCACAGCACGGGCGCTGAAATCGCGCGCCAGATGGCCTCGATCTCGTCGATCCGGTAGACGGTCGGGAACGGCAGCTTGTGGCGCGGGTCGGCGCGCAGCCGCGCCTCGCCGTCGGGCAGCGCCTCGGCCCATTCGCCGGCGAGATACGCCGCCTTGTCGCGTGGCAGCCGCGGGTTGTTCTTCTGCAGCCGGTCGGCGACGGCGGCAAGGTCGGCATAGCGCGAGAAACCCGGCGGATGGTGGAGCGCGTCGAGCCATGCGGAAAGCTTCGCCGGCTGCGCGCTCGGCTCCTCCGAGGGAATGCCGAAGCCGTCGAGCGCGATCACCGACGCGACGTTGCCCGGGCGCACGCCTGCGTAGATCATCGCCACGTTGGCGCCGAGGCTGTGGCCGACCAGGTGCACACGCTGCCCCGGCGCGAGTGCCGCGAGCAGGAAGTCGAGGTCGGCGACGTAGTCGGGAAACCAGTAGCCGTCGGTGCGCCAGCCGCTGCGGCCGAAGCCCTGCCAGTCGGGCGCGATCGCGCGAAAGCGCCCGGCGAACGCGTCGACGACGAACTGGAACGACGCGGCGACGTCCATCCACCCATGCAAGAGCACGCGCGCCGGCGCGTCGGCATCGCCCCATTCGAGCACGTGGTAATCAAGGCCGCGCACGTCGACGACATGCGAGCGCGGCGCGCGGCGCGCGAGGCTCATCGGGCGAGGCGCGCGCGGCAGATGTCACGCGGCGCTTCGTGACACGTCTTGCTTTGCCGCATTGTCACGACTGGATCCCCGCTTTCGCGGGGATGATGGATCGAATCGAGATGCACCCCGCGACGCAGCGGATCCGTCGCTACTTGCGCGCGCACAGCGCACGGCCGTCCTGCCAACCGGTGCGGTAGTTGCCATCGCCGGCGAAGCGCGCCGAATCCTTGCGCTCGCCGCCCGTCGCACTGGCGCAGCCGTCGGCGTAGCCCTGGCGGTACGGCAGCGGGAAGCCGTCGAGGTTGATCGTCGGCTTGGGCGGCTCGACGTTGCGTGGCACGGGTGCGGGCGCCGGCGCGGGTTCCGGCGCTTCGATGGCGGCGGGTCCGGCGCAGCCGGCCAAAAGCGCGGCGGCGAGCGCGAGCACGGCGGCGTTGCGGCGAGCGAGCGGGCTGTGCATGAGGATCGAGGATCGGCGCGCTAAAATTCTACACGCTCCGGCCCGCCATGTACGCACCCTCCTTCGTCCACCTCCGCCTCCACAGCGAGTATTCGATCGTCGACGGCACGGTGCGGATCGACGACGCGGTGGAGGCCGCCGCGGCGGACGGCATGCCGGCGCTCGCGCTGACCGATCTCGCCAACATGTTCGGCCTGATCAAGTTCTACCGCGCGGCGCGCAGCGCAGGGTTGAAGCCCGTGATCGGCTGCGACCTGTGGGTGACGCATGAATCGTCGCGCGACCAGCCGTACCGCCTGCTGCTCCTCGCGCAGTCGCACCCGGGTTACCTCAAGCTCTGCGACTGGCTCACGCGCGCGTACCGCGGCAACCAGCATCGCGGCCGCGCCGAGGTCCGCCGCGACTGGTTCGACGAGGGCACCGAGGGGCTCATCGCGCTGTCCGGCTTCCGCGACGGCGACGTCGGCCAGGCGCTCGTCAACGGCAACGCCGGCGCCGCGGGCAGCGCCGCGCGCGCCGCGCTCGCGCGCTTTCCCGGACGCTATTACCTCGAACTGCAGCGCGCCGGCCACGCCGACGACGACATGCTGATCGACGCGACGGTGCGCCTGGCACTCGACCTCGGCGCGCCCGTCGTGGCGACGCATCCGGTGCAATTCCTCGAGCGCCGCGACTTCCGCGCGCACGATGCGCGGGTATGCATCGCCGAAGGCAATTCGCTCGCCGACCCGCGGCGCGCGCGGCGCTTCACACCCGAGCAGTACTTCACGACACAGGCGGAGATGGCGCAGAAGTTCGCCGACCTCCCGCAGGCGCTGGCCAACAGCGTGGCGATCGCCGAGCGCTGCAACACGGCGATCGAGATCGGCAAGAGCCACCTGCCGGCCTTCCCGACACCCGAGGGCATGACGCTCGACGCGCATTTGCGCGAGCGCGCCGAGGCCGGGCTCGAAGCGCGGCTCGCGCACCTCTACCCGGACGCCGCCGCACGCGACGCGAAGCGCGAGACGTATCGCACGCGGCTCGCGTTCGAGATCGGGACGATCGTGCAGATGGGCTTCGAAGGCTACTTCCTGATCGTCGCCGACTTCATCGCGTGGGCGAAGGCCAACGGCGTGCCGGTGGGACCGGGACGCGGCTCGGGCGCCGGCTCGCTCGTCGCGTACAGCCTCGGCATCACCGACCTCGATCCGCTGCGCTACAACCTCCTGTTCGAGCGCTTCCTCAATCCGGAGCGCGTGTCGATGCCCGACTTCGACATCGACTTCTGCCAGGACACGCGCGAGCGGGTGATCGACTACGTCAAGCACAAGTACGGCGCCGATTCGGTGTCGCAGATCGCGACGTTCGGCACCCTCGCCGCGCGCGCTGCGGTGCGCGACGTCGGCCGCGTGCTCGACCTGCCGCACGGCTTCGTCGACGGCATCGCCAAGATGATCCCGTTCCAGCCGGGGCGCACGGTGACGCTGCGCAGGCCGCCGTCGAACAAGGACGAGCGCGAATCCAACGTCATCTATGCGCGCGAGGCCGAGGCGCAGCTCGAGGCGCGCGAGAAGGCCGAGGACGAGGTGCGCGAGGTGCTCTCGCTCGCCGAGGAGCTCGAGGGGCTGCCGCGCAACGTCGGCATGCACGCGGGCGGCGTGCTGATCGTGCCCGGCAAGCTCACCGATTTCTGCCCGCTGTACGTGCAGCCCGGCGCCGAGTCGCTGGTGTCGCAGTTCGACAAGGACGATGTCGAGGCGGCGGGCCTCGTCAAGTTCGACTTCCTCGGCCTCACGACGCTGACGATCCTCGACTGGACGCTGCGCTACGTGAAGAAGCTCGACCCCGCGTCGACGCTCAACCTCGACGCGCTGCCGCTCGACGACAAGAGGGCGTACGAGATCTTCCGAACCGCGAACGTGAGCGCCGTGTTCCAGTTCGAATCGCGCGGCATGCGCGACCTGCTGTTGCGCGCGGCGCCGACGCGCTTCGAGGACATCGTCGCGCTGGTCGCGCTCTATCGCCCCGGACCGATGGAGCTCATCCCCGACTACATCGAGGCGCGGATGGGACGCCGCCGCGTCGAGTACGTCGACCCGCGCCTGGCACCGATCCTCGGCGACACCTACGGAATCATGGTGTACCAGGAGCAGGTGATGCAGATCGCGCAATCGATCGGCGGCTACACACTGGGCGGCGCCGACCTCCTGCGCCGCGCGATGGGCAAGAAGAAGAAGGACGAGATGGCGAAGCACCGCGACATCTTCGTCCAGGGCGCCGAAGCCAACGGCGTCGCCAAGGCCAAGGCGCACGCGCTCTTCGACATGATGGAGAAGTTCGCGGGCTACGGCTTCAACAAGTCGCACGCGGCCGCGTATGCGCTGATCGCCTTCCAGACGGCGTACTTCAAGGCGCACCATCCCGCCGCGTTCATGGCAGCGAACCTGTCGCTCGTCATGGACGACACCGACAAGGTCCGCGCGCTCTACGCCGACGCGCAGGATCAGGGGCTCGCGATCCTGCCGCCCGACATCAACGCATCGGCGCATCGCTTCGAGCCGGTCGACGGGAAGCACATCCGCTACGGCCTCGGCGGCATCAAGGGCACGGGCGCGGGCGCGATCGCCGCGATCGTCGCGGCGCGCGAGGCAGGCGGGCCTTTCGCGAGCCTCGCCGACTTCTGCCAGCGCATCGACAAGCGCGCCGTCAACCGCCGCGCGATCGAGGCGCTGATCAAGGGCGGCGCGTTCGACGCGATCGAGCGCCGCCGCGCCGCACTGCTCGCCGGCCTGGGTGTCGCGCTCACCGCCGCCGAGCGCGCGCAGGCGCAGATCGCGCAGGACAACCTCTTCGGCGGCGACGAGGGCGGCGCGATCCCGCCGCTGCCCGACACGCCCGACTGGACCGAGGCCGAGCGGCTCGCGCACGAGAAGTCCGCGCTCGGCTTCTACATCTCCGGGCATCCGTTCACCACGTACGCCGCGGAGCTCGCGGGCCTCGTGCGCACGAAGCTCGCCGACGTCGAGCCGCGCGCCGAGCGCTACCTCATCGCCGGCGTCGTCACCGCGGTGCGCACGCAGGTGGGACGACGCGGCAAGATGGCATTCGTCACGCTCGACGACGGCAAGGCCTCGCTCGAGCTCGTGGTGTTCAACGAGACGTTCGAGGCGGCGCGCGCGCGGCTGCGCGAGGACGCGCTCGTCATCGCCGAGGTGCGGGTGATGCAGCGCGTGTCCGACGAAGGCGAGCCGCAGGGACTTCGCGTCATCGTCGAGACCGTCTACGACCTCGCCGACGCGCGCAAGCGCTTCGCCCGGCGCCTGGCGCTTGCCTGCAACGGCAACGCGTCCTGCGACCGCCTCGAGCAGATCCTCGCGCCGTATCGCCGCGGCGCGACGCCCGTCAGCCTGCATTACGAGAGCAACGGCGTCAGCGGCGACTTCGAGTTGCCCGACGAGTGGCGCGTCGATCTCGACGACGCGCTGGTCGAGCGGCTGCGCGAGTGGCTCACGCCGCCCAACGTCACGATCGTCTACTGACGCCGTGGCGATCGCGGCGCTCGCGGCGCGCTACGCCGCGCTCCTCCGGCTGCCCGACGTTGCGCGCATCCTCGCGCTGACGTTCGTCGCGAGGATGCCGGTCGGCACGCTGACGCTGTCGATGCTGCTGCACGTGCGCGCGATGACCGGCTCGTTCGCCGTCGCCGGCTCGACCGTGGGCGCGTACCTGACGGCGTCCGCGCTGTCGTCGCCGTTCATCGGCCGCTGGGTCGACCGGCGCGGACCGGTGGCGCCCCTCGTCGTCACCGGCGTGCTCTATCCCGCGTCGATCGGCACGCTGCTCTTCGCCGACAGGGCGGGACTGTCCCTCGCGGCGATGCACGTCGCCGCGGCGTCGGCCGGCGCGTTCGCGCCGCCGATCGTCGGCATCACGCGCACGATGCTCCGCCAGCGGTTCACCGACGAGCGCCTGCGGCGCAGCGCGTTCGCGCTCGACTCGGTGCTGGTCGAGATGGTGTTCACCGTCGGGCCGCTGCTGGTGGCGGCGATGCTCGCGCTCGCCTCGCCGCGCGCGGCGCTGGCGATGGCGTGGTGCTTCACGCTGGCGGCGGTGCCGGCATTCGCGCTGTCGCGCGCGCTGCATTACCTCCACACCGAGCGGCACGCGGCGCGGCGGTTGCTCGGCCCGCTGGCCGACCGCAAGCTCCTCGCGATCTACGCGCTGACGATCGCGATCGCTGTCGGCTTCGGCGCGTTCGAGGTGGGCTATCCCGGCTTCGGCGTCGCGCTCGGCGCCGCTTCGCTCGGCGGCGTGCTGATCGCCGTCAATTCGGTCGGCAGCGCGCTCGGCGGCCTCGCCTACGGCGGCATGACGCTCGGCATGTCGCCGCAGCGCATCGCGCCGCGCCTCCTCGCATCGATGGTGATCCCGCTGGCGCTGCACGCGACGACGCTCAACCTCGGGATCCTGTGCGTGCTCGCGTTCCTGACCGGCACGCTGATCGCGCCCGCGCTCACCTCGGTGATGCTGATGATCAGCGCGCACGCGCCGTCGCGCTACGCCACCGAGGCGTTCACGTGGTCGTCGACCTGCATCCTCGGCGGCATCGGCGCCGGCACCGTGATCGCCGGACGGATCGTCGACGCGTATGGCCCACAGGCGACGATGCTGTTCGCCGCGTGTACGATGACGATCGCGACGCTTGTCGCGATGCTCGTCGCGCGCGTTCTTCCGGAGACACCCCCATGAGCCTTCCCTCAACGATGCGGCATGTCGCCGTGCGCGCGCCCGGCGGCGCCGACCAGCTCGCGATCCTCGACGCGCCGCTGCCCACGCTCGCGGCCGGCGAAGTGCTGATCGATGTCGCATACGCGGGCGTCAACCGTCCCGACATCGCGCAACGCGCGGGCCACTATCCGCCGCCGTCCGACGCGTCGCCGATCCTCGGGCTCGAGGTGTCGGGCACGGTCGCGGCGCGTGCGCCGGACGTGACGACGTGGAACGTCGGCGATCGCGTGTGCTCGCTGGTGGCCGGTGGCGGCTATGCCGAGTATTGCGCGGCGCCGGCGGCATGGTGCATGCGACTGCCGCCGAAAGTGTCGCTCGCCGAGGCCGCCGGCGTTCCGGAAAACTACTTCACCGTCTGGTACAACCTCGTCGAGCGCGTCGGGTTGAAGTCAGGCGAGTCGGTACTGATCCATGGCGGGTCGAGCGGCATCGGGCTCGCCGCGATCCAGCTCGCGCACGCACTCGGCGCGACCGTGCTCACCACCGCCGGTAGCGAGGACAAGGTGGCGTTCTGCCTCGTCATGGGCGCCGACCACGCGATCGACTACAAGACGCAGGATTTCGTCGCCGAGGTCGCGCGGATCACCGGCAAGCGCGGCGTCGACGTCGTGCTCGACATGGTGGGCGGCGATTACATCGAGAAGAACTTGAGGACGCTGGCGAGCGACGGCCGATTGTCGATCATCGCGTTCCAGAAAGGCAGCCGCGTCGAGGTCGACTGGGTGACGATCATGGCCAAGCGCCTCACCGTCACCGGGTCGACGATGCGTCGCAGCCCATTTGCCCGCAAGACCGCGCTCGCGGCGGCGCTGCAGTCGAAGGTGTGGCCGCTGTTCGACGCCGGCACGTTGAAGGTGGTCGTCGACTCGACGTACAAGCTCGACGACGTCGCCGAGGCGCACCGGCGGCTGGAGACATCGCGGCACATCGGCAAGATCCTGCTCGAGGTCGGCAGCTGATGTCGTCCCCGCGAAGGCGGGGATCCAGTCGTGGCGGTGATCGGAGCGGACCGGGCCCTTCGCGGCGCCAGGGCTGGATTCCCGCATTCGCGGGAATGACGAATCGCTAGTACGTCGCGCGGCCGCCCGAGCAGTCGAACACGGCACCGGTCGAAAAGCCCGCGTCCTCGCTCGCGAGCCAGCACACGAGTGCGGCGATCTCGTCGACGGTCCCGAAGCGGCCCATCGGGATCTTCGACAGCATGAAGTCGATGTGTGCTTGCGTCATCTGGTCGAAGATCGCCGTGCGTACCGCCGCCGGTGTCACGCAGTTGACGCGGATGCCGGTCCTGGCGAGCTCCTTGCCGAGCGACTTGGTGAGGCCGATCACCGCGGCCTTCGACGCCGAGTAGGCGGACGCGTTGGGATTGCCTTCCTTGCCCGCGATCGACGCGATGTTGACGATGCGGCCGTAATCGTGCCGTTTCATCAGCGGCACGAGCGCGCGGTTGCAGTAGAAGAGGCCGTGCACGTTGACGTCGAACACCTGGCGCCAGGCATCGACCGGGTATTGCTCGACCGTCACGTTGGGTCCGGTGATGCCCGCGCTGCAGACGAGCACGTCGATGCGGCCGAGCGCGGCGGCGGAAGCGTTCGCGGCCGCGTCGACTGCCGCCGCATCGGCGACGTCGAGCGCGACCGTGTGAGCTTGTCCGAGCGCCGCCGCGGCACTTGCGAGCGCGGCCGCATCGCGATCCCACAGCGACACGCGGGCGCCGCTCGCGTGCAGACGTTGCGCGATGGCGAGGCCGATGCCGGCCGCGCCGCCGGTGACGACGGCCGCGCGGCCGTTGAAGTCGAGGCGATTCATTGAATTGCGAGAAAAAGTGGTGATGAGCGAGCGCCCGATCTTAGCATCGGCCAAGCAACGTCAATCCCGCGAAAACGGGAATCCAGTACGAACGCGTCACATTGCCGCGAGACGGCGCATCGCATCAGCGTCATCCCCGCGAAAGCGGGGATCCAGTACTGACGCATCGCCGCATGCGAGTCGCGCGCATTTCAGCCGTCACGACTGGATTCCCGCTTTCGCGGGAATGACGGGGAGAAAAGTGGCGGACGCTTTGTCGTCGTCCACGCGACCCCACCCTATACGTCGAAGCGAATCCCCTGCGCGAGCGGCAGCGCGCCGCTATAGTTGATCGTGTTGGTCGCGCGGCGCATGTACGACTTCCATGCGTCCGAGCCCGACTCGCGACCGCCGCCCGTCTCCTTCTCGCCGCCAAACGCGCCGCCGATTTCAGCGCCCGACGGGCCGATGTTGACGTTGACGATCCCGCAGTCGCTGCCGGACGCGGCCATGAAGCGCTCGGCCTCGCGCACGTCGTTGGTGAAGATCGCCGACGAGAGCCCTTGCGGCACCGCGTTGTTGAGCGCGATCGCCTCGTCGAGCGTCGTGTAGCGCAGCACGTACAGCAGCGGCGCGAACGTTTCCGCCTGCACGAGCGCCGTCTGTTTCGGCATCTCGACGAGCGCCGGATGCACGTAGTAACCGCCGTCGCAACCCGGCACGCTCGCGCGCTCGCCGCCGGTGACGCGCCCGCCGTCGGCGCGTGCGCGCACCAGCGCCTCCTGCATCCGCGTGAACGCAGCCGCGTCGATCAGCGGACCGACCAGCGTGCCGTCGGCGAGCGGGTTGCCGATGGGCAGCTTGCCGTAGACGGCCGCGAGCTTGGCGAGCAGCGCATCGTGCACCGACTCGTGGACGATGAGGCGTCGCAGCGACGTGCAGCGCTGTCCGGCGGTACCGACCGCGGCGAACGTGATGGCGCGCAGCGCGAGGTCGAGATCCGCGGACGGCGCGACGACCAGCGCGTTGTTGCCGCCGAGCTCGAGCAGCGTGCGCGCGAGCCGCTCGGCAGCGAGCGCAGCCACCTCGCGGCCCATCCGCGTGCTGCCGGTCGCCGAGACGAGCGCGATGCGCGGGTCTCGCGCGACGACCATGCCGACGTCGCGTGCACCGATCACGACCTGGGACAAGCCGGCCGGCATGCCGCCGACCTCGTGCGCGGCGCGGGCGAACAGCGCGTCGACCGCGAGGGCCGTCAGCGGCGTCTTCTCCGACGGTTTCCACACCACGGCATTGCCGCAGACGAATGCGAGCGCCGCGTTCCACGACCACACGGCGACCGGGAAGTTGAAGGCGCTGATCACGCCGACGACGCCGAGCGGATGCCACGTCTCCATCATCCGGTGACCCGGCCGCTCCGACGCGATCGTGAGGCCGTAGAGCTG
>JAICUU010000051.1 GCA_025935675.1 Burkholderiales bacterium
AACCTGTACAACTCGCGTCCCTCGGTCGGCTGGGGCTTGCCGTCGACGAAGATCGATCCCTTGTCGATCGTCTCCAGCCGGTTGATCATCCGGCACAGCGTCGACTTGCCCGCGCCCGAAGGTCCGATGATCACGGCCACTGTGCCGCGATCGACGGTCAGGTTGATGTCCTTCAGCGCCGCCGTCTCGCCGAAGAATTTCCACACGCCGCGAAACTCGACGATCGGGTCCTTGCCCGGCGCACCGGCGCCCTGTGCGGACGCTGTGTCGTGAGGCGTGGAGGGCGACGCGGTCATCGGGCGGGTCGTCGGGCACATCGTGAACGCGGGAATCGGCCATCCGGCAGCGCGATGCGTCGTCGAGGATACCCTAGCATGGCCCGCCACCGCCTTTGTCATGCGGGAAACGTCGCACCACAAGCAGGCTGCGATTGCGCAAGCAACGGCGCGTCGGCCCGGCGGCCGCCCCTTCACCGTGCCCGCATCACGCGGTGGCCGCGGTGGTTCAGCTGGCAAAGGCTCGAGGGACGAGCGCGCAGCCCCGCGCGGCGTCAGCGTCCGGAAGCTTTTCGCGTGCGCAACGTGCCGCGCGGCGGGCGTGCTCCCGCGGCCTACTTCACGACACCGATCGATTTGAGGAACTCGCGACGCGAGTCGACCTCGCTGCGGAACATCGCCTGCATATGCTCGGCATCGAGGTGCAGCGGCGACTGCATGTTGAACTGCATGAACTTCTGCCACTCCGGGGTCGCTTCGATGCGGTCGAACGCCTTGGACAGCGTCGCGATGACGGCTGGCGGCGTGCCGCTCTTCACCATCACCCCGCGCCAGATCGACTCGACCACGTCGAATCCCTGCTCCTTGAACGTCGGGACGTCGGGGAAGAAGCGATCGCGCGTCGGCGTGCTGATGGCGAGGAGCCGCAGGTCGCCGTTCTTGATCTGCCCGGTCGCCGAGCTCGGCGTCATCACCGCGACGTCGATGCTGCCGCCCATCAGCGCCGCCGCGGCCTGGTTGCCGCCCTGGAACGGCACCCACTCCGTCTTGAAATGCGCGACCTGCTGAAAGCGATAGAACACGAACTGGTGGAAGCCCGCCGCCGCGTAGCCGCCGACGTTCACCTTGTCCGGCGTCTTGCGCAGCGCGTCCACCAGTTGCGCGAGCGACTTGTAGGGGCTGTCACGTCGCACGACGATCGCCGAAGGCTCGGCCTGCAAGCCGCGGATGACCATGAAATCGTCGGGTTTGTAGACCGCGTTGCCTTCCGCCATCATGAATGACGTCGTGCCGGTGGCGGCGACGATCGTGTAGCCATCGGCGGGCTGGTTCATCGCATTGGCCATGCCGACGGCACCCGACCCGCCCGGCATGTTCACGACGACGACCGACTGCTTGAGCTCGTCGCCGAGCTGCTTGCCGAGCTGCCGCATCATCGCGTCGAGCGGCGATCCCGCCGACGACGTGCAGATGAACCGGATCGGCTTATCCGGATACCCGGCCGCGACGGCCGGCTGCATCGCGGTGAATGCCAGCAGCAACACCGCGCAGGCGCGCAGCAGCCGCGATGTCGCGCGATCAATGTTCATCATGAATCTCGTCCTCGTAGTTGCGGAAGCTGCGCGCGCCGTACGCCTGCCAGGGACGCGCGCGCACGGCCTCCTCGTTGATGTCGATGCCGAGGCCCGGGCCTTCGGGCAGCGTGATGTAGCCGTTCACCGGCTTGAGCGCGTTGGTCGCGACGACGTCCGCGAACGGCTCGTACGGCACGAAGTACTCGGTGATGATGAAGTTGGGCATGCACGCCGCCGCATGCACGGTCGCCGACAGCGACAGCGTCGTCGAGTTGTAGTTGTGCGGCGATACCGCGACCATCTCGGCCTCGGCGGCGGCCGCGATGAACGTCATCTCGAGGATGCCGCCGCAATTCGACACGTCGGGGTTGATGATGTCGACGGCGCGCGCCTTCAACAGCCGGCGGAAGTCGGCGCGGCCGTACATCGCTTCGCCGCTGACCACGGGAATCGACGTCGCCGCACGCACCTCCGCCAGCGCATCGATGTTCTCCACCTGGCAGGGCTCCTCGAACCAGTACGGCTCGAACGGCGCCATCGCGTCGGCCAGCGCGATCGCGTGCACGGGCGCGAGCCGGCGGTGGATGTCGAGCAGGAGCTCGACGTCCGGTCCCACGGCATCGCGCACCGCGCGCATCACGTTCACGCAATGGCGGATGTGCTCGCGCGGCACGTAGGTGCGCCATGGGCGCGGCAGCGGGTCGAACTTCAGCGCGTCGAAGCCCTGCTTGACCATCGCCTCGGCGCCGCGCGCATAGTCGTCCGGAGCCTTCATCTTGTAGCTCCAGCCGTTCGCGTAGACGCGGATGCGCTGCCGGCAACTGCCGCCGAGCAGCGCGTACACCGGCTGGTTGCACGCCTTGCCGACGATGTCCCACAGCGCCGCCTCGATGCCCGACACCGCGCACCACCATTCGAGCGAGCTGCGCCGCTGCGCGAAGTCGTCGAAAGCGATCTGCAGGAAATGGCGGATCCGGAATGGATCGCGTCCGACCAGGTAGCGGCCGAGCTCTTCCGCCTGCGCCGCGATCGGCCGGTCGCGGTCGTACTGGCTGTAAGCCTCCCCCCAACCGATGATGCCGGCGTCGGTGGCGATGCGCACGAAAACCAGGTTCTTGCGCCAGCCCGGATGAACGGGCAGGACCTCGACGGCGGTGACCTTCATGTAGGGATTCCTGGGGTCTGAGGCGCTGGCGCCAGTCCACGTATGCTGGCATTCTTGCCGAGAATATACTCTAATGTCGGCAAACCGTTTGCCAATTGACAAAAATCGTATGCAATCCGCCGCCAAGCGGCAGGACCGCGCGCCGCTGTCGGTCTCGGCGATCGAGGCGTCCGTGGAGGCGATGATCATCGCAGGCGAGCTCGAGCCGGGCGCGCATGTCAACGAATCGTCGATCGCGGCACAGCTCGGCGTCGGCCGCGCGTCGGTCCGCGAAGCCTGCCGCCTGCTCGAACGCGCCGGCCTCGTGCACATCCGCCCGAACCAGGGCACGTTCGTGCGCGCACTCGATATCGCGGAAGTGGTGCACCTCTTCGACATCCGCGCGAGTCTCGGACGACTCGCGGGACGCAGCGCCGCCGCGGCGATCGATGCGAAGCAGCTCGCGGCGCTTCATGCGCTGCTCGCAAAGCTGGACGAGGCTGCGGCGAGCGGCGATGCCGATGCCTACATCACCCTCAACCTGGCCTTCCACACCGCGCTGTACGAAGCCACCGGCAATGCGCGTCTTGCGGCACTCGACCAGGCGATCGGCAAGGAGTTGCGCATCTATCGCCGTCACGGGCTCGCGCACGGCGGCGGCTTGCGAGTGTCGAACCGCGAGCATCGCAGCATCGTCGAAGCACTCGAGCAGGGCGATTGCGAACGCGCGGGGAACGAGCTCGAGCGCCACATCGCAGGCGGGCGCGACCGCTTCCTGCGCGCGATGTCGGCAACCGGGCGGCTGGCGCTGCAGGACGGTGCGGACCGTCCGGCCTGAGTGCGGCCCGGCAAATCGTCATTCCCGCGCATGCGGGAATCCAGTCGTGAGGCCGGCGAAGGGACGCGGCCGACATGCCGCAGCGTCAAGACTGGATCCCCGCCTTCGCGGGGATGACGGGCGGCTACTCCGCGCGTTCGTGCCGGAACGTCCACGGCGGCACGGGTCGCGTGTCCGCCCACAGTCCGATCCCGCGCTTGCGCGCCCAGGCTTCGGCGGTCGCATAGGCACGTGCGTCGTCCCGCGACTGCTCGCGCTGGTAGAAGCGGTAATGCCAGGCCATGCCGTCGGCGACCTGCGCGAGGTTGACGTCGACGCCATCGATCGTCACCTTGCCGACGATGCGGTGGTAGCGGTCATGCGTCGACCACAGCACCGTCACGTCGCGATGCAAAACGCGCGCGGCGAGCGCGCGCCGCGACACTTGCGAGTACGGCTGGCCGCGCTCGGGCGCATCGATGGCGGCGAGGCGGATGCGGTCGAGGTGATTCGATGCGTCGACGACGCTGATCGTGTCGCCGTCGATGACGCTGACCACCCTTCCGCGAAGGGTGTGGGCTTGGCAATCGGTCGCGCCGATCCAGAGCGCGGCGACCAGCGCAAGAATGACGAAGCGGTGCTTCACGCGTACGTCGACCTGCCGCTTCAGCGCCGTCTCGAAGATCATTTCGTCCTTGGGATCCGTCATGGTACAAGCGGCATCGAATGATGGCGCGGGGCTTGGCTGGCGGGACGGCCACGTCGCAGGTGGCGGGCGATCCCTGGAGATCCGTCGGGTCCGCTGTCGACATGGCCGCAATGGGAAACGCCATGGATGATCGGGACCGCTTTCGCGGCTGCCTCCTCGGCGGTGCCATCGGCGATGCGCTCGGCGCGCCGGTGGAATTCCTGTCGCGCGCGCAGATCGTCGAGGCGTTCGGGGCCGCCGGCGTCACCGACTTCGCCCCTGCGTATGGCGCCACCGGCAGGATCACCGACGACACGCAGATGACGCTCTTCACCGCGGCGGGCCTGCTGAACGCCGTCATCCGCGGTCAAGCCAGGGGCATCACGAGCGTCAGGAGCTCCGTGGCCTGCGCGTATCTTCGGTGGCGCGAGACCCAGGGCGGGACCCTCCAGGCATCCGCCCGCCGCGAGCGGGAGCCGCGCGGGTGGCTGATGCAATTCCCCGAACTGTGGCATCGCCGCGCACCCGGCGCCACGTGTTTGCGCGCGCTCGAGTCCATGCGTACGCCGGGCGAGCCGGCTCGCAACGACAGCAAAGGTTGCGGCGGCGTGATGCGCGCGGCGCCCGTCGGCCTCGCCGCGCAGCAGATTCGCGGCGAGCCCAAAGGCGAATGGGCATTCGCGCGCGGCGTCGAGATCGCCGCGCTCACGCACGGTCATCCGACGGGACAATTGCCCGCGGGCGTGCTGGCGATGGTCATCGCGCGCCTGTGCGAAGGGGCGAGCCTGCGGCAGGCGATCGCGGATGCGAAGGCCGTTCTCGCGTCATGGCCGGATCATCGCGAGACGCTCCTCGCCATCGACCATGCGCAGCGCCTCGCCGCCCAAGCGGTGCCGCCCGATGACGCCATCCCCGACCTCGGCGAAGGCTGGGTGGCCGAGGAAGCGCTTGCCATCGCGGTCTACTGCGCGCTCGTCGCCAGGGATTTCGCGCACGGCGTCCTGCTCGCCGTCAATCACGGCGGCGATTCCGATTCGACCGGCGCCATCGCCGGCAATCTGCTCGGCACGCTGCACGGGATGCGCGCGATCCCCCAGCGCTGGCGGGAGACGGTCGAGCTCCGCGACGTGCTGGTCGAAATCGCCGACGACCTCGAGGCGTGCGGGCGCTGGCCGGTCGGACCTTTCGTGCCCATGAGCGAGGAAGGCGAGCGCCTGATCCGCAAATACCCGGCGTAACGCCGTCGAACGTCGCTACCGGAACCGCAGGTTCTCGCGCGACAGCCGGCCGATCGAGTCGCAGCCCATCAGCCTCATGTCGCGCTCGATCTCCTCGCGCAACAGTCCGAGCGCGCGCTCGACGCCGGGTTGGCCGGCAGCAGCCAGCGGAAACAGGTAGTAGCGGCCGAGGCCGACGGCCCTGGCGCCGAGCGAAAGCGCCTTCAGCACGTGCGTGCCGCGCTGGATGCCGCCGTCCATCATCACGTCGATCCGGTCGCCCACCGCGTCGACGACTTCCGCGAGTTGGTCGAACGCCGCGCGCGAGCCGTCGAGCTGACGGCCGCCGTGATTGGAAAGAACGATCCCGTTGCAGCCGATGTCGGCCGCGCGCTTCGCGTCGGCCGCCGACATCACGCCCTTGAGGCAGAACGGGCCGTTCCATTCTTGCACCATCGCCGCCACGTCCGACCACGTCATCGACGGATCGAGCATCTCGGTGAAATAGCGCTGGATCGACAGCGCGCCGCCGCGCATGTCGACGTGCTCGTCGAGCTGCGGCAGGCTGAATCGCTCGTGAGTCAGGTAGTTGAGGCCCCACATCGGCTTGCGCGCGAATGCGAGCATGCCGCGAAGCGTCAGCCGGAACGGGATCGAAAAGCCGGTGCGCACGTCGCGCTCGCGGTTGCCGCCGGTGATGCTGTCCACCGTCAGCATCATCACGTCGACGCCGGCCTCCTTGGCGCGCCCGATCATCGCGCGATTGAGTCCGCGGTCCTTGTGGAAATAGAACTGGTAGACCTGCGGCGTCGGGTGCGCCTCGCGCATGGCCTCGAGGCTCACCGTGCCGAGCGACGACACGCCGAACATCGTGCCCAAATCCGCGGCCGCAGCGCCGACCGCTCGCTCGCCCTCGTGATGGAACAATCGCTGCAGCGCCGTCGGCGAGCAGTAGAACGGCACGGCGAGCTTCTGTCCCATCACCGTCACCGACAGGTCGACGTCCGCCACGCCCCGCAGCACGCTGGGCACGAGATCGCAACGCTGGAAGCTCGCGGTGTTGCGGCGATAGGTCGTTTCGTCGTCGGCGGCGCCGTCGATGTAGTCGAAGATCGGCCGCGGCAGCCGGCGCTGCGCGAGCGTGCGGAAGTCGTGGAAGTTGTGGCAGTCGGCTAGTCGCATGGCAGGTCGGCTCGGCGGAAGCAGAGCACGTCGCGCGACACGATAGCGCAATCGCGCGCGACGCGTGCCCGGCGCGTCACGCCCTGACGAACTCGGCCTTGCCGCCGAGCCAGCGCGCCAGATGCCGGCGTGCCGCCTCCGGATCGCTGCGAAGCAGCTCGTCCGCGACGTCGCGCGCCTCCTCGATCAGCGCGGCGTCGCGCTCGAGGTCGGCGAAGCGCAGCAGCGGCACGCCGGACTGGCGCGCGCCGAGGAACTCGCCGGGCCCTCGGATCGAAAGATCCTGCCGCGCGATCTCGAAGCCGTCGGTGTTCTCGTAGATGACCTTCAAGCGCTCGCGCGCGGTGTCGCTCATCGGCTCCTCGAACAGCAGGATGCACTGGCTCTCGGTGGCGCCGCGGCCGACGCGGCCGCGCAACTGGTGGAGCTGCGCGAGGCCGAAGCGCTCGGCATGCTCGATCACCATCGTCGATGCGTTCGGCACGTCGACGCCGACTTCGATCACCGTCGTCGCGACCAGCACGTCGATCGCACCCGACACGAATGCCTCCATCGTCGCCGCCTTCTGCGCGGGCTTCAACCGGCCATGCAGCAGGCCGACGGCGAGCGGCCGCGATACGCCTTCGACGCGGGGCAGCCCGGCATACGCCTTCGTGAGCTCCGCATGCAGCGCGACCGCGGTCTGCAGCTCGAGCTTCTCGCTCTCCTCGATCAGCGGGCACACCCAGTACGCCTGTCCGCCGCCGGCGCAGCGGCGTGCGACGTGCGCGACGATCTCGGCGCGGCGCTTCTCGCTGACGAGTCGCGTCGCCACCGGCGTCCGCCCGGGCGGCAGCTCGTCGATCACCGACACGTCGAGGTCGGCGTAGAACGACATCGCCAGCGTGCGCGGGATCGGCGTCGCGCTCATCATCAGCTGGTGCGCGTCGGCGAGGCTCTTGCCGCGCAGCGCGAGCCGCTGCGCGACGCCGAAGCGATGCTGCTCGTCGACGATCGCGAGTCCCAGCGCCGGCATGTCGACGCCCTCCTGGAAGAGCGCGTGCGTGCCCACCGCGAATTGCGCGGCGCCGGAGGCGATCGCCTCGCGCGCGGCGCGCCGCTCCTTCGCCGGCAGCGAGCCCGACAACCAGGCGATGTTGACGGGCAATCCGTCGAGCCACGCAACCAGCTTGCGGTAGTGCTGCTCGGCGAGGATCTCGGTGGGCGCCATGAACGCGACCGGCCGGCCGCTCTCGATCGCCTGCAACGCCGCGAGTGCCGCGACCACCGTCTTGCCCGCGCCGACGTCGCCCTGCAGCAGGCGCTGCATCGGCTGGCCGCGCTTCAGGTCATGCGCGATCTCGCGCCACACCTTTTCCTGTGCCCGCGTCAGCTTGAACGCCACGCGCGCCAGCAGAGCCTTGGTGAGCGCGCCCGTTCCGGTGAGGATCGGCGCACGCCGCTCGGCACGCGCGCGCCGATGCAGCTTCATCGAGAGCTGCTGCGCGAGGAGCTCGTCGAACTTGATGCGCTTCCACGCCGGATGCGTGCGCGCGTCGAGCGCGCGCTGCGTCAGCGGTGAGAGGCGTGGCGGCGGCGCGTGCAGGAACTGCACGGCGTCGCCGAACTTCCAGAGCTGGCGACGGCGCACGAGATCGTCGGGAAGGTCGTCGGCGAGACGCGCGGGATCGGCGGCGATCGCGCGCGCGACGAGCTTGCGCAACGCGTCCTGGCCCAGGCCCGCGGTGGTCGGGTAGACCGGCGTCAGGCGGTCGGGCAGCGGCACGTCGTCGTGCAGCACGGTGAACTGCGGATGCACGATCTCCGGGCCGAAGTGGCCTTCGCGCACGTCGCCGTAGACGCGCACGCGCGTGCCGGGCTCGAGCGCCTTCTGCTGGTTGGGATAGAAAGTGAAGAAGCGCAGCACGAGCTGCGCGCGACGGCCGCCTTCGCCGTCCTCGATCATCGCCACGAGCTGGCGGCGCGGCCGGTACTGGATGTCGGCACGCACGACGCGCCCTTCGGTCTGCACGGTGTTGCCGGCGACGACCGCGGCGAGCGGCGTCAGTGTCGTGCGATCCTCGTAGCGCAGCGGCAGGTGCAGCACGAGGTCCTCCTCGCGCGCGATGTCGAGGCGCGCGAGCTTGTCGGCTAGCGTGTTCGAGCGCTTCGCTTCCGCGCCTTTGCTCGACGTCGATCGGGCGCCCTTGCGGGCCACGGCGCACCTCGCTTCGGCGTGCGTCAGGCCGCCTTGTTCGCGTCGAATGCGTCGCGCCAGCCGGTCTGCTGCGCTTCCGACACGCCGGAGGGCGCGAGCACCGCCACCGCCTCGACCTCGAGGCGCGAGCCGCGCGGCAGCGCCGCGACCTGGTAAGTCGAGCGCGCGGGGTACGGCGCGCTGAAGCGCGCCGCCATGATCTCGTTGACCTGGGCGAAGTCGCCCAAGTCGACGAGCAGGATCGTCAGCTTGACGACGTCGTCGAAGCCGCCGCCTGCGGCGGCAAGCACCGCCGCCATGTTGTCGAACACGCGCGCGGCCTGCGCCTCGATGCCGCCGTCGACGATCTGCATCGTCGAAGGATCGAGCGCGATCTGCCCGGACATCCACAGCGTGCCATTGCGCAGGATCGCCTGCGAGTACGGGCCGATGGCGGAAGGCGCGCTTGCGCTCTGGATCTCGTGCTTGCTCATGATGGGTGCCTCCTTCGTGACGGCGAGTGTAGCAAGCGCGCCCCGCCGCGCGCCGGCGAGGCGATTCGGCGTCAGCGCGTCACGACGGCGCGCGCATGGCGCGGACGCGCTTGCAATCGCGCATGGAGCAGCAGCACGAACAGCAACGCGAACGCCGCAGCCCAGCACATCGCCGCGGCGACCAGCAACGTGCGCAGGTCTCCGACTCTCCCGGCCGCCAGCCGCAGTGCGACCGCCGCCGCGAGGAGTAGCGTCCCGACCACGGGCAGCCGCCGCAGCGCCGCCGACGCATCGCGCACCCTCGACAGGGCGGTCATCGCCATCACGTTGAGCGTCAATGTGCCGAGGCTGCCGATGGTGATGACGTGCAGCGCGGCGGTCGTTTCGCGCGATCCCAGCACGAGTCCCGCCTGCGCCATGCCCAGCAGCACCAGCCCGAGCGCGAGCCACGCGGAGCCCGCCGCGAGGCACCACAGGTCGGGACGGCCACGCAGCGCCCACAACCGCCAGCGCGCGAGTCGGACTGCCGCGAGCGCGCCGGCGGCGATCAGCGCGGCACCGGCCGCATCGGCCATCCATTGCGGGCCATCCGCCGGCTCGGGACTCGCCGCGAGCGCGATCGTTGCTCCCAGCATCAGCGCGATCAGAGCGCCCTCGACGCGTGGCTGCACGCGCGCGGGCATCGCGATGCCCTGGCGCTGGAGCTGGCCCGCGACCGTGGGCGCAGTGATCCGTCCGCCCATGAAAAGCAGCAGCAGCGCGAAGAGGGCGACGGCGACGCGCAGGACCCGGTGCGGATCGGCGAAAGGTCCTTGCACCGGCCCAACGCCATGCACGATGAATGCAACGACGACGGCGCTGCCACAGATGGCCGCGAGCATGACCGGCAACGCCCGATTGCGCCATTTCTTGGCGCTGCCCAGAAGACGCGGCGCCAGGTGTCCCGCCAGCAGCACGGGAAAGGCAACATCGGCGAGTGTCGTGAACCGGCCGTGCGGCGCGAATACGAAAGCGACGCGCGCGATCATCCACAGCGACACCAGCACGACGACAACACCGCGCGTGCGCAGCCCGAGTTGATTGCCCGCGACCACGGCGAGCGCGAAGCCGAACAGCATCTCATGCGCGTGGCCCGCCGGCGTGGCGAGGCCCGGGAACGCGCCGGTCATTCCCGTCATCGCGGCGACCGACGCCGGCAGCACGACCGCCGCGTAGGCGGCGGCCATGGGGAAGAAGACGGCGCTTCCCGGCACGCGCGGCGGCGGCGTTGCAGCCATATCGTTGCCGGATGCTACGCCGACGTCCGGTCGTGAAGCCGCGCTTTGCCGGCCTTCGCGCTTTCGCTATAATGACCAGTTGTTCCGGGGACGTAGCTCAGCTGGGAGAGCGTCGCGTTCGCAATGCGAAGGTCGGGAGTTCGATCCTCCTCGTCTCCACCATCATCCCGAAACCGACGGCGCCCCCGTCGGTTTTTTTATGGCCGATTCGCGGATGCGCACTCAACGGGCGCTTCGCGGCCTCGGCTTCCCAAGCCGCCGCGAATTGCTGCGGGTCGTCCGATGAAACGGATCGATGGCGGCGCTCGCCACTCTCGCCGAACGTGCCGTGGCCGCCGACGTCGCGCGTTGAGCAGCCGTGAGCGCCTGGGCAAGGCGCGCCTGCCGGGAGAGAAATTGGCCCGGCGTCCGGCTGCCGGCCAATGCGGCATAGGCGAGCCAGGCGTTCATCGACGCGCCAATTACCTGCGCCCCGAGCGTGATGTCCGACGGCTTCGCGGACATCGCGACGCGTCGCGCCGAGCTTGCGACGGCCGCCACTTTCTCCGGCCACATCCGCGCGAACTCGGCATGATCGCGCGCGCTTGGCACCGCACCGGCCATCGCCATGCGCTGCGTCCGGTGCGCGATCACGACGGCCGATGCCCACAGCGTTTCGTGAGCCTTGAAGGCCAGATTCATCCAGTCCAGCGATTGCGTTCGTCTCCGGGTCACCGACATCACCTCGTCGCTCCGCTCAATGGACGAACAGCGCGATCAGGATGATGATCGGAATGGGCACACCGAGTATCCAAAGCAGCATCGATCGCATCATTGACTCCCGAGGTTAAGCATTAGCGGGACGTGACCCAGAGCCCGCGATGACGCCCGCCGACGGTTGCGGCGAACGTGGCGCAGAAGGCGCCGAGCAGCAGCGAAACGAATATCCACAACGCCATGGACCGGGCGACCTTTCGGGCCGCCTCCACCGCCGCCTGCGCTTTTGCTTCCGCGGCGTCGGCGGCAGCCTTGGCGGCGGCAGTGACCTGCGACACACGCTGCTCCGCGTCCTGCTGTGACACCCCGGTGCGGCGCGCGACGAGCTGCGCCAGGTAAGTCTTGTCAGGCGCGCCGAGTTCGCCCTGTCGGAGCGCGTTGGTCAAGATGCCCGTCGTCTCCGCGCGAATCGCTTCGCGATCGGTTCCCGCCTCCGCGGGCGTGCTTCCGCGAAACAACATATCGGTGTAGTAGCCGAGCGGGTCGGACGTCCGGTCGAGGCCCGACGCGCCTGCGGCCGCGGCGGATGCCGCAGCGGTTCCTGCGACGGCTGCGCCGCTTTTCGCCGCCGTGCCGACCATCTCCGATGCAGCGCTGGTCAGCAGTGCCGCGCTGACGATCGTCGCCAGCGCCCAGGCGAGGAAGCCATGCGCGGTGTCGCGGAAAAACGATTCGTCGTCGGGGAGCTGCGCCCACTTCGGACGCAATCGGCCTGCCAGATATCCGCCCAGGCCCGATGCCGCTGCCGCGGTCAGGAGAAGCCAGACGATCGCGCCGATGGCGACACTCGTCGCCGTCGCGCCGCGATAGCTCCAGGGCGAAATCGACGACAGCCCGAGACCGCTTCCCAACGCGAGGAGGATCAGTGATAGCGCTGCCGCGCCCACCGCGCCCGCGATGATGGCGCGCCACGCGGTACCTCCGGCTGCCTCGATCGGGCCTGACGAATACGGTGACGGGACGTCCGTTGACACGATGGCGGCTGATTGCATGGCACTCTCCGAAGTGGGGTATGGAACGCTCGCGGCGAGAATCCGCGCAGCGGGATTCTTGAAATCAGGACGGGCGCCTGCCCTCGGCCGCTCGCGACTTTTCGACTTTCGCCGCCTCGATGGCGCTTTTGACATCGCGCTTCTCTTCCGGCGGGGGCAACGTCGATTGAAGCCCGAGGGATTTCAGCCAGAGTTCCCGGCACCAGCCCTTGGTGTGATAAAGATGCTCGTCTTCCTCGTCCTCGACCTGCTCATACGCCGCCTTCATCAGTGCCGCGGCTTTGCCCTCGATGTGCGCGGCACACTGTCCGATGAGCTCCCAGTTGGCGTGGTCCTTGGTCTCGGCGACCACGATGCAATCGCATGCCACGAGTTGAGCCGCTGCCGGATCGCCCGCCGCGCGCGCCATCTTCATCGCGATCACGAGGGCCTTGCCGTTGTGTTGCACGATCTGGCAACCCGGCGTCGATTCATCGGGATCGAGCCCGATTCCGATGCAGGCCTCCGTGAGAATGTCGATGTGGCGGATCGTCTGGTCCCGGTATTTCTCCCATTCCGCGCGCAAGTCGTCGTTCAACGCGCATTCGAGCGCGGTGCAGTAGACCAGCGCACCGCCTCGCTCGTGCTCCAGCGCCTGGAGGAGAAGCTCGCGCACTTGCATCCGGTTGGTCGTCGACATGAGCGGCTCCTACACGACCGGCGGGTCGGTTTCTCGTGCAAAGCTTCGATGGCCGGCGAGCGCGGCAACGAATTTTTCGATCGCCTTGATGTCGCCGGCGTCCCCGCGGATCAGCCCCGGATCGTCACGGCCGTCGGCGAGCGCAGCAGGCACCCCCGCCTTGTCGAGCAATACCTTGACTTCGCCTATCGCGAGAATCGGCTTGCAATGGCGATACATGTCCTTGACGAATTCCACCGCCGCGCCGTTGCCGGCGAGTCGCGCTGCCGCATCATCTCCCGGCAGCACGACCGCGTCGTAGAGCACCGCAGGACCGGCCTCGAGGGAAATCTCCGCCTCGACCCTGGACCCTTGCGACGACTCGAAGCCGCCCAGCCGGGGGCCCACGAAGCGAGGAACGGCGCCTTGAGCGAGCAACACGGAATGCGCGGTGACGACGGAGTCGTCGGCGAATCCCGTGTCGACGAGGATCGCGACGCGCCGCGTCGCGACGCCGCTTTGCCCGGGACGCGCCATCAGCGACAGCGCGCTCGATACGCCGACTTCCGGACTAGGAACGCGATCGATGGCACGAGGAAGCGGTTCCGGCAGCGGCATGCCGAGCCCGTGCGCGACCTGGGTCGCCAACTCGTCCGCGACATTGCGGAGCGTGGCGACGACGCGCCGCCGCACCGCCGGCGTTTGCACCTTCGTGAGCTCGAAGCGAAAGGCACGCACGATGTGCGCCTTCTCGGCGTCGGTCTGGCTGTTCCAGAACAGCGTCGCCTGGTTGTAGTGCTCCGCGAATTTTTCCGGCTTGCCGCGCAACTTGTCCGCGGCGATCGGTTCGGGAAACGACGTGAACCCCGCGCTTCCGGCCTGGAACGGGCAACCACCGCCGAGCGAGTTGGGCTCGTAGGCGACGCGCCCGCGCGGGATCGCCTGGCGATGCATGCCGTCACGCTGGTTGTTGTGCGCCTGCGCGACGGACGCGTTGACGGGTATTTCGTGGAAATTGGGTCCGCCGAGCCGGGAGATCTGCGTGTCGACGTAGGAATGGATGCGTCCGGCCAGCAGCGGGTCATTGGAGAAATCGAGTCCGGGAACGATGTGCGCGGTGCAGAACGCGACCTGCTCCGTTTCCGCGAAGAAGTTGTCGGGATTGCGATTGAGCACCATTCGTCCGATCGGCGTCACCGGCACGAGCTCCTCGGGCACGAGCTTCGTGGCGTCCAGCACGTCGAACGAGAAACCGTTGGCCTGCTGCTCGGTGAATACCTGGACGCCGAGCTCCCACTGCGGGAATGCACCGGCTTCGATGGCTTCCCAGAGGTCGCGGCGATGGAAGTCCGAGTCCGCGCCGGAAATCTTGACCGCCTCATCCCAGACCAGCGAATGCGTCCCCGCCAACGGGTTCCAGTGGAACTTCACGAAGCAGGAATCCCCATCGGCGTTGACGAAGCGGAACGTGTGCACCCCGAAGCCCTGCATCATCCGCAGGCTCCGCGGGATGGCGCGGTCCGACATCACCCACAGCAACATGTGCGTGGACTCGGGCATCAGCGACACGAAATCCCAGAACGTGTCGTGCGCCGACGCCGCCTGCGGCATGCCGTGGTGCGGCTCGGGCTTGACGGCATGCACCAGGTCCGGGAACTTCATCGCGTCCTGGATGAAGAACACCGGGATGTTGTTGCCCACGAGGTCCCAGTTGCCCTCGTCCGTGTAGAACTTGACGGCGAACCCGCGCACGTCACGCGCGGTGTCGGTCGATCCCCGCTCTCCGGCCACCGTCGAAAAGCGCACGAATACCGGCGTGCGCTTGCCGGCTTCGGCAAAGATCGAGGCCCGCGTCAGCTCGGCGAGCGACGCGTAGCACTCGAAATAGCCGTGCGCCCCGGAGCCGCGAGCATGCACGACGCGCTCCGGAATGCGCTCGTGATCGAAATGGGTGATCTTCTCGCGAAGGATGAAATCCTCGAGCAACGCCGGACCGCGCAAGCCCGCCTTGAGCGAGTTCTGGTTGTCGGCAACCGGGACACCTTGATTGGTGGTCAGGACGCGCCCTCCCGAGTCGGTGCGCACGCGATCCAGCGATGCGTTGCCCGGGTTGAAGCTCATCTGGGGATTGCCGCTTCCGACCTTCTGCGAGGCATTGATCTCGGTGAGCGTGCTTCCGGCAACCAGCGGGTGGGGTGGTTCGACGCTCTGCCCCCTCGCGGGATCGCGCGATCGCGCGCCGAACTCGCCGGGCTTTGCCGCATTGAACGGAAACTTGGACGCCACCGCTTCGGTGCCCGCGAGCTTGGCGGTGGCCGCGTCGGAGACCTCCGCAACGCCCTCCGCGGGACCACTGGTGGTCGAGCGTGCCGTCGATCTCGCGGCGCCTTCGTCGGGGGCGGCCGCACCGGCCGGCGGTGACTTCCTGGAACGGGATTTCGGCGAAGACAATGACGACTCCTTCATCCTTGCGAAACGGTTCGGCAAGCCTGACGCGCACCGCGGTCGCGTGCTGCGCGTCCCGGAGGATCGCCTCCCAACCCTTTCGAACCGACGAAAAGAGTCTTCGTTGCAAGCGCCTGCGACGCTCGAGCCCGGGTCGATTGGCGCGAGCATGGCTGCGTCACGACACTCGGCCCGGAACGTGGATGCTGCGTGTATCGGCTTGGCGTGACTATCGGCGTTGGCTGATAGCGTCGTAAGGACTCACCGTCAGCGGCGCCCGGCTGGGACTCAGTTCGCGGGGGGAAGCGCCCATGCGCGGGGAACGCGACGTCGACGATTGCCAATGGACATCGGCGCCGGCAAGCCCGCCGTCCCAGTGCCGGACGGCGGCTCCATTCGATCCTGGTTATCGGCGGCGGTCGAAGCGGGCTCGGATGTTCCGCCGGCGCGGCCCCGCCAAATCGGGCTAACGGTGTCGGTAATTCAGCACCGCCGCCGCGCCGCATATCGCCAGCATCAGCGCGGCGAGGCTCCGCCACCCGTTCATGGGAACCGGTGTCGCGGCGGCCGCGCTCACCGCGGTCGTCACTGGCGATTCGTTGTTCGCGCCGTTCGGATCGCTGGTGCTGCTGCCCGCGGTGATCGTCGGCGTCACGCTCCCCGCCGCCGGCGCCGTGTACGTCGCCGTGCAGGTAATGCTGCTGCCCGCGGCGAGCGGCGTCGCCGTCGGCACGGGCGGCGTGCACGTCACGGTCGCACCGGGCGGAAGTCCGCTGATGGCGCACGTGGCCGCGGCGGCCGGATTCGGTCCGTTGTTCGCGCAGGTGAACGTTCCGTTCACGGTCGAGCCCGCGATCGCCGACGGCGGGAAGCTCGCCGACACCGTCATGTCGGCCGAGTCGAAGATGTCGAGCTGCACGTGCGTGGGAGCGCCGTCCGGAAGGTACGAGAGCGTGTAGTTCGCGGGCGTCGATCCGGCAAACGTGACGGCGTCGAAGCTGCCCGTGATGCCGGCCGACGAAAGCACCGTGTACGAGCCGGCCTTGTTGGCGGCGGGATCGAGATCGATGTGCAACGTGCCGGCCAGCGTTGCAGCGCCCGTGACGGCGACCCGCGACGTGCCGCCGGAATCGATCCCGACATGCACGGCGCTCGGTGAGTTGAGGACAAGACTTCCAAGCGTCAGCGTCCCGCCCGCGTCGGGCGCAATCGCTCCTTCGATGACGTCGACGCTTCCGGTCAAGGTCCCGGTCCCGCCGAGCGTCCCCATTTGCGCGCTGAAGCCGAGGTTTCGCGTGACGAGCACCGATGCTTCGTCGATCTCGCCATTCACCCTGAAATTCGCGTTGTAGACCTGGACGTTGCCCTGGTAATCCGTCGTCCCGTTGTAGACGATGGTCCCGTTTCCCTTGACGAAGACGCGGGTTCCCCCCGCGCCGAAAACGGTGTCGTCGATGAATGCGACCTGATCGCCGAGCGTCAGGAGATCGCCCGCGTCGTTCGCCAGGAGCGTGAGCGTGGAACCGGCGCGCAGGAAGATGCTGTTGCCGAGCGCCGAACCGTCGCCGCCGTCCGAACCTCCCGGGCCGCCCGTCCCATGGACGCCTGCCTGCGTCGTGTTGTTCGAAGCGTTGAACGTGGTCGGAATTCCCGGC
>JAICUU010000008.1 GCA_025935675.1 Burkholderiales bacterium
GGGATGGTGTTGAGGATGTACATCGCGGCGAGGAGGCCGGTGGGGCGGCCGTACTGGCCGAGCCAGCGCCGGAAGATGTCCTCGATCTCGCCCGACGTCGTGAGCTGCGACAGCGCGCGATTGACGGCGAGGCGCATCGCCGAATCGCCGCGCGCCACCGCGAACGCGTACGGTTCGAAAGAGATGTCGTCGGGCAGGATGCGCAGCGCGCCGGGCTCGTTGGCGGCGGCGGCGAGGCCGACGAGCTTGATCTTGTCGCCGGCGAACGCGTCGAGCGAGCCGGCCTCGAGCATCGCCGAGCCCTCGGGCCCCTCGCGCACGGTGATCACCGTGGCGTTGACGAGCCGCTCCTTGAGCGTCGCGCGAAGGCGCGCCTCGGTCGTCGTGCCGCCGATCACGCCGATCTTGCGGTTGGCGAGGTCGGCGAGGCGATCGATGCGGCTCGAGCCCTTGACGAGGAGACCGCCGGCGTCGATGAACACGCGGTTCGAGAAGTCGACGCGCGCGAGGCGCTCGAGCGTTTCCGACGTGTTCGCGCAATCGAGGTCGGCCTGTCCCTTCTCGATCATCGCGAGGCGCTCGGCGACGGTACCGACGCGCCAGTCGACCTTGAGGTCGGGCATGCCGAGGCCCATGCCGATGGAGGCGACCACCTTGCGGCAGATGTCGATCGAGTAGCCGACCGCCGCGTTGCCCTCGCCGACCGACGAGAACGGCGGCGAGTCGCCGGAGAACGCGATGGCGATGCGGTGCGCGGCGCGGATTCGCGACAGCGTGTCGGGCGCCGGCGCCGGCGTGGCGGCGATAGCGGCGACGTGCGCGCCGAGGAGCGCGACGACGGCGACGAGCGGCCGCCAGCGGTGCGTCATTGCTGCTGTCCTGCCGCTCATGAGCGTTCTCCCCGGCGGATGCGCCGCGTCGCATCGCGACGCACTGCGCACGCCGCGCCCATCTTAGCAAAGCGCCGCGCGAATCACACGGCGCGCATGCTACACTCGCCGCACCGAAGCGCCGTGCCCATTCCTGCCGCCGTCGGCCGCCACCGCATGCGACCCTTTCCGCGCACGCCGCTCGTCCTCGCTTCCATCGTCCTTTGCATCGCCTTCGCGTCGACGCCGGCGTTCGCCGCGAGCGCGGCACTCGCGCACATCGACGGCGGCGCGATCAGGCTCGGCTTCCGCGAGGGCACGCCGCCGTTCTCGTTCAAGGAGCGCGACAAGGCGCGCGGCTACTCGGTCGAGCTCTGCGAGCGGTCGGTGGCGGCGATCGCACGCGCGCGCCACGTCGCAACGCCGAAGATCGAATGGGTCGCCGTCGATGCCGCCACCCGTATCGACGCCGTCGCGTCGGGCCGCGTCGACGCCGTCTGCGGCACGACGACGATCACGCTGTCGCGCCGCGAGCGCGTCGACTTCAGCGTGCCGATCTACGTCGACGGCGGCAGCCTGATGGTGCGGACCGATGCCGCGCCCGTGCCGGCGACGCTCGCCGACCTCGACGGCAAGCGCATCGCCGTCATCGGCGCGACCACGACCGAGGCGGCGCTCACCCGGGCGCTCGCGCTCGCCAAGGCCCAGGCGACGCTGGTGCACGTCAAGGACGGCGCCGAGGGTGTGGCCGCACTCCTCGCCAAGCGGGTCGACGGCTACGCCGGCGATCGCATCGTGCTCACGGAGCTGCGCCAGCGCTCCGACGCGGCGAAGTCGCTCACGTTCCTCGCGCAGGACTTCTCGTACGAGCCGTACGGCATCGTCGTGCGCCGCGACGACCCCGACTTCCGGCTCGCGCTCGACCGCGCGCTCGTCGGCATCTACAAGAGCGGCGAGATCGACGGCATCTTCGCGACGTGGTTCGGCGACCTCGGCCGTCCCGGTCCGCTGCTCAACGCGATGTTCTACCTCAACATGCTGCCCGAATGAGCGCGTCACGCCTGGCGCGGTCGCTGGCGCTCGCGTGGGCGCTCGGCGCGCTCGGTGCCCCGACTCTCGCGCCGCTCGCGCAGGCGCAAGGCGGCGGCGCCTGCGCGAACTGCGGCACCGTCATCGCGATCGACAGCTTCGACAGCGAGCAGCAGCTGACGTCGCTCGGCATGGTCTCGCCGGGCACGCTCGCCGGCGACAACGGCACCGGGCAATCGGGCCGCGTCACCGCGCAGTTTGCGATCGGCCGCGGCTTCACCAACGACGGCATGGTGCTGCTGGGCTCGGCTGGCGGCGTCGCTTACGCGCGCACGCCGGCGAACGCGCCGCAGAAGCGCTGGGAGGTGACCGTGCGGATGGACGACGGCTCGCGGCGCTCGCTGCGCCAGAGCTACCCGCCGACGCTCGCCGAAGGCGACCGCGTGCGCGTCTACGGCACGCAGCTCGAGCTCATCGGCCACTGACGGGTGAGCGCGATGGCGTCCTGCGCTGTCAGCGACCTGCCGGACGGACGCCGCGTCATCGCGCTCGCCGGCCGCCTCGACGCGGCGAGCGTGCCGTCGATCTGGGACCCCGTGCATCGCGCGCTCGACGATGCGCCGGCGCGCCCGGTCACCGTCGACGCCGCGGAAGTGGAATCCTGCGACGGCGCCGGCATCGCGCTCCTGGTCGACCTCGCCTCGCATGCGCGCGCGGCGCCCGTCGAGGTCGTGCGCATGCGACCGGACGTCGACACGCTCTATCGCCAGTTCGACCTCGCGCGCCTCGAGCACGACCTCGACCCGCCGCCGAAGCCGCTCGGCGTCGTGCCGGAGATCGGCCGCGCGACGTATCGCGTCAGCCGCGACCTCGCCGAGATGGTTTCGTTCGTCGGCGCGCTCGCCGCCGCGCTCGCATACGCGATCGCGCATCCCGCGAGCGTGCGCTGGCGCGACGTGTGGCGCATCTGCGAGGGCGTCGGCGCCGACGCGCTGCCGATCGTCGCGCTGATCTCGTTCCTGCTCGGCCTCATCCTCGCGTTCCAGTCGGCGGTGCCGATGAAGCGCTTCGGCGCCGAGATCTTCGTCGCCGACCTCCTCGGCCTGTCGGTGCTGCGCGAGCTCGGCCCGCTGATGACGGCGATCCTGCTCGCCGGGCGCTCGGGCGCCGCGTTCGCCGCCGAGATCGGCACGATGACCGTCAACCAGGAGGTCGACGCGCTGACGACGATGGGACTCGACCCGGTGCGCTTCCTGGTGACGCCGCGGATCATCGCCGCGCTCCTGATGACGCCGCTCCTGACGCTGTTCGCCAACCTCGTCGCGCTGGCCGGCGGCGCGCTGACGATGGAGACGTTCCAGATCCCGCTCGTCACGTTCTTCAAGGAGCTCGACTCCGCCGTCGACATCACCGACTTCATGGCCGGATGGGCGAAGTCGTTCGTGTTCGCGTTCCTGATCGCTGCGGTCGGCTGCATGCGCGGACTGCAGACGTCCGCCGGTGCTTCGGCCGTCGGCGACAGCGCGACACGCGCGGTCGTTTCGGGCATCATCCTGCTCGTCATCGCCGACGGCATCTTCGCGTACCTCTACTTCGTCCTCGACATCTGAAGCCATGGCGGACGCCGACCCCCTCATCGTCGTCGACGACCTGACCGTCGGCTACGACGAGCGCGTGATCCTCGAGCACGTGTCGTTCAGCGTCGCGCGCGGCGAGGTATTCGTGATCCTGGGCGGATCGGGCAGCGGCAAGAGCACGCTCCTGAAGCACATGATCGGGCTCTATCCGCCCCTCGAGGGGCGCGTCGTCATCGACGGTCGCGACCTCACGGCGGCGGAGGGCGACGAGCGCCGCGACATCCTGAAGGGCATCGGCGTCATGTACCAGTCGGGCGCGCTGTTCGGGTCGATGACGCTCGCCGAGAACGTGCGCCTGCCGCTCGAGGAATACACGGCGCTGCCGGCCGCGGCGATCGACCTCGTCGCGCGGATGAAGCTCGAGCTCGTCGGCCTCGAGCAGTTCTCGGGGCACCTGCCCGCGGAGATCTCCGGCGGCATGCAAAAGCGCGCGGCGATCGCGCGCGCGATGGCGCTCGACCCGCCGATCCTGTTCCTCGACGAGCCTTCGGCGGGGCTCGATCCGATCACCTCGGCGGAGCTCGACGCGCTGATCCTGCGATTGCGCCGCGCGCTCGGCATGACGTTCGTCATCGTCACGCACGAGCTGCCGAGCATCTACGCGATCGCCGACCGCGTGATCATGCTCGACAAGCGCACCCGCGGCATCTCCGCTGTCGGCGACCCGCGCGTGCTGCGCGACGAGAGCGACGACGCGTATGTACGCCAGTTCTTCCGCCGCGAGGCGGAAGCGGCGGCGGCTTAAGGCTTCGAAATGAGCGAGCGCGCCAACTACTTCAAGCTCGGCCTCTTCGTCATCGCGGCGGTGGCGGCGGGGATCGTCGTGCTGCTGATCATCGGCTCGGGCCGCTGGTTCGTGCGCAAGGTGACGATCGAGACCTACTTCAACGAGTCGGTGCAGGGCCTCGACATCGGATCGAAGATGAAATACCGCGGCGTCGTCATCGGCCAGGTGACGGCGATCGGCTTCACCTACAACGTCTACCAGCAGGACGTGCCGATGACGCAGCGCGCGCGCTACGTGATGGTCGAGGCGCAGCTCGAGCCGCGGCTCGTCGGCGGCCGCGCCGCGGCCGGCGACCTGACGAGCGTCGACAACGCGCGCCTCGAGGTCGAGCGCGGATTGCGCGTGCGCCTGGCACCCCAGGGGATCACCGGCACCAACTACCTCGAGGTCGACTACGTCGATCCGCCGCCGCCGGTATTGCCGATCGAGTGGAAGCCGTACTACATCTACATCCCGAGCGCGCCGTCGACAGTGACCGCGTTCGTCAACGCCGCGCAGGAGATCATCGACCGGCTGCACAAGCTCGACATCGAGGGCACGATCGCCAACCTCAACCGGCTGATGATCACCGCCAACGACCGCCTCGCGGCGATCGACACCGGCGAGCTGTCGAAGCGCGCGAACGCGACGCTCGACCGTCTCGACGGCACGCTCGCCGGCCTGCAGACGAAGAAGCTCTCGGACGAGGCGCAGGCGCTGATGGCGGAGCTGCGCCAATCCAACGCCGAGCTCAAGAAGACGCTTTCCAACCCGGCGTGGCAGAGGCTGCCCGACAACGCCGATGCCGCGGTGGCCAGCGTCAAGGCGCTGGTCTCCGATCCGAAGCTCGCGTCCAGCATCGCGCATCTCGATCGCACGCTGTCGCGGCTCGACCGGATCACCGGCGGCGGCGAGTCCGACCTCGCGACCACGATCGACAACCTGCGGCGGATCACGGACAACCTGCGCGACCTCACCGAGGACGCCAAGCGCTATCCGTCGAACATCCTGTTCGGCCAGCCGCCGCCGCCGCTGGAGCGCAGCCGATGAGCATCGCAACGCATCGCCCCTTCGTCTCGCGCGCCGCGCTCGCGGTCATGGCGCTTTGCGCGCTCGCGCTCGCCGCCGGCTGCTCGTTCACGCGGCCCGCGCCGGTCAAGTCCCAGTACCTGTTGACGCCGAAGACGCCGCCGGTCGCCGCCAAGCCGCAGCCGGGAACGCTGCGCATCGGCATCGTCAACGTCGCCGGGCCGTTCCGCGACCGCAATTTCGTCATCAAGGCGGGCGAGCTGCGCTACGAGACCGACTACTACGACGAGTTCGTCGTGCCGCCGTCGGCGATCCTCGCCGAGCAGACCTCGCGCGCGCTGTCGCGATCGCGCACGTTCACGCATGTCGCCGCGCCGGGCGCGCCGGTGCAAGCCGACTACGTGCTCGACGGCTTCGTCAGCTCGCTGTACGCCGACCACACGGTGCAAGGCCGCTGCAAGGCGGTCATCGCGATCAACTACTACCTGTCGCAGGCCGACATTGGCAGCGGCGTGCCGTTCTGGTCGGAGGACTATCGCCGCGAGGTCGATTGCGGCGGCGGTGACGCCGACGCCTACGTGGCCGCGCTCAATACGGCGCTCTCCGAGATCCTCGCCAAGCTCGCGACCGACCTCGGCGCGGTGAAGCTCCCGCCGGCGCAATGACCCGCGCGCCGGACGATCCCCGCATCGTCGGCTAGAACACCGGCTCAAGAGGGATGGCCGGCGCGGGAATCCCGTCCGCCGGCAGCGTCCCGCCGCCGGTCGCCTTGTAGATGTTGACCGACGACACGAGGAGGCTCGTGCGCACGCTGGCGAGCTGGAGCTGCGCCGGAAACAGCGACTGCTCGGCCTGCAGCACCGTGGAGTAGGGCGCGTAGCCGCCGTTGTACTGGAGCTTCGCGAGCCGCGCGTAGTCGCCGAGCGCGGCGACGAGCTTCGCCTGCGCATCGTGCTGCGCGCCGAGCTTCGCGTGCGCGACCAGCGCGTTGTCGACGTCGGCGAATGCGCTCTCGACGGTGAGCCGGTAGTTGGCCTCGGCGGCGCGCGCCTGCGCCTCGGCGGAGGCGACCTGCCCGCTGACCGCGCCGAACGTGAAGATCGGCCCCGCCAGCTGCCCCGCATAGCTCCACACGCGCGTCGGGCCCGTGAAGAGGTTGTCGAGCGCGTTGGACGTGCTGCCGAGCGCGCCGGTCAGCGAGATCGTCGGGAAGTAGAGCGCGCGCGCCGCGCCGATCTGCGCGCTCGCTGCGACGAGCTGCTGCTCCGCCTGCGCGATGTCGGGGCGGCGCAGCAGGAGGTCGGACGGCAGGCCCGCCGGCACATCGGGCGCCGCGAGCGCGTCGATCGTCTTGCCGCGCTCGATCGCGCCGGGGTTGCGGCCCGTCAGCACCGCGAGCGCGTTCTCGACTTGCGCGACCTGGCTCTCGATGGCCGGGATCTGCGCCGCCGCGGTCTCGTATTGCGACTCCACCTGCGCGACATTCATCTGCGAGATCTGGCCGTACTTGAACTGCAGCGTGAAGAGCTTCACCGAGTCGGCGTAGGCGCCGAGCGTGTCGCCCGAGATCTCGCGCTGGCGGTCGAGGCCGCGCAGCGTGATGTAGTTCTGCACGACCGACGCCGTGAGTGACAGCACGACGCCCTGGCGCGCGGCCGCGGTGGCCAGGAGATTGGCGCGCGCGGCCTCGGACAGCCGGCGGATGCGGCCCCAGAGGTCGATCTCCCACGATGCAGTGAGCAGCGCCTGGTACGACGTCTGCGGGTTCGGATAGTTGGGCAGCAGCGCGGCGAGCCCGGTGTCGGGCACGCGCTCGCGCTGGCCGCTGCCGGCGTAGCCGACCTGCGGGAAGAGCTGCGAGCGCGCCTGCGTGAGCACGCCCGCCGCCGCCTCGACGTTCGCGGTGGCGATCTCGAGCGTGCGGTTGTGCGCGATCGCCTCGTCGACCAGCGCGTCGAGCACTGGATCGCCGAACGCCTTCCACCATGTGCCCTCGTCGGCGGCGATCGGCGCCGTCGGCGTGCGGTATGCAGTCGGCACGTCGACCGCGGGCCGCGCGTAGTCGGGTCCCATCGTGCAGGCCGACGCGCCGAGCGCGGCGGCAATGGCGAGAAGCGAACGCGCGCGCATCAGCCGGCTTTCGCGGCGGCGGCCGCATCGTCGCCCGTCGCCGGCGGTTCGGTGGGCGCAGGCGCCTCGGGCGGCGCAGGCGGCTCGCTGCCCGGCGCGCGCGCCGCGCGCCGCTCCTTAAGGCGATCGAAGATGTAGAAGAACAGCGGCACGTACAGCATCGCGAGCGTCGTCTCGCCGATCATCCCGCCGATGATGCCGGTGCCGATCGAATGGCGCGCATTGGCGCCCGCGCCGACGGCGAGCGCGAGCGGCAGCACGCCGACCGCGAACGCGAGCGAGGTCATGATGATCGGCCGCAGCCGCTGCTCGCCGGCCAGTACCGTCGCCTCCTCGATCGACTTGCCGGCGTTGCGGAACTCCACTGCGGCCGACACGCGCAGCACCGCGTTCTTGGCGCCGAGCCCGATCAGCACGAGGAGTCCGATCTGGAAATACACATCGTTGGAAAGCCCGCGCATCCACGCGAAGAGCAACGCGCCGAGGATGCCGAACGGCACCGCGGTCATCACCGCGCCGGGCAGCGCCCACGACTCGTACTGGGCGGCGAGCACGAGGAACACGATGATGAAGCCGAACAGGAACGCGACCGCCGACGTGCCGCCCGACTGCTTCTCCTCGTACGCGACGCCCGACCACGCGAACGTGTAGCCGGCGGGCAGCGCCTCCTTGGCGACCGCCTCCATCGCCGTGATGGCGTCGCCCGAGCTGTACGAGGGCGTGTTGCTGCCGATGATCTTGGCGGCGGGGAAGCCGTTGAAGTGCGGCAGCAGGTCGGGGCCCGACACCCATTCGGTCGACACCAGCGCCGACAGCGGAACCATCTTGTTGTCGCTCGAGCGCGTGTACAGGCGCGTCAGGTCGTCGGGCGCCAACCGGAAGCGCGCGTCCGACTGCAGCACCACCCACCACACGCGGCTGAACTCGTTGAACTGGCTCGCCGTCAGCGAGCCGAACTGCGCCTGGATCGCGCTGTAGACGTCCTGGATCGGCACGCCGAGCAGTGTCGCCTTGTCGCGGTTGACGTTGGCGCGCAGTTGCTGCGTGTTGGCGCGGAACGTCGACGCGAGCCCGGTGAGCTCGGGTCGCTCGCGCGCCTTGGCGAGGAAGTCCTGCAGCACGGCGCCGAGCTGCGCCGGATCGCCGGCGCCGGTGTCCTGGATCCAGAACTCGAAGCCGCCGGTGGTGCCGAGCCCCGGCACCGCGGGCGGCGCGATCGGGATGACGAAGCCGCCGGGAATCGACTGCATCTCGCGATAGAGCGTCGTCAGCACCGCGCGCGCATTCTGCTCCCTGGCGGTGGCGATCGACGCGTAGCGCTCGTCGAAGTCCTTGAGCGTCACGAAGAACGCGCCGGCGTTGGTCTGGAACCCGCCGTCGAGCAGGCTGTAGCCGGTGATCATCGCGCGCCGGTCGACGCCCGGGATCTTCGCCAGCGCCGCGTCGACTCGCTCGGACACCGCCTGCGTGCGATCGATGCTTGCGGCCTCCGGCATCACGATCGCCGCCATCACGTAGCCCTGGTCCTCTTGCGGCACGAACGCCGTCGGCAGCACGTGGAACAGCCCCCAGATGGCGCCGAGCAGCACGACGAGCAGCACGAGCGCGATCGCCATCCGCGCGATGACCACGTTCACCGCGCGGCCGAACGCGTCGGTGACGCGGGTCACCTGGCGGTTGAACCATCCGAAGAAGCCGCGCGTGCGCGGCGGCGCGTGGCGCAGCATCAGCGCGCACATCGCCGGCGTCAGCGTCAGCCCGATGAATCCCGAGATCGTCACCGACACGACGATGGTGACCGCAAACTGCTTGTAGAGCTGCCCGGTGGTGCCCGGCAGGAACGCCGCCGGCACGAACACCGACACCATCACCAGCACCACCGCAACGAGCGACGTGGCGATCTCGCCCATCGAGCGGATCGTCGCGGCCCTGGGGTCGAGGTGGTGCTGCTGCATGTTGCGCTCGACGTTCTCGACGACGACGATCGCGTCGTCGACCACCATGCCGATCGCCAGCACAAGGCCGAACAGCGTCAGGAGGTTGATCGAGAAATCGAGCGCCAGCATCCCCGCGAACGTCGTCACCAGCGCCACGACGATCGCCACGGCACAGATGATCGTCGTGCGCACGCTCTGCAGGAACAGGAACACGATCAGCACGACCAGCACCATCGCCTCGGCGAGCGTCTTCAGCACCTCGCGGATCGAGATGCGCACGAAGTCGTTGGTGTCGAGCGAGATCGTGTAGTCGATGCCCTCGGGGAAGCGCGTCTTCATCTCGGCGAGCGCTGCGCGCACCGCCGCCGAGACCTTGAGGCCGTTGGCGCCCGGTTGCTGGAACACCGCGATGTAGGTCGCCGGCACGTTGTCGAGGCGACTTTCGACGATGTACTGGCGGAGCCCCACCTCGACGCGCGCGACGTCGCCGAGGCGCACGATCGCGCTGCCGTCCTGGCTTGCGCGCAGGATGATGTTCTCGTACTGGCGCGGGTCGGTGAACGGCCGCTGCGTCACGACCGGGAACGTGAGCTCGACGGGATTCGACGTCGGCTTGGAGCCGATCTGCCCGGCGCCGAACAGCGCGTTCTGCGACTGCACGGCGCTCGCGATGTCGCTCGTCGTGATGCCGAGGGAGGCCATCCGATCCGGGTTCATCCAGATCCGCATCGCCTGGTCGGGCACGCCCATGATCTGCGCCTGGCCCGCGCCGGGCACGCGCTTCAGCGCGTCGAGCACGTAGACGTTCGCGTAGTTGGCGACGAAGTCGCTCGTGTAGCGGCCGCCCTTCGGGTAGACGGCGATCAGCATCATGATCGACGACGACTTCTTCTGCACCGAGACGCCGAGCTGCGTCACCGCCGACGGCAGCTGCGGCATCGCGAGGTTGACACGGTTCTGCACCTGCACCTGCGCGATGTCGGGATCGGTGTTCATCGCGAAGTACACGGTCAGCGTGAGCTGGCCGGTCGACGAGCTCGTCGACGACATGTAGAGCATGTTGTCGACGCCATTGATCTGCGCCTCGATCGGCGCGGCCACCGCGTCGGCCACCGTCCTCGAGTCCGCGCCGGGATACGTCGCCGAGACGGTGACCTGCACCGGCGTGATCGTCGGGTACTGCTGCACCGGCAGGAACAGCACTGCCAGTCCGCCGGCCAGCATGAAGATGATCGCGACGACCGCGGCGAAGATCGGCCGCTCGATGAAAAAGCGCGAGAACATGCGAGCCCCGGGCGCGGCGGGCTACTTCGCCGCGGCGCGGCGCGGCTCCGGTCGCGGCGGCGCGACGTACGGCGTCGCGTTGACCTCGGCGCCGGGCGTGAGGCGCAGCGTGCCGTCGACGATCACCGTGTCGCCGCTCTCGAGGCCCTGGTCGACGAACCAGTCGTCGCCGTTCCAGTCGCCGACGTCGACCGGCCGCATCGCGGCCTTGCCGTCCTTGCCGAGCAGCCACACGAAGTGGCCCTTGGCACTCTGCTGGACGGCGCGCTGCGGCACCAGGATCGCGTTCGGCCGCAGCGCGCCCTTCAGGTGCACGCGCACGTACTGGTTGGGCCGCAGCACGCCTTGCGGATTCGGCACCGACACGCGGATCAGGAACGTGCCGGTCTGCGAGTTGTACGAAGGGTCGGCGAACGTGATGCGGCCCGTGTACGGGAAGATCGAGCCGTCGACGAGCTCGATCTCGGCGTCGAACGCGTTGGTCGGCGGCATCTTGAGGCGTCCCGAAGACGCGTCGTGGCGGATGCGCTCCATCACGTTCTCGGACAGGCTGAAGTTCACCCACATCGGCGTCAGCACCGACACCGTGGTGAGCTGCGCGTTCTGCGGGCTCACGTACGTGCCTTCGGCGACCGCGGCGAAGCTCGACACGCCGTCGACCGGCGACGTGATCGTCGTGTACGAGAGGTTGAGCTCGGCTTCCTCGAGTTGCGCCTTCGCCTGCGCGACGGCAGCCGCGGATTGCTCGGCCTGCCCGGTCGCGTCATCGAGGTCCTTCTGCGACAGCGCGTTCTGCTCGGCGAGCGGCTTGGTGCGCGCGAGGTTCGCCTGCGCGACCTGCAGCGCCGCCTGGTTGCGCTGCAGCGCGGCCTTGGCGGCGTCGACCTGCGCCTGGAATGGCTTCGGGTCCATCCGGAACAGCACCTGGCCGGCCTTGACCACCGCGCCCTCGGTGTAGACGCGCTTGTCGAGGAAGCCCGACACGCGCGCCTGGATGTTGACCGCCTGCGAGCTTTGCGTCTGCGCGACGAACTCCGCATTGACCGGCACGTCGTGCGCGGCGACGGTGACCGTCGTCACCGCCTGCGGCGGCGCGGGCGGAAGGGCAGGCGGCTTACGGTTGCACGCGGTGAGCGCTGCGGCCAGCGACAGCACGGCCCACACGCGAAGATGCCCGGCGTTGGTCAATCGCAATGACATCGTCCTCCCCGTCGCGCCGGCGTGTCGACCGACGCCGGATTGTAACGTCGTTCAATTGCGCGGCGCGACGCCGAAGGGCCGCGGGCGTGACGATCGCGTCAGCAGGCGGGAACGAGCCGGCCGCCGAGGTCGTGCGCCCCCGCGCGCTCGATGGTCACGTGCGCGAACGTGCCGGGCGCAAGGTCGCCACCGTCGTCGACGACGACCGTACCGTCGATCTCCGGCGCGTCGGCGGCGCTGCGTGCCACCGCGACCGTGCTCACCGCGCGGCCCTTCCGGTTCCTCGCGCGCGCCTCGATCGCGTCGACAAGCACGGTTTGCGTCGAGCCGACCTTCGCCGCGAGTCGCGCGGCGCTGATCGCCGCCTGCTTCGCCATGAAGCGCGCGCGGCGCTCCTCCTTGACGGCATCGGGCACCGGGTCGGGCAACGCGTTGGCGGCGGCGCCCTCGACCGGTGAATACGCGAAGCAGCCGACGCGGTCGAGCGACGCCTCGTCGAGGAACGCGAGCAGCTCCTCGAACTCGGCGTCGGTCTCGCCGGGAAAGCCGACGATGAACGTGCTGCGGATCGTCATGGCCGGCCGCTCGCGGCGCCAGGCGCGCACGCGGTCGAGCACCTTTTCCGGCGCCGCCGGGCGCTTCATCAGCTTGAGGATGCGCGGGCTCGCATGCTGGAACGGCACGTCGAGGTAGGGCAGCACGCCGCCGCCGGCGCCGTCGGCGCGCATCAGCGGCACGACGTCGTCGACGTGCGGGTACGGGTAGACGTAGTGGAGCCGCACCCAGGCGCCGTGCGCGCGGGCGAGGGCGTCGAGCGCGGCGACGAGCTCGTGCATCCGCGTCTTGAGCGGCCGGCCCTGGAAGAAGCCCGTCCGGTAGCGAACGTCGACGCCGTACGCGCTCGTGTCCTGCGAGATGACGAGGAGTTCCTTGACGCCCGCCTTCAGCAGGCGCTCGGCCTCGCCCAGCACGTCGCCGATCGGGCGGCTGGCGAGGTCGCCGCGCATCGACGGGATGATGCAGAACGTGCAGCGGTGATTGCAGCCCTCGGCGATCTTCAGATAGGCGTAGTGGCGCGGCGTCAGCTTGATCCCTTGCGGCGGCACGAGGTCGACGAACGGGTCGTGCGGCTTCGGCAGGTGCGCATGGACGTTGTCGAGCACCTCGCCGGCGGCGTGCGGCCCGGTCACTGCCAACACCTTCGGATGCGCGGCGCGCACGAAATCGCCGCCGCCCTTGGCGCCGAGGCAGCCGGTGACGATCACCTTGCCGTTCTCGGCGAGCGCCTCGCCGATCGCGTCGAGCGATTCGGCGACCGCCGCGTCGATGAAGCCGCAGGTGTTGACGACGACGAGGTCGGCGCCCTCGTACGATGGCGCGATCGCATAGCCCTCGGCGCGCAGCCGCGTCAGGATCTCCTCGGAGTCGACGAGCGCCTTCGGGCAGCCGAGCGACACGAAGCCGACGCGGGGCGCCGCGGCAGCGGCCTTGCGTGCGGCGCTCATCGGGATACCCTGCGCGCGGCGCGCTTCGGGGCGAGGGACGGGCTCATCGGGCGGATTGCGATGCAGCTACTGCGGCGCACAAGCGCCGTTGCTGCGATGCGTCGTGCGCGTTCAGCGCTTGTCGTCGTCGTCGGGTGCGTTTTGAGGCGGTGCCGCGAAGTTCGGGAACGGGAATGACGTGAACATGCCGCGCGTCTGGTCCTGCATCCGCTGCTGCATGTCCATGAAGAGCCGCGCGCTCTGCTCGAGGTAGTTGCCGAGCATCCCCTGCATCGCCGGCGCCTGCATCTGCATGAACTGCTTCCACAGGTCGGGCGTCAGCATCATCTTGTCGCCGTATACCTGCCGCGCCTGGTCCTGCAGCTTCTTCTGGATCGCGAGGAACGCCTTGACGTTCTGCTCCATGTACTGGCCCATGATCGTCTGCTGCGCGCTGCCGTAGAAGCGGATCATCTGCGCGAGCATTTCCGAGCTCCACATCGGCACGCCGCCCGATTCCTCGTCGAGGATGATCTGCAGCAGGATGCTGCGCGTCAGGTCGTCGCCGCTCTTGGCGTCGACCACCTGGAACTCGACGTTGTCGAGGACCATCTGCTTCACGTCGACGAGCGTGATGTAGCCGCTGTTGGCCGTGTCGTAGAGGCGCCGGTTGGGGTACTTCTTGATGATGCGGGGGGAAGCGCTCATGGGGATGTCCGGGGGCCGAGGGCGCGATTATAACCCCCTGATTTATCGGCCGTTTGGACGCCCTTCCCGGCCTCGCAGGGGCCGGATGCTGCAGTGCAGTAAAAAACCCTTGACTTGGGGATTTGCCGTCCCTATACTGCGTTTGTGCGGTGCAGCATCCGGTGTAAAGCCAGGGCGCCGCGGACGGCCTCGTCGGGACGTAAAGACCGCGCCGTCACAGGATACGCGAGCGCCGCCGGTGCCTCGTCCCCAGCGGGGATATCCGGCAACGTTCACGGTAACGGTTCCATGACTGAGACCACGAAAGGAAGCACCATGTACGCAACCGAACAATTCGCCGAGCTCAACAAGGTCGGCGTCGCCAACGCCACCCGCTTTGCCGCGCTCTCGATCGAGAACGCCGAGAAGCTCTTCCGGCTCAACGTCACCGCCGCCAAGGCCGCGTTCGCGCACGGCGTCGAGAACGCGCAGGCCGTCGCGGGCGTCCGCGACGTCCAGGAGCTCTTCGCGCTTCGCGCCAAGGTCGCCGAAGAGAACGTCCAGGCCGCCGTCGGCTACGGCCGCACGCTCTATGCGCTCGCCTCGGAAGCCCAAGGCGAGTACACGGCAATCGCCGAAGACGCGTGGAACACGTACTCGAAGGGCGTCTCCGCGATCGTCGACAAGGCCGCCAAGAGCGCGCCGGCGGGCTCGGATGCCGCCGTCAACGCGTTCCGGTCGACCTTTGCCGCCTCGACCGCCGCGTTCGACCAGTTCCAGCGCGCAACCAAGCAGGTCGTGAGCCTGGCCGATGCGAGCGTCCGCGCCGCCGCGGCGTCGACCGCGAAGCCGGCCAAGGGCCGCAAGTAATACCGCACCCACCAGGGAACTCGCGGTTCCGGCCGCGGGTCCACCTGATGTGGGTTGGATGACGAAAGCGTGAAGCGCGACCGGTCATAGCGATTGCGCGAAGTCGATCGACAGGCCCCGCCTCCCAATGGAGGCGGGGCTTTTTTCATCCGGGAGAGCCACGCCGACCGTGCACGATTGTGCATGGCAATAAATTTTTACGCCTTTATATTTAACTCTCTCGGCAGCGGTGGTAAAGTGGATTTGTGCACTGCCGCATGTCCCTCCCGGGACCTCCGCGGCAGGTGCCCTGTATTCCTCTCCTCCTCCTGACGGAATGCAGACTTCGAGCCCCGCCGTCACCGGCGGGGCTTTTTTTATTGCATGTGCTGGCCGCCGTTGATGGCGATGTTGGCGCCGGTCAGGAACGCCGCCTCGTCGCTCGTCAGGTAAGCGACGAGGCCCGCCACCTCTTCGGGCTTGCCGAGGCGGCCCATCGGGATCTGGGGGACGATCTTGGAGTCGAGGACCTCCTTGGGAATCGCCATCACCATCTTCGTGCCGATGTAGCCGGGCGAGATCGTGTTGACGGTGACGCCTTTGCGCGCGACCTCGAGCGCGAGCGCCTTGGTGAAGCCATGCATGCCGGCCTTCGCCGCCGAGTAATTGGTCTGGCCGAACGCGCCCTTCTGGCCGTTGACCGACGAGATGTTGACGATCCGTCCCCAGCCGCGCTCGACCATCCCGTCGCACACCTGCTTCGCCATGTTGAAGCACGAGTCGAGGTTGGTCTTTATCACGGCGTCCCAGTTGGCCTTGTCCATCTTGCGGAACGTCATGTCGCGCGTGATGCCGGCGTTGTTGACGAGGATGTCGATCGGGCCGATGTCGCTCGCCACCTTGGCGACGCAGTCGGCCGTCGACGCATAGTCGGCGACGTCGCAGGGGTAGGCGCGGAACGCGTAACCCTGCGCCTTCATGCCCTCGAGCCATTCGGATGCCTTGGTGTTGCCGGGTGAGTACGTGGTGACGACGTCGTCGCCGAGCTTGGCGAGCTTGATGCAGATCGCCTCGCCCAAGCCGCCCATCCCCCCGGTCACCAGGGCCACGCGCCGTGTCGCTGCCATGTCGTCCTCCTCGTCGTTGTCGATGTGGATCGTGCCTTGCCGCCGCGCGCCATTCAGGTCGCGGCCTCGTGTACGTAACGGCCCGGCGCCGGCGCGAGCGGCGCGAACGCCGCGTTGCCCGTCGCGGAGGGTGCCGCGCGCGTGCCACCCTTGTACGCCGCGAGCCAGCGCGTCCAGTGTGGCCACCAACTGCCCGGATTCGACGTGGCGCGCGCGAGCCATGCGTCGGGATCGCCGCCGTTTCGCTCGCCGGTCCAGTAGTTGCGCTTCCGCGGCGCCGGTGGATTGACGACGCCGGCGATGTGCCCGGACGCCCCCAGCACGAACGTCGCGTCGCCGCCGACGAGCGCGGTGGTGCGCCAGGCGCTCTTCCACGGCACGATGTGATCGCGCCGGCTCGCCATCACGTAGGCTGGGCAGCGGATGCGCGAAAGGTCGACCGCCTCGCCCTGCATCGTCAGCGATCCGGGCTCGCGCAGCCGGTTGTGCACGTACATGCTGTCGAGGTAATACGCGAACATCGGCCCGGGCAGGCTGGTCGAGTCGCCGTTCCAGTGCAGCAAGTCGAGCGCCGGCGGCGTGCGGCCCTCGAGGTAGCTGGCGACGACGTAGCGCCACACGAGCTCGTTGGCGCGCAGGCTCGCGAATGCCCCCGCCAGCGTCGCGCCCGGCATCCGCGCACCCATCCGCATCGCCGGCGCGACCGACGCCATGAACTCCGGCGTGATGTAGGCGCCGATCTCGCCCGGATCCTCGAAGTCGAGCATCGTCGCGAGGAGCGTCAGGCTCGCCACCGACCGGTCGCCGCGCGCCGCCATCACCGCGAGCGCGCTCGCGAGCAGCGTGCCGCCGACGCAGAAGCCGAGCGCATTGACCGTGCGGCTGCCGCTGACCGACTTCGCGACGTCGATCGCCTGCTCGACGCCTTGCGCGAGGTAGTCGTCCCAGGTGAGCCGGCCAAGCTCCGCAGGGATGTTGCGCCAGGACACGATGAACGTCGTGTGTCCCGCGTCGACCGCGTGGCGAACGAACGAGTTCTGCGCGCCGAGATCGAGGATGTAGTACTTGTTGATGCACGGCGGCACGATCACGAGCGGCCGTCGCGCCACCTTCGGTGTCGTCGCGTCGTACTGGATCAGCTCGATCAGCTCGTTGCGGTAGACGACGCTGCCCGGCGTGACGGCGAGGTTGCGACCGACCTCGAACGCGTCGGGATCGCTCATGGTCACGCGCCCGGCGCGCATGTCCGCATAGAGGTTCGCGGCGCCGTGCATGAGGCTCGCGCCGCCGGTGGCCATCGCGCGCTTTTGCGCGGCCGGATTGCCCGCGAGGAAGTTGGCCGGCGCGAGCGCCTCGATCGCCTGGCGGGTGTAGAACGCCGCGCGCGCGGCGTCGCGCGGCGCGAGCGGCAGCGCGTTCACGCGCGCGGTCAGGTATTCGGCACGGAGGAGATACGCCTGGCGCAGGAACGAGAACCACGGGATGGTCCGCCATTCGGGCGCGTCGAAGCGCCGGTCGTCCGGCTCCGGCGTGGCGACCTCGGGAAGCGTGCCGCCCGCCTCGAGATGCAGGACGGCCCGCCACAGCGCGGCGCTGCGCGCCGCGTAATCGCGGTCGAGTGCGGCGAGCGCGTCGCCTTGCACGGCCGCGGTCGCCTGCGCGGCATCGGTCGCGGGCGTCGCGGCGCCGAGCGGCTTCGTCCAGAAGCGCGCCCAATCGGCGCCGGCGCGTTGCCAGGCTTCGGCGAGCGGCGCGAGATCGGCGAGCGCGGGTTGGTCGAGGGTCAGCACGGACGGCCGGCGGGCATGCGGCCGTCGGAGGCGAGGGCCGTGACGTCGATGGTATCGTGCACGCACTGCAACATTCAATCGTCGCCGGTGCACATCGTCATCGCCGGCTGGCTCTACGTGATCGGCGCGATCTCGCTCACGATGAAGAGCGCGGCCGCGGGCATCGCCCTGTTCGCCCTCGCCGGTCTCGCGCCCGTCGCGCTCTGCGGATGGATCGCGCTCCTGCGGTTGCGCCGGCGGCGTGCCGACGCAGAGGCGCGCGCCGCGACATCGCCGTCGTCAGGGCTCGAGCGCGAGGTGGACCAGCGCGATGACCGCGACCCCTGACACGATCAGCAGCATCTGCTTCAGCGTCTCGAGCGGCTCGGGCCGCCGGTGCAGGCTGGGAATGAGGTCGGCGACCGCGACGTAGAGGAGGCTCGCCGACGCGATCGCGAGCACCGTCGGCAGGATCCCCGCCATCGCGGCGAGCGCGAAATAGCCGGCCGTGGCGCCGGCCAGCGTGGCGACGCCGGTCGCGACGTTGACGGCAAACGCGCGGCCGCGTGTGTAGCCCGAGTGCAGCAGCACCGCGAAATCACCGATCTGCTGCGGCAGCGCGTGCGCGACGATCGCGAGCGTGGTGACGAGCCCCAAGCGCGAATCCGCGAGGAACGCCGCGGCGATGACGATGCCGTCGCAGACGTTGTGCACGCTGTTGCCGATCAGGATCATCAGGCCCGAGCGGCCCTGGTCGTGGCCGTGCGCATGCGCGGTGTGCATCGCATGCGCGTGCTCGGTCTCGTCGCGCGCGTCGTCGTGCGGCGCGTCGCCATGGCTGTGCCGCCACAGCACGAGCTTCTCGAGCAGGAAGAACGCGAGCAGCCCCGCGAGCACCGTCGCCATCACCGCTTGCGGATCGCCGCGCGCGAGGGCGTCGGGCAGCAGCTCGACGAACACCGCGCCGAGCAGCGCGCCGACCGCGAACGACACGAGGCGCGGCACCAGCGTCGCGGGTAGCGCCAGCGACGCGCCGGCCGCCACCGTCGCCAGCACGCCGGCGGCGAGCGCGGCGAGGAAGACCTCGAGGTAGCCGGCGACATGCATCGGGCGCCGATGTTAGCGCAGCGGCCGCGGTGGCGGCTCGCGAGGCGTGGCAGGCGGCGCCCCTGCGCCACGGGTGCGGCCGTCAGCGATCGTCGCGCCAGATGAGCGCCGCCATGCGCCCGGTCGGGCCGTCGCGGCGATAGGAGAAGAAGCGCGCGCGATCGCCGTGCGTGCATGCGGTGACGACGTCGACGGCGGTCACGCCGGCGGCGGCGAGGCGCCGCTGCGCAAGCGCGCGCAGGTCGCAAAGCCACTTGCCTTCGCGATGGCGGACGAAGTGCGCGGCGGCGCCGGCGTCATCCGCGGCGAACGCGTCGCGCACGTCGTCGCCGACCTCGAACGCCGTCGCGCCGATCGCGGGCCCGAGCCACGCGACGATGTCCGGCGGCTTCACGCGCATCGCGTCGAGCGTCGCCTCGACGACGCCGCCCGCGAGCCCGCGCCAGCCCGCGTGCGCCGCGCCGATCGCGCCGCCGTCGCGTGCCGCGAGCAGCACGGGAATGCAGTCGGCGACGCGGATCGCGAGCGGGCTGCCGGCGAGGCGCGTGACCAGCGCGTCGGCACGTGGCGGTGCATTGCGCAACGCATCGACGTTGCCGCGCCCGACCTCGACGACGTCGGCCCCATGCACCTGCTCGAGCCACACCGGCGGGGCGGGCAGCCATTCGCCGACGCGGCGCCGGTTCTCGGCGATCGCGGGGTCGTCGCCTTCGCGCGCGCCGCCGACGTCGAGCGACGCGCTCGTGCCTTGCGACACGCCGCCGTTGCGCGTCGTGGCGAACGCGTGCACCCGCGCTGGCGCCCGCCACGCGGGTACGATCCAGTCGAGGCGGCGCGCGGCGAAGCGCGCCGCGAGCGCGGCGTCAGCGATTGCGCGCGGCGGGGTCGCGTCGGCCGTCGCGCGCGCTGGAGTCGCGTCAGCCATGCGCGTGCGCGAAGCGTGTCGTGGCATGTATTTGCGCGCCGCGCGTCGTTTCAGCCATTCGCGCGCTCTTGCAGCGCCCGCTGCAACGCCATGAAATCGTCCGGTGGCTCGGCTTGCCAGCGCATCTGCGCGCCGGTCACCGGATGATCGAGCGCGAGCCGCCACGCGTGCAGCGCCTGGCGCCGCATCGCCGGCAGGCCGGGAACGTCGCGCGCGCGGCCGTATGCGGCATCGCCGACGATCGGATGGCGGATCGCGGCGAGGTGGACGCGGATCTGGTGCGTGCGGCCGGTCTCCAGCGTGCACTTGACGAGCGTCGCGATCGCGTAGCGCTCGCGTGGCGCGACATGCGTGCGCGCCGCGCGGCCGCCCTCGACGACGGCCATCGTCGTGCGCGCCACCGGATGGCGGCCGATCGGCGCATCGACGGTGACCGCGCGCTCGATGTCGCCCCATGCGATCGCGAGGTAGTCGCGATGCACGTCGCGCGCGGCGAGCGCGCGCGCCAGCGCGGTCTGCGACTCCGGCGTGCGCGCGACGACGAGGAGGCCGCTCGTGTCCTTGTCGAGGCGGTGCACGATGCCGGCGCGCGCGATGCCGGCGAGCGACGGCGCGTGGTGCAGCAGCGCGTTCTGCAGCGTGCCGCCGCGGTTGCCCGCGCCCGGGTGGACGACGAGACCGGCCGGCTTGTCGACGACGATGATCGCGTCGTCCTCGTACACGATCGCGAGCGCGATCGCCTCGCCGGCGTGCGTCGTGTCGGGCTCGACGGGCGGCGCGGCGATGCGCAGCCGCTCGCCGCCGGCGAGGCGATGACGCGGCGCGCGCACGGCGCCGTCGACGGTGACGTCGCCGGCGGCGATCCAGCCCTGGATGCGGTTGCGCGAATGCTGCGGCAGCAGGCGTGCGAGTGCCAGGTCGAGCCGCAGGCCCGCCATTTCCGGCGGCACGACGACGTCGTCGGCGGAGGCCTCCGCCGCGGGTTCGCGCATGGGCGGCGGCGTATAATTCGCGGCTGTCACGTTGTCCGATCGATGCCGCCGATGACCGCTGCGCTGTTCCTCAATCGTCTTCGCGGATTCGCGATCGTCGCGCTGTGCGCGCTGCTCGCGGGCGGATGCAGCCTGCTGCCGGACATGGGCAAGGACGAGACGACCGGCTGGTCGGCCGAGCGCCTGTACAAGGAGGCGCACGAGGCGCTCACCGACGGCAATTTTACACGCGCTGCAAGCCTCTTCGACAAGATCGAGGGCCGCTTCCCGTACGGGCGTTTCGCGCAGCAGGCGATCCTCGAGGGCGCGTACGCGAACTACCGGTTGGGCGAGGCCGAGACGGCGACCGCCGCGTGCGACCGCTTCATCCGCACGTATCCGAACCATCCCAACGTCGACTACGCGCTCTACCTCAAGGGCCTCGTCTACTTCCGCGAGGACCAGGGGATCCTGGGCTACGTCTACGAGCTCGATCCGGCGGAGCGCGACCCGAAGGCGATGCGCGACTCGTACGCGGCGTTCAAGGAGCTCGTCGCGCGGTTTCCGGACAGCAAGTACAGCGAGGACGCGCGCTACCGGCTGCGCTTCCTCGCCAATGCGATGGCACGGCACGAGGTGCTCGTGGCGCGCTACTACTACAACCGCGGCGCCTACGTCGCCGCCGCCAACCGCGCACAGGCTTCGCTGCTCGTCTATCCGAAGCAGCCGGCCAACGAGGAAGCGCTCGACGTGATGATCAAGGCCTACGACAAGATGGGCCTCACGCAGCTTCGCGACGACAGCCGTCGCATCCTCGAGGCGACGTACCCGCAGAGCCGCTTCCTCGTCGCCGCGGCGCCGAAGCCGTGGTGGAAGCTCTGGTAACCGGCTAGTCGCCGGCGGCGAAGAACGCCGCGACGTCGGCAAGCTCGCGCGTGCGCCGCATCGGCGGCAGGCTCCGCCACAACGTCTTGCCGTAGGATTTCTCGACGAGCCGCGGATCGCCGATCACCAGCACGCCGCGATCGGTCTCGGTGCGGATCAGCCGGCCCGCGCCCTGCTTCAGGCTGATCGCCGCCTGCGGCAATTGCCAGTCGCGGAACGCGTTGCCGCCATCCTCCTCGAGCTTCTGCAATCGCGCGGCGAGCAGCGGATCGTCGGGGGGCGCGAACGGCAATTTGTCGATGACGACGACCGACAGCGCGTCGCCGGCGACGTCGACGCCTTCCCAGAAGCTCGCCGAGCCGAGCAGCACCGCGTTGCCGAGCCGGCGGAAGCGCTCGAGGAGCTCGGTCTTCGAGCCGTCGCCCTGCACGAGCACCGGGAAGTCGAGGCCTTCGCGCGCGAACGCCTCGGCGATGCGCTCGCGCGCACGGTTGAGCGCGCGTAGCGTCGTGAACAGCAGGAACGCGCGCCCGCCGCTCGCGCGGAGCACCGGCAGCATCGCGTCGACCAATGCATCGGTGTGCCCGGGCGCGCCGGGCGCCGGCAGGTCGCGCGGCAGGTAGAGCAGCGCCTGTCGCGCGTAGTCGAACGGGCTCGGCCACGTGCCGGTCTTTGCATCGTCGAGGCCGAGCGTCGTCGTGTAGAGGCGAAAGTCGCCGGCGACCGCGAGCGTCGCCGAGGTGAAGATCCATGCGCGCGCCGACGACTCGACCTGGCGGCGGAACACGCGCGCGACCGACAGCGGCGACGCGTGCAGCAGGAACGCGTACGGCGTCAGGTCCACCCAGCGCACGAACGCCTCGCCTGCCTCGTCGCTCGCGTGCCGCCAGCGCGCGAGCCGCGCGGCGAGGTCGTCGGCGCGCGCGGCGAGCGTGGCGAGATCCTCGCTGCGGTCGGCGACGACGGCGAGGCTCGCCGCCGCGCGATCGGCGGCGGCGCACAGCGCGTCGAGCGCGTCGACGACGTCGCGCTGCGCGAGCGCCGCCTCGCGCGGCATCTTGCCGGTGCCCTCGCCGAGCGCGAGCCGCAGCCGCTTCGCCGCCGGCTGAAGCTCGCCCGGCGCGTCGCCGAGCTCGGGCATGTCGCGCGCGGCGCCGCGCAGCGCCGCCTCGGCGTCGCGCGCGAGATCGGCGACCTGTCCCGACGTCGCCTGCTCGCCGAAGAACAGCGTCGCGGTGTCGGGAAGCTGGTGCGCCTCGTCGAGGATCACCGTGTCGCAGGCGGGCAGGAGCTCGGAGACGCCCTCGTCGCGCAGCATCACGTCGGCGAAGAACAGGTGGTGGTTGACGACGACGACGTCGGCGTCGAGCGCCTCCTTGCGCGCCTTCATCACGAAGCACTCGCGGAAGAACGCGCAGTTCGAGCCGAGGCAGTTCTCGCGCGTCGACGTGACGAGAGGCCAGATCGACGCGTTCTCGGGCACGTCGGCGAGGCCCGCGCGGTCGCCGCGCTCCGACGCGTGCGCGAACGCGACGATTTTCGGGAGATGGCGGGCGTCCTCGCGCGACGGCAGCCGGCCCTCGCGCGACGTGCGCTCGAGATGGTGCAGGCAGATGTAGTTGGCGCGGCCCTTCAGAAGCGCCAGCGTGAGCGGCACGGCGAGCGCATCGCGCACCATCGGCAGGTCGCGCTCGAAGAGCTGGTCCTGCAGCGTCTTCGTGCCGGTCGAGATGATGACCTTGCCGCCTTCGAGCAGCGCGGGCACGAGGTAGGCGAACGTCTTGCCGGTGCCCGTGCCGGCCTCCGCGACGAGGCGCCCGGCGCTGCGGATCGTGCGCAGCACCGCGTCGGCCATCGCCACCTGCGACGCGCGGCGCCGAAAGCCGGGCATCGCTTGCGCCAATGCGCCGCCCTCGTCGAAAATCGCCGCGAGCGTGCTGTCGGCGACGTCGTCCGTGACGGGCGCGTCGCTGTCGATCGTCGTGGAGGTCAGTGCGTCGCCTTCTTGGTGGCCGCCTTCGCCGCGGGCTTGTGCGACTGCGCCGCGGTCTTCTTCTTGTCCTTCGCCGCGTCGGCGAGCTGCAGCGACGTCTGGATGTCGACGATCGTCGCGGCGAACTTCTCGTAAGGCTCCATCGTGCGCGCCTTGTAGACGGTGTCGCTCTCGCCCTTTCGCCAGCCGAGGTCGGCCATCGCCTGCAGCCATTCGGCGTTGAGCGCGCGCAGGCCGTCGACCGCCTTCGCCGAGCGCGTCGCCGACTTGAGCGCCGCCTGGTAGGGGCGCGTCATGTTGAGCTTCTGCTTGGCGAGGCACGAGTCGCTCTTCGCGCCGTTGGTGCCATCGGTCGATTTCTCGTAGCCGAACTCGAGGATCTCGATGCTCTTCACGTGCTTGCACATCGTGTAGAGGTGGCCGACCGCGTCGAAGTAGCAGTCGAGCGGCGGCTTGCCGTCGGCATCCGGGCAAATGTAGTTGTATTGAGGCCCCGGATTGCCGCCGATGGTCTCGGCGTGCGAGCCGGCGGCGGCGATGGCAACGGTGGCCGCGCAGGCGGCAACGAGGTACGGAATGCGCAAGGGACGGGTTCCTTCGGGCGATGCCGAATGCTACCCGGCCCGCGCGGCTGCGGGAAAGCTCGACCGATGGATGACGTGCCGCGACCGACGATTGCCGTCGCGCGCAGCGCCGCGAGCGGCCCCGCGTACGCGGATCGCGCTAGATCGTGACGCCGCCCGAGACTTCGATGACCGCGCCGTTGATGTAGGACGCCTCGTCCGACGCGAGCCACGCGTAGGTGTTGGCGATTTCCTCGGGACGGCCGAGGCGACCCATCGGCACCTTGTCGCGGATCAGGTTCAGCACCTTTTCCGGCATCGACGCGAGGATCGGCGTCTCGATGAAGCCAGGGCAGATCGCGTTGGCGCGAATGCCCTTGCCGCCGAGCTCGCGCGCCCAGGTCTTGACCATGCCGATCACGCCGAACTTGGTCGCCGCGTAGTTGGTCTGGCCGAAGTTGCCGTACAGGCCGACGATCGACGACGCGTTGAGGATGCAGCCCGAGTTCTGCGCGAGCATGATGTCGACGACCGCCTTCGTGCAGTTGTAGACACCTTTCAGGTTGACGTCGATGACGCGCTCGAACTGCTCGTCGGTCATCTTGGCCAGGCGCGCGTCCTGGACGATGCCGGCGTTGTTGACCAGCGTGTCGATGCGGCCCCACGCCGCCATCACCGCCTCGACCATCCGCGCGATGCTCCCCTTGTCGGTGACGTCGACCTCGAAGGCCAGCGCTTCGCCCCCGGCCGCGCGAATCGCGTCGGCGGTCTCCTGCGCGGGGGCGAGGTTGATGTCGCAGACGGCGACGCGCGAGCCTTCGTGCGCGAACTTGACCGAGGTCGCGCGGCCGATGCCCTGGCCGCCGCCGGTGATGATGGAAACCTTGTCCTGCAGTCGCATGAGGCGAATCTCCGGGCGGGCCGGCCTGTCCATCGGGGGAACGGACCGCCAAATCCCCGCGCACTCTAGCCCGAAATATTGCGATGCACAAGCCGCGCCAGGACGAGGTCAAAATGCCAAGTCGGGCGGTTGAATCCTAAATATTTCAATTGTTTCAAAGATTTATATACGTGAGGTCGATGCGGGTCGGCGGCCTCTGGACGATGTACATTGCGCGGATGTTGCGCCCGCGAGACGCGCTTGCGCTCGCCGTGGGCAGGGTTAACCCGTCGCGGGCAGCCAGTGGTCGACAATGATAGTGAGCGCTTCCTCTCCCGAAAAGCGATCGACCTGAAGGGTGTAGACGGCGCGAATGCGCGCGGGCACCGGCTCGGCACGGCCGAACAGCATCGCGTCGACCGCGACTCCGCCGCAGCGCACCCGCAACTTCAGGTGGCCGCTGCCGACGACCCGCTGCTCGAGCACGTCGAGCTCGGCCTCGAAGCTCGGCGCCGGGAAACCCTGGCCCCAGACGCCGCGCTCGATCGCCTCGGCGAGGGGGAGCGAAAGCTCGCCGTCGGCGAGCGCGCCGTCCGTCAGCACGGTGCGGGTGAGCGCGGACGGCGCGATCGCCGCGCGCGCCACCGTCTCGAACGCCGCAACGAAGCGCGGGAGCGCATCGCGCCCGATCGTCAGGCCCGCCGCCATCGCGTGGCCGCCGAAGCGGCGAATGACGCCGGGCGCGTCGCTCGTGACGCGCTCCAGCGCGTCGCGCAGGTGGAAGCCGTCGATCGACCGTCCCGAGCCCTTGAGGTCGTCCGCATCGCCGGGCGCGAACACGATCGCCGGTCGATGGAAGCGCTCCTTCAGGCGCGAGGCGACGATGCCGACGACGCCCTGGTGCCAGGCATCGTCGGCGAGGCAGATCGAGTGGCGAGCGTCGAGCGTCGCCTCGTCGACGCGCGCGAGCGCGGCGAGCGCGTCGTCGCGCATCGACGCCTCGATCGCGCGGCGCTCGTCGTTGAGCGCGGCAAGGCGCGCCGCGATCCGGCGCGACTCGGCGTCGTCGTCGGAGGCGAGGAGGCGAATGCCGAGCGTCATGTCGTCGAGGCGGCCGGCGGCATTGATCCGCGGCCCGACGACGAACGCGAGGTCGCGCGCGCTGGCGCGCGACGCGTCGCGCCGCGCGACGGCGAACAGCGCGGCGATCCCGGACTGGCAGCGGCCGGCGCGGATCCGCGCGAGGCCCTGCGCGCACAGCGCGCGGTTGACGGCGTCGAGCGGCACCACGTCGGCGATCGTGCCGAGCGCGACGAGGTCGAGGAGCGCCGCGAGGTTCGGCAGGCTGCCGCCGCCGTGTTCTTCGCGGCCGCCGCGTGCGCGCAGCTCGGCGCGCGTCGCGAGCAGCACGTAGAACATCACGCCGACGCCGGCCAGGTTGCGCGACGGGAACGGGCACCCGCGCTGGTTGGGATTGACGATGATCGCCGGTGCCGGCAGCACCGGGCCGGGCAGGTGATGGTCGGTGACGATCACGTCGATGCCGCGCGCCGCCGCTGCGCGCACCCCGTCGACGCTGGCGATGCCGTTGTCGACGGTGACGATGATGCGCGGCGCGCGCGCCGCCGCCTCGGCGACGATCCCGGGCGTGAGGCCGTAACCGTGCACGAACCGGTTCGGCACGACGAAGTCCACGATGGCGCCCATCGCTTTCAGCGCACGCAGCCCCAGCGCGCAGGCGGTCGCGCCATCGGCGTCGTAGTCGGCGACGATGACGATGCGCTCGCCGCGCGCGATCGCGTCGGCGAGTCGCGCGCCGGCGGCCCCGGCGTTCATGAGGCGCGACGGCGGCGGCAGCATGGCGAGGCGCGTGTCGAGGTCTTCCGGCGCGTTGACGCCGCGCGCGGCGTAGATCCTCGCCAGCACGGGATCGATGCCGGCACGCGCGAGCGCCGCGGCGGCGGCACCCGGCGCGCGCGCGACCGTGTGCGGCGCGCGTGTCTGCTCGCGCGCGTCAGCCATCGATCGCCAAGCGCGCGGCGCGCCAGCGCGCGGCGATGCGCCGCCAGCCGCGCGGACGCGACGCCGTATAGACGTGCGCATCGCGTCCATCGGCGATGAGCGTGAGGCGGCTCGCGCGACCGTCGAGCAGCGCATCGACGGCGGGCGCGAGCCACTGCGCGTCGATCGACGTGAATGTCGATGCGACGACCTCGGGCAGCGCGACGACGAGGTGCGGCGCGCCGGCGGCGGCGATCGCCGTGGCGAGCGATGCATCACTCGCGCCGACGTCGCGCGTCGATCCCTGCGTCGCGAGTGCGAGCCCGCGCGCCAGGTCGCCGGCGGCGCCAGCCGCGGTCAGCGCGTCGACATCGAGCGGTGCGTGCGCCGAGGCCGACGCCGCGGTGTTCCACAGCCACAGGCCGTTGCAAGGCGCGAGCCCGCGCGCTTCGCGCGCGTCGTTCTCCGGTGCGGCAAAGAGGAGCATCTGGATCTCGTTGGCAACGCGTGCGAAGCGACGCGCGTCGTCGCCATCGACGCGCAGCGCGCCAAGCGTTCGCCCGACCGCCGCGCCGGTCGGCGGTGCCGCGAGTCGCGCCGGCGTCGCGAGCCGCAGGTACCAGCGCGCCGGATGCGCCGCGACGAAGGCGAGGCCATCGCTTGCGAAATGCGCCGACAGCCGCGCGGCGAGCGACGACGACTCATCGCTCGACAGGTCGTCGACGCGCGACGCGACGAGCACGTCGTCGATGCCGGCGACGAGCGTCACCGGATCGGCGACGAGCCAGTCGCGCGCCGCGGGATCGAGGCCGGCGCCGTGCGCCATCAGCGTGGCGGCCGGCGTCGCGATGCCGACCGCATCGACCAGCGCATGCTCGAGCCCGGCGTCGTCGCGGTGGTGCTGCGCGAGGGCGGCAAGGCGCGCGAGCCCGCGCGAGCCCGCGAGCACGTCGGCGGGGAGCGCGGCGAGGCCCGGCGCGGCGACGACGAGATGTGTCGCACGCGACGCGCGGCGATTCGTGGCGGCGTCCATCGTCCGCGCACACTAGCATGCGATAATCGCCGCGCCGCATCGACCATCGCCTGTCGCGTGACGCCTCCTTCCGCCCGACGCTTCGCCGCGCGCCGCGACTGACGACGCGATGGCTGCCTACGAGCTCGGCGTCGGCCTGCGCTACGTGCGCACGCGCAAAGGCGCCTCGCGCAACACCTTCATCTCGTTCATCTCGCTGTCGTCGATGGCGGGCATCGCGCTCGGCGTCGCCGCGCTGATCGTCGTGCTGTCGGTGATGAACGGCTTCCAGGAGGAGTTGCGCAACCGCATCCTGTCGGTGGCCTCGCACGTCGAGATCCGCGGCGTGCCTGACCTGCGCGACTGGCAGGAAGTGGCGGCCGTCGCCAAGAAGGATCCGCGCGTCGTCGCCGCGGCGCCGTACGTTTCCGGGCAGGCGATGCTGACCGCGGGCGAGTCGAACCGCGGCGTCATCGTGCGCGGCATCGATCCCGCGATGGAGGCGGGCGTCGCCGAGATCGGCGAGCACATGAAGCAGGGCCGCCTCGAGAACCTGAAGCCGGGCGGCTTCGGCATCGTGCTGGGCTCCGAGGTCGCGCGCGCGCTCGGCGTCGGCTTGGGCGACACGGTCGTGGCGATCACGCCGCAGGGCACGGTGACGCCGGCCGGCACGCTGCCGCGCGTCAAGTCGTTCAAGGTGGTCGGCATCTTCGAGATCGGCATGTACGAGTTCGACAGCGGGCTCGCGCTGATCGACCTCGACGACGCGCAAAAGCTCTACCGGGTGGACGGCGTCAGCGGCGTGCGGCTCAAGCTCACCGACATGTTCCTCGCGCCCGCGGTCGCGCGCTCGCTGCTGTCGACGCTGCCCACCGACGCCGAGGTGCGCGACTGGACGATGTCGCATGCCAACTTCTTCCGCGCCGTGCAGATGGAAAAGCGCGTGATGTTCATCATCCTCACGCTGATCGTCGCGGTGGCCGCGTTCAACATCGTCTCGGCGCAGATCATGCTCGTCACCGACAAGCAGGCCGACATCGCAATTTTGCGCACGCTCGGCGCGACGCCAGCGTCGATCATGACGATCTTCGTGATCCAGGGCGCGCTGATCGGCTTCATCGGCACGCTGATCGGCGTCGTCGGCGGCGTCGTGCTCGCGCTCAACGTCGGCACCGTCGTGCCGGCGATCGAGCGCTTCCTCGGCGTCACGTTCCTCGACAAGTCGGTCTACTACATCAGCGAGCTGCCGTCGCAGCTGCAGCGCGGCGACGTCGTCACGATCGCGGCGATCGCGCTGATTCTTGCGTTGATCGCAACGATCTACCCGAGCTTCAAGGCGGCGCGCGTCAACCCTGCCGAGGCGTTGCGCTATGAATGACGCGGCGCCGGTGATCGCGTGCCGCGCGCTCGCCAAGACCTATACGAGCGGGCCGCAGGACGTCGAGGTGCTGCAGGGCGTCGACCTCGCGATCGCCCGCGGCGAGCGCGTCGCGATCGTCGGCGCGTCGGGCTCGGGCAAGAGCACGCTGTTGCACCTCCTCGGCGGGCTCGACGCGCCGACGGCGGGCGAGGTGGACGTCGACGGCGCGCCGTTCTCCACACTTTCCGACACCGAGCGCGGCCGGGTACGCAATCGCGCGCTCGGCTTCATCTACCAGTTCCACCACCTGCTGCCGGAGTTCAGCGCCGTCGAGAACGTCGCGATGCCGCTGACGATCCGCCGCGAGGCGAAGGCCGCCTCGCAAGCGCGCGCCGCCGAGCTCCTGTCGCGCGTCGGGCTCGCGAGCCGGCTCAAGCATCGGCCCGGCGAGCTCTCGGGCGGCGAGCGCCAGCGCGTCGCGCTGGCGCGCGCGCTCGTCACCGCGCCGCGCTGCGTGCTGGCCGACGAGCCGACCGGCAACCTCGACCGCCGCACCGCGCACCAGGTGTTCGACCTGATGCTCGAGCTCAACGCGTCGGCCGGCACGAGCCTCGTCATCGTCACCCACGATCCCGACCTCGCCGCGCGCGCGGGCCGCACGCTGCACTTGGTCGACGGCAAACTGCGCGACGCCTAGCTGTAATCCTTCAAGACGTTGTTGCGGTATTGGATGCGTCGCGTGCATGGGTCGGCACGACGGCGACGCACCCGCTCGTCATCCCCGCGCAAGCGGGGATCCAGCCTTGACGCCTCGCCGGGGCTCGTCCTGTTGCTGCGCCAGGACTGGATTCCCGCTTGCGCGGGAATGACGAATCGCTTCGCCCGGATCTGCGCGGTGACAGCGACGACAAACAGGGCGGCGAAGATCAGGGTGCCGATGGCATAGCCCAGGTCGTGGCGGAGTTCCGCGTCAATAGACAACCGGCAGCGGGTCGAGCGAGCGCCACAGGTACCACGTCGCGACGCTGCGCCAAGGCGCCCAGCGCGCGCCGAAGCGCCGCAGCGCCTTGGGCGCCATCCGCTTGCCCTTGTGATAGTGCTCGGCGACCGCCTTGACGAGGCCGAGATCGTCGACCGGCAGCACGTCGGGGCGCAGCTCGTGGAACATCAGGAACATTTCGGCGGTCCAGCGGCCGATGCCCTTGACGTCGACGAGCGCTTCGATGAGCGCCTCGTCGTCGAGCGCGCTCCATGTGGAAGGATCGAGCCGGCCGCTCACGAAGTGGCGCGCGAGGTCGCGCACGTATTCCGACTTGCGTTCGGAGAAGCCTGCCTTGCGCAGCGTCGCGACGCGCATTCGCGCGACGCGCGCCGGATCGAGCGTGATCGCGAGCGCGCCCGTGTCGACGCTGCCGTGCGCGGCGTGCGTGAAGCGGTCCCACACCGCCTGCGCGGCCTTCACCGAGATCTGCTGGCCGACGATCGAGCGGGCGAGCGTGGTGAACGGGTCGCCGCGGCGGGTGAGATGGATATCCGGGTAGCGGGCGATGAGGCCCGCCATCACGGGGTCGCCCGCGGCGAGCTCGCGCGTCGCCGCGTCCCAGAACACGGGCTTCGTCACGACGATGGTTGCCGGGCCGGCCGTCCGCGCATCACCGCCGGCGCTCGCGCGCGAGCGCGCGGCGTCGCCATGCGCGCAGCGTGTGCCAGCGCCACGCGACATGGACCGCGACGAAGCCGGCGACCGCCAGCAGCGCCGCGAGGATCGGCAGGCCGACGGCGAGCGGCGTGCCGATCGACGATGCCCAGTGAATGAACGAAGCGACGCCGTCGAGATCGAAGGTCAGGTCCGGCGGCGCCGGCAGCGCCATGCCGTGCGCCGATGGCAGCACGAGCCGTCCGGCGTGCCAAGCGGCGGCGTAGAGCGGCACGATCGTCAGCGGATTGGTATAGAACGTCGTGGCGACCGCGATCGGCAGGTTGCCGCGGCACATGACGCAGCCGAGCGCCGCGGCGATCGCCTGGACGGGCCCGGGAATCAGGCCGCAGGCGAGGCCGATCGCGACGCCGCGTGCGGTGGAATGGCGGTTGAGATGCCAGAGGTCGGGATCGGCGAGTGACGGCAGGTGACGGCGCAGCCAGCGATTGCCGGTGATCGTGGACGAGAGCGGCGCGGCGCGCGCGGCGATCCGGCGGAGGAATGGGCGCGACATGACGGTGCCTCGGAAATGGTACTATGCGCCGCTTTTTCATTCGAGGGCAGCAATGTTCGGTCGGTTCGCCCCGCTCGTTCGGGGCTTCGTCGCGTCGCTTGCGCTTTGCGTCGCGTGCGCCGCCGCTGCCGCTGCCGACCCCGCGAAGGTCTACCGGATCGCGTTTCCGACCGCGGAAACGGGGTTCGATCCCGCGAAGGTCTCCGATCTCTATTCGAACGAGGTCAACGAGGCGATCTTCGACCGGCTGCTCACGTACGACTGGCTCGCGCGGCCCGCGAAGATCGTGCCGATGGTCGCCGAGTCGATGCCCGAGGTGAGCGCCGACGGCAAGGTCTACACGTTCCACTTGCGCAAGGGCGTCTACTTCGCCGACGACCCGGCATTCAAGGGGAAAAAGCGCGAGCTCGTCGCCCAGGACTTCGTCTACAGCTTCGAGCGCATCGCCGATCCGGCCAACCGCTCGCCGTGGGCGTTCATCTTCGAGGGCCGCGTGGTCGGCCTCGACGAGGCGGTGGCGGCGGCGAAGAAGTCGGGACGCTTCGACTACGACGCGCCGATCGCGGGGCTGACCGCCGTCGACAGGTACACGCTCAGGATCACGCTGACGCGCACCGACTACATGTTCCTGTACGCGGCCGCGCACACGACGCTGTGCGCCGTCGCGCGCGAGGTCATCGAGGCGTACGCCAACGACACGATGGCGCATCCGGTCGGCACCGGGCCGTACGTGCTGAAGGAATGGGTGCGCGGCTCGCGGATCGTGCTCGAGGCCAACCCCGGCTTCCGCGGCTTCACGTGGGATTTCGCGCCGTCGACGCAGGACGCCGACTGGGACCACAAGGTCATCGCCGACATGAAGGGCAAGGCGATGCCGCAGATCGGGCGCGTCGAGATCAGCATCATGGACGAGGACCAGTCGCGCTGGCTCGCGTTCCAGCAGCAGCAGCTCGACACGCTCAACGTGCCCCTCGGCTTCATCGCCAAGGGGATCTCGCCCGACGGCAAGCTTTTGCCCGACCTCGCGGCAAAGAAGATCGAGCTCTTCCGCGGCAACGACCTCGACGTCACGTACTCCACGTTCAATTTCAAGGACCCGGTCATCGGCGGCTACACGCCGGAGAAGATCGCGCTGCGGCGCGCGATCATCATGGGCTACCGCGACGACGAGGAGCGGCGCATCGTGCGCAAGGGGCAGATGCGCTACATCGCGATGCCGGTGCCACCGGGCGTGGTCGGCTACGACCCCAACTACGTCGCGGTCGATCACTACGACCCGGTGCTCGCCAACGCGCTGCTCGACCACTTCGGCTACAGGAAGGGCGCCGACGGCTGGCGCACGCTGCCCGACGGCAAGCCGCTGGTGATCCACTACGCGACGGGCTCGTCGGCGATCGAGCGCGAGTTCAGCGAGCTGTGGAAGCGCTCGATGGACGACCTCGGCCTGCGCATCGAGTTCGACATCGCCAAGTTCGCCGACCACCTCAAGGCGGCCAAGGCCTGCCACCTGATGATGTGGGGCGCGGCATGGATCGCCGACTGGCCCGACGCCGACAACTTCATGCAGCTCCTCTACGGCCCCAACACCGGGCAGAGCAACAACGGCTGCTACCAGTCGCCGGCGTTCGACAAGCTCTACGAGGCGTCGACGCACCTGCCGACCGACTCGACCGAGCGGATGAAGCTGTTCCTCGACATGGCGCGGCAGATGCAGGTCGACGGCGCGTGGCAGGTGAGCGGCTCGCGGCTGCGCAACCAGCTGCTGTGGCCGTGGGTCCTGGGCTACAAGAAGCACCCGATCCTGCAGGCGGAATGGGTGTACATGGACATGGCGCCGCGCTCGTAGCGGCGCTGCCTCGACGATGCGGATTCGCGCCGTAGCCGTGTTGGCCGCCGTTGCGCTGGCGGTGACGGCGCCCGCATGGGCCGCCGACCCGAACAAGGTGATTCGCGACGTGTTCCCGGTCGCCGAATCGGGCTTCGATCCCGCCGCGGCGCACGACCTCTACTCGGCCGAGGTCGAGCAGGCGATCTTCGAGACGCTGTACACGTACGACTACCTCGCGCGTCCCGCCAAGGTGGTGCCGCTCACCGCCGACGGCATGCCGGTCGTCACCGACGACGGCAAGACGTACACGATCAAGCTGAAGCGCGGCATCTACTTCACGCCCGACAAGGCATTCAAGGGCAAGCGCCGCGAGCTCACCGTCGACGACTACATCTACGAGTTGAAGCGCCTCGCCGACCCGAAGATCAAGTCGGCGTGGACGTTCCTGGTCGAGGGCAAGATCGTCGGCCTCGACGCGCTCGCCGAGGAGGCGAAGAAGACCGGCAAGTTCGACTACGACCGCAAGATCGAGGGCCTCGAGGCGATCGACCCGTACACGCTGCGCATCCGCTTGACCGCGACCGACTACAACCTGCCGTACGTGCTCGCGCACGAGCCGACGTCGGCGGTGGCGCGCGAGGTCGTCGAGATGTACGCCGAGTCGGACGGGCGGATCATGGCCAATCCCGTCGGTACCGGGCCGTACATGCTGACCGAGTGGATCCACAGCTCGAAGATGGTGCTGACCGCCAATCCCGGCTACCGCGGCTTCACCTGGAACTTCACGTCGAGCGATCCCGCGGACGCGCCGCTGATCGCCGAGATGAAGGGCAAGTCGATGCCGCGGGTCGGCCGCGTCGAGATCTACGTGATGGAGGAGGATCAGTCGCGCCTCCTCGCGTTCCAGAACCGCGAGCTCGACATCATGAACCTCGAGGGCCCGCTCGCGCCCAAGGTCCTCGACGGCGACAAGCTCAAGCCCGCGTTCGCGGAGCTCGGCGTCAAGCTGTCGCGGATCGTCGACCCCGAGATCAGCTACACGTACTGGAACATGGAGGATCCCGTCTGGGGCGGCTTCGGGCTGCCGCAGATCGCGCTGCGACGCGCGGTGGCGATGAGCTACGACACCGACGCCGACATCCGCGTGATCCGCAACGGCCAGGCGGTCGCGGCGAAGTACCCGATCCCGCCCGGCGTCGTCGGCCACGTGCCCGACTGGCAGCCGCTCAACGCCTACGATCCCGCAACGGCCAATGCGCTCCTCGACCATTTCGGGTACAAGAAGGCGGCCGACGGCTACCGCAACCTTCCCGACGGCCGCCCGTTCGCGATGACGCTCTCGTCGCGACCCGACACGCTCGGCCGCCAGCAGGACGAGCTGTGGAAGAAGTCGCTCGATGCGATCGGCGTGCGCCTCGACGTGCGCAAGGACAAGTTCCCGGAGCAGTTGAAGGCAGAGAAGGCGTGCAAGCTGCAGAGCCGCGTCGCGTCGTGGATCGCCGACTATCCCGACGGCGACAATTTCATGCAGCTCATGTACGGCCCGAACACCGGGCAGAGCAACAACGGCTGCGCGCGCATCCCCGCGTACGACAAGCTCTACGAGCAGTCGGTGCGGATGCCGCCGGGGCCCGCCCGCGACAAGCTCTACATGGACATGACGCGGATCACCGAGGTCTACGCGACGTGGCGGCTGACGATCAGCCGCTACCGCAACCAGCTCGTCCAGCCGCGCGTCGAAGGCTACAGGAAGCACCCGATCCTGCACGCGCAGTGGCAGTATCTGGACGTCAAGGAGTAGTCGGAGGAGAAGGGGGAAGAAAGCGCGGCGTGGCGGGCGATCCCCGCGGCGACCGCGCGGGCCCGGCAACGGGCGGCGCGGCGGGCCGCTCCCGGACACGGGGGCGGTTCGCGCGGACGCCGCGGGACGGGTAGGCTAATGCGTGCGCGGCGGAACCCGCGGACGCGAGAAGGCGAGGTGACGGCATGACCGCGTACATCCTGCGACGGCTGTGGCAGATGATCCCGACGCTGCTCGGGGTGATCCTGCTCGTGTTCTTCCTGTTCAACTGGGTGGGCGGCGATCCCGCCTACGTGCTGGCGGGCAAGATCAGCAACCAGGAGCAGATCGACAACATCCGCCGCCAGCTCGGCGTCGACCAGCCCTACTACGTGCAGCTCGGCATCTTCATCAAGCAGGTGCTGACCGGCAACTTCGGCGCGTCGTGGAGCACCAACGAGACGATCTCGCACATCCTCGCCACGCGCCTCGGGCCGTCGCTGACGGTGACGGTGCCGCTCCTCATCCTCGACACGCTGATCGCCATCGGCCTGGCGCTCGCCGTCGCCTACGTGCGCGGCTCGCTGACGGATCGGATGGTGATGATCGTCTGCACGGTCGGTCTGTCGGTCTCGATCCTCGTCTACATCATCGTGTTCCAGTACGTGTTCGCCTACAAGCTCGGCTGGTTCCCGGTGCAGGGATGGGGCGACAGCTTCTGGCAGAACCTCGTCAAGTACGCGTCGCTGCCCATCCTGATCGGCCTCGCCGTGTCGATCGCGCCCGACCTGCGGCTCTTCCGCACGTTCGTGCTCGACGAGATCAACCAGGACTACGTGCGCACCGCGCGCGCCAAGGGCGTCGGCGAGAACCGCATCATGTGGGTGCACGTGCTGCGCAACGCGTCGATCCCGATCATCACCAACGTGATGGCGCAGCTTCCCGGCTTGCTGGTGGGCGTCTTTCTCATCGAGCGCTTCTTCTCGATCCCCGGCATCGGCCGCGAGGTGATCCTCGCCGTCGAGCGCTCCGACTTCCCGGTGATCAAGGCGATCACCGTGTACGTCGCGGTGGCGACCATGGTGTTCAACCTGCTCGCCGACCTGATGTACAAGGCCGTCGACCCGCGCGTCCAGCTCAAGTAGGAGGCGACGAGATGGCTATCGACCTGGCAACGCTGCCCGCCGCCGCCCCCGCGCGCGAGATCCCGCACACCGTCTCGCCGAGCCTGTGGACGCTCGCCTGGCGGCGCCTCCGCCAGGATCGCGTGGCGATGGTGTCGATGGCGATCGTCGCGGCATTCCTCGTGTTGATCACGCTGTCGGCGACGGGCCTCATCGCCGCCGACTGGTCGCGCGAGGTCGGCGTCAACTACGCGCCGCCGACGTTCATGGGTCCCGACGCGTCGAGCCAGCACGCGCAAACCGAGGCGACGGCGCCCGCCGCCGAAGGCGAGACGCTCGCGAGCCACTATCACTCGACGATCGTCGACCCGCTCGCCGGCGTGCTGGCGGAGATCCGCGCCAGGCAGGGCAAGCCGCCGGCCGCGGCGCCCGGCGGCGCGGCTGCGTCGCCCGATGCGACGGTCGATCCGCTCGCCGACGTGATGGCCGACATCCGCGCCGGCAAGGGCGGCGCCGTGGTGAGCGAGGCGCGCGCGGCGACGCTGCCGTTCGGCGGCGACAAGTGGGGCCGCGACGTCCTCAAGAAGACGATCAAGGGCTCGGAGACGTCGATCCTGGTCGGCATCCTGTCGGCGGTGCTTGCGACGTTCCTCGGCACGCTGTTCGGCGCGCTCGCCGGCTACTACGGCAAGGGAGTCGACGATTTCTTCAACTGGTTCTACAGCGTGTTCAGCTCGATCCCCTACCTGCTGCTGATCCTCGCGGTCGCCGCGGTGCTGAAGCAGAAGGGCCTCGTGACGATCGTGCTGATCCTGGGGCTCACCGGCTGGTCGGGCATCTTCCGCCTGGTCCGCGGCGAGTACCTGAAGCACAA
>JAICUU010000169.1 GCA_025935675.1 Burkholderiales bacterium
CGACGTGAAGCTCGCCACCTGGAACATCAATTCGCTGAACGTGCGCCTGCCGCGCCTGCTGGGCTGGCTCGCCGCGACCGCGCCGGACGTCGTGTGCCTGCAGGAAACCAAGCTCGAGGACCATCGCTTCCCGCGCGATGCGTTGGCCGAAGCGGGCTACGAGGCGCACTTCGCCGGCCAGAAGACCTACAACGGCGTCGCGATCCTGGCGCGCAGCGGACTCGCCGTCGACGACGTCGCGCGCGGCATCCCCGGCTACGAGGACACGCAGCAGCGCGTGATCGCGGCAACCGTCGCCGGCATCCGCTGCATCTCGGTCTACGTGCCGAACGGCCAGTCGGTCGGCTCGGAAAAGTACGTCTACAAGCTCGGCTGGTTCCACGCCGCGACGCAGTACGTCAAGGCCGCACTCGCCGCGCATCCGCTGCTCGCGGTCATGGGTGACTACAACGTCGCCCCCGAGGATCGCGACGTCCACGATCCCGCGCTCTGGGCGGGACAGGTGCTGTTCTCCGGCGCTGAGCGCACCGCGCTGCGCGAGATGATGGCGATCGGGCTCGTCGACAGCTTCCGCCTGTTCGACCAGCCGCCGGCGACGTTCAGCTGGTGGGACTACCGGATGCTCGCGTTCCCGAAGAACCGCGGCCTGCGCATCGATCACATCCTCATGTCCGCGGCGCTGGCCGCGCGCTGCACCTCGTGCCGGATCGACCGCAACGCGCGCAAGGGCGAGAAGCCGTCCGATCACGCGCCGGTGATCGCGGAGATCAGCGACTGACCGCCACGCGCGTCGCGCGAGGCAGCGCGACGAGGATCGCCGCGACGAGCGTCGCCACGATCGTCCAGTAGATGTAGCGGAAGTCGGGCGCGACGCCGACGAAGAAATAGGGCAGCGTGTAAACGATCGCCGATGCCGCGAGCGCGAGCGACACCTCGTCGGTGTCGTCGCCGCGGCCGGCGCGCAGGCGGCGCATCGTTACGACCATCACCACGGCGGCGATCGCGAGCCACGCGTAGCCGTTGAAGAAGTGAAATTCGGCCGCGGCATAGGCGGTGGTCGCGATCGCGGCGCTCAACCTGTTGGGCACGAATGGAAAGCCGCGCGCTCCGCCGAGCGAATCGTTCAGCGCGAGGGTGCGCCGCTCGATTGAAACGCCGGCGCCCATCATCGCGTTGAACACCCGCGCGCGATGCGCGAGGTACACGCCGGGATTGCCGATGACGGCGCGCCACCATGCCGCGCGGAGCTCGCGCAGCGCGGCCGGATCGTTGGTGGCCCACAACGGCGTTGGCGGTCCGCCCGAGAACAGGAAATCGACCTGGATAGGGTCGAACACCTTGCAGACCGGGAGTGCGCCCGGCACCGTGCGCATGAAGGCAAGCGGGATGGGTGCATCGCCGCCGCTGCACTGGATTCCCGCAAGGTCGAACGTCTCGATGTATTGCGTGAAATGCGCGCGCTCCACACCGAGGGTGCGGCCGACGGTCCATTGCAGCGCGAGGCATCCGACAAGCGCGGCCGTGCCGAGCGCGAGCGAAGCAACGAGGCGCCCCCGCATGCGCACCCGCCGCGCCGCGTACACGAACAGCGGCAGCGCACCGGCCGGCGCATTCGCACGAACCATGGTCCCATAGAAGAGCGGCAACGCGCTCGCGACGGCGCGAATCTCACCGGTCGTTCGCGGTCGCCCGGCGTAGAACATCGCCGTCGCGAGAAGAAAGGCCGCGGCCATGCCGACGTCCTTCCAGATCACGCCTTCGATGCCGAGGAACATCGGCGTGAATCCCGCGAGTGGCACCAGCCACGCGTGGCGCACCCCGCGGCGCGTCGCAGCGATGGCGATCGCCGCCAGCGCCGTCCACATCATCGCCGCGTGCAATACCAGCATCGGCGCGGGGCCCGGCGCGAGTTGCGCCAAGCCACGCCACAACCAGACCATGACGGGAGGGTGATGGTCGGTGACGACCTTGCGTCCCACGGCCTGGTCGTATTGGTAGATCGAATCCACGGTCATCAGGCCCGGGTAGAAGGCCGCGACGGTGACAGCGAAGCCGAGCGCCGCGGTCGCGATCGCGGCGAAGGCCGCGCGATGTCGGGCCGCGACGTCCAGTGCCCGACGCCGCATCCGTGCGCCGTGCTCGGCAAACGCGATGAACCGCCGCGACGGCAACAGCGCAAGCACGCCGGCCACGGCGCTCGCCACGACCGTCCAATAGAGATAGCGATAATCCGGCGCGATGCCGACGACGAAATACGCCGCGGCATACGCGAGCGCCGACGCCGCCAGCGCGGCCTCCATCGGCATGTGGGAGCGCCGGCGCAGCGTGACCACGAGCACCACCGCCGCCAGCAAGATCCACGGCGTGCCGTTGTAGAGCCCGAGCGCGGCGGCCACGCCAACGCCCGTGCCGATTGCCGCGGCGATGGCGTTGTAGCGATAGTCGAGTCCATACGGATTCGCCACCGAGAACGGCGCCCAGATCGTCCGCGAGCCATCGTTGACGCCGAAGCCCAGAAAGGCGGTGAACACCGTCGCGCGATGCACGAGGTAGGCGATGGGATGGTCGAGGAGCGCCTGCCGCCATGCGCTCCCGAGCGCACGCAGCCCGCTGCGATCGGTGTCGAACCGCAGCGGCGCGCTCGGCGACGAATAGAGCGGGTCGACGCGCTTCGCGTCGAACGCGCGGCACAGCGATGCCGCGTCCGAGCCTTGCTGGTAGAAGATCGGCGGAATCGCCGGCGTCGGGCGGGCGTCGCCGCCGCACGCGAGCGCGGCGATGTCGAACGTTTCGAGCACCTGTCCGAAGTGCATGCGCTTGGCGTCGATCGCGCGCTCGAATCCCCACTGCATGACGAGCAGGACCGCCAGCATGCCGACGGCGATGCCGCACGCGCGACGTAGCGATGCCCGCGGCCACGCGCACATCGCCCAGTAAACCAGCACGGGTCCCGTCGCGGCAGGCGCGTTGGCACGCACGGCCGTCGCGTAGAAGAGCGGCACGAGCGCGCAAAGCGCGGCGACGCGTCCGATCCGTCCGCCACGCGCGCTTGCCCGATACGCGATCGCGGCGCCGAGCGCGAGCGCCGCGGCCATCCCGACGTCCTTCCAGATCTCCCCGGCCGTGCCGAGGATCGGCGGCAGGAAGCCGACGGCGACGACGAGCCACGTATGGCGTGCGCCGCGAACCGCCGCGCCGTCGGCGAACAGGAACAGCGCGAGCCACAGCATCGCCGCGTGCAGCCACAGCATGCCGGCCGCACCGGGCACGACATGGATGAGGCGCGACCACAGCCACGCCATCAGCGGCGGATGCGCGTCGGTGTAGACGCCGGCGACCGCCTGCTCGTACTGCGCGATCGAATCGGTGGTGACGAGGCCCGGGTGGTACGCGGCGATCGTGACCGCGAATCCGGCGAGCGCCAGCGCGGCGAGCGCCGCGCGCCGGGCGGTCAGCCCTTGCGCAGCTCCGCCTCCATGCCGAGCTCCTGGATCTTGCGCGTCAGCGTGTTGCGTCCCCAGCCCAGCCACTGCGCCGCCTCCATCCGATGTCCACCGGTGTGCAACAGCGCGCGACGGATCAGCGCCTTCTCGAACTCCTTCTCGAGGCGGTTGCCGACGCCGCGCTCGCCGCGCGCGAGCGTCAGCGCGAGCTCGCGATCGAGCGCCACCTGCCAGCCGGGCTCGGCGGCGTTCGCGGCCGCCGTCTCGCGCACCTCGGGCGGCAGGTCGGCGCGCTCGATCTTCTGCCCCGGCGCCATCACCGTGAGCCAGTGGCAGATGTTCTGCAGCTGCCGAACATTGCCGGGGAACGCGAACGTGCGCAAGGCGTCGAGCGCCGAATCGGCGAGCGCCTTCGGCTCGACGGCAAGCTCCTGCGCGCTGCGACGCAGGAAATGGCGTGCCAGCGGCGCGATGTCCTCGACGCGCTCGCGCAGCGGCGGCAGCCGCAGGCGCACGACGTTGAGCCGGTGCAGCAGATCCTCGCGGAAGAGCCCCTGGCGCACGCGCGCGTCGAGGTCCTGGTGCGTCGCGGCGATGATGCGCACGTTCGCCATTTGCGCAGCGTGCCCGCCGACGCGATAGAACTCGCCGTCGGCCAGCACGCGCAGCAGCCGCACCTGCAGGTCGGGCGGCATGTCGCCGATCTCGTCGAGGAACAGCGTGCCGCCCTCTGCCTGCTCGAAGCGCCCGCGGCGCTGCGCCTGCGCGCCGGTGAAGGCGCCGCGCTCGTGGCCGAAGAGCTCGGATTCGAGCAGGTCCTTGGGAATCGCCGCGGTGTTGATCGCGACGAACGGCCCGGCAGCGCGCGGCGAATGGCGGTGCAGCGCGCGCGCGACGAGCTCCTTGCCGGTGCCTGACTCGCCGGTGATGAGCACCGTCGCATTGGATTGTGACAGGCGGCCGATCGCGCGGAACACCTCCTGCATCGACGTCGCCTGGCCGAGGATCTCCGGTGTGTCCGCGCTCGGCGTTACCGCCGTGGAGGGCGCGCGTGACTCGCTCGCCGCGCGGCGGATGAGCGCGAGCGCATGGTCGACGTCGAACGGCTTCGGCAGGTACTCGAACGCGCCGCCCTGGAACGATTGCACGGCGCTCTCGAGGTCGGAATACGCAGTCATCACGATCACGGGAATGTGCGGCCAGCGCTCCTTGACGGCGGCGAGCAGCGCGAGGCCCGAATCGCCCGGCATGCGCACGTCGGACACCAGCACCCGCGGCTCCGCCGTGTTGAGCGCCTGCAGCACTTCATAGGCCGACGCGAACGAGCGGAATGGAATGTCCTCGCGCGCCAGCGCCTTCTCGAGCACCCAGCGGATCGACCGGTCGTCGTCGACGATCCATACCGCGCGCGCCGCATCGGAGCCTTGCGGCACGTCGTGTTCGAAGGCGAGCATCGTCGTATCTCCGCTCATGGTTCGGCGTGGCCGTTGCCACCGAGCGGCAACAGCACCGTGAAGCGCGTGCGGCCGGGCATGCTCTCGCATTCGATCGCGCCGCCGTGCTGCACGACGAACGTCTGCGCGATGGTGAGACCGAGGCCGCTGCCGCCCTCGCGCCCCGACACCAGCGGGTAGAAGATCCGCTCGCGCAGTTCGGGCGCGATGCCCGGGCCGTTGTCCTCGACGGCGGCGGCCACGGCGAGCGGGTGGCGACGACGCGCGAGCGTCGCGTTGCGCGCGATGCGCGTGACGAGCGCGATGCGCGGCCCCGCGGTCGTGCCGTTCTGCGCCTGCGCGGCATTGCGCACGATGTTGAGGAACGCCTGCGTGAGCTGCTCGGGATCGGCGTCGAGCTCGGGCAGCGAGGTATCGAAGTCGCACACGACCGGGATCGCGGGAAACTCCGCCTGCACGACGCCCTTGACGCGCACCAGCACCTCGTGGACGTTGACGGCGCGAAACCGCGGCATCCGGTGCGGCGTCAGCAGGCGATCGACCAGCGATTGCAGGCGGTCGGCCTCGCCGATGATCACCTGCGTGTATTCGCAATGCGGTGCGTCGAGCTCCCGCTCGAGGAGCTGCGCCGCGCCGCGGATGCCCCCGAGCGGATTCTTGATTTCGTGCGCGAGATTGCGGATCAGCTCGCGATTGGCATGTTGTTGCTCGTTGAGGCGCTCCTCGCGCGCGATGCGCAGCTGCTGGTCGATGTGGCGAAGCTCGACCACCAGCGCGGCATCGGCATGGTCGATCGGCGACACGGTGCAGGTGAGATGCATCAGGCCCTTGCCGGGCACCGCGAGCGCCTGCTCCTGCTCGGTGTACGCGGCGCCGCTCGCCTCGGCGCGCGCGATGCCGGCCTCGAGGCCCGGCGCGTCGCCGAACACCTCGCGCGTGGTCATCCCGACCAGCTTGCCGCGCGACACCTCGAACAAGTTCTCGGCGGCGGGGTTGACGTAGACGATCGTGCGCGCGGCATCGAGCACGAGCACCGCGGTGGACAAAAGCTCGAGCCCCGGCCAGGGCTCGCCGCCCGCGCGCGAGCGGAACGGCAGCCGGAAGCTCACGGGACGCACGACAGGACGGCGGGAGCTGCGGCCCCCGCGGCGGTATCAGCGGCCGAGCTCCTTCTTGAGCGCGTCGATGTTGCGCTCGTGAAGCTGCACGCTCTGGCGCAGGTGCTCGATGCGCTGGCGATAGCGCTCGGCGTCGGCCTTTTCCTCGGCCAACGGCGCGGGCGCGCCGTTGCCGTATTCGGTACGCGCGTCGGCGAGGAGCTTCTCCTCGGTGGCGAGCTCGTCGGCGAGCACCTTCCTGCGCAGATCGTCGCGCGCCTTCTGCGTGTCGGCGTCGACGCGCGGGAAATTGGCGGTGGCGGGCGCGGACGTACCTTTCGAGGGCGCGGGCTCACTGCGACCATCCGGCACGTTGAAGAACGCCTCGGCGCCGGTGCTCGTCGTGCACTTGAAGAGCGCGCTCGACATCGGCACGGGCTTGGTCGTGCAGCCCGATTCGCGGGCACGGTCGGCGAGCGTGGCCGCAGCCGCCGCGTCGACCGCGAGGAGCGATGCGGCGGCAAGCGCCAGCGCGCGCGCGCGTCGGCGCCGCGGCGCGGGCGGGGATATCGGGCATCGGGCGGACATGGCGGGCCAGTGTAACCGCGCGCCGGCGCGGACGCAAAACGGGGCGGACCCGACGTCCGCCCCGCGCATTCGCAAGCAGCGCGCAAGGTCCCGCCTTCGCCTACAGCGAGTAATACATCTCGTACTCGACCGGATGCGTGGTCATCCGGAACCGCGTCACCTCCTCCTGCTTCAGCTCGATGTACGCATCGAGCATGTCGTCGGTGAACACGCCACCGCGCGTCAGGAAGTCGCGGTCGCGGTCGAGATAGTCGAGCGCCATGTCGAGCGAGCTGCAGACCGTCGGGATCTTCTTGTCCTCCTCCGGCGGCAGGTCGTAGAGGTTCTTGTCGGCGGGATCGCCCGGGTGGATCTTGTTCTGCACGCCGTCGAGGCCCGCCATCAGCATCGCCGAGAACGCGAGGTACGGGTTGGTCGTCGGATCGGGGAAGCGCACCTCGATGCGGCGGCCCTTCGGGTTCGCCACGTACGGGATGCGGATCGACGCCGAGCGGTTGCGCGCCGAGTACGCGAGCTTGACCGGCGCCTCGAAGCCCGGCACCAGCCGCTTGTACGAGTTGGTGCCCGGGTTGGTGATGGCGTTCAGGGCACGGGCGTGCTTGATGATGCCGCCGATGTAGTACAGCGCCAGCTCGCTCAGGCCGGCATAGCCTTCGCCGGCGAACAGGTTCTTGCCGTCCTTCCACACGGACTGGTGCACGTGCATGCCGCTGCCGTTGTCTCCGACGATCGGCTTCGGCATGAACGTAG
>JAICUU010000001.1 GCA_025935675.1 Burkholderiales bacterium
CCCTTCGCGCTCACCGCAGCACGCGCTCGGCGATCGCCAGCGCCAGCAGCGTGTACGCGGCGGCGAGAAGGTCGTCGAGCATCACGCCGACACCGCCCTTCATCCGCGCGTCGACCTCGCGGATCGGCGGCGGCTTGACGATGTCGAACAGGCGGAACAGCGCGAACGCTGCGGCTTGCGCGAGCCACGTGCGCGGCGTGAAGTACAGCACGACGAGGAACGCGACGATCTCGTCGATCACGATCGCGCCATGGTCGGCGACGCCGAGCGCGCGCGCGGTCGCGTCCGCGGCGAACACGCCGGCGGCGAACAGGAGCGTCGTCGCCGCGAGGTAGATCGCGTCCGAGCCGGTCGCGTGCAAAAGCCAGGCGACGGGCAGCGCCACCAGCGTGCCGAACGTGCCCGGCGCGACGGGCGCGAGGCCGGCGCCGAAGCCGAGTGCGACAAAGTGCGCGGGCCGGTCGAGCAGGAACGACACGGGGATGGCGGGCGATCGCATGATCGCGGAGCTTACCGCAGCGGCGCGCGCGCGATCGGCGGCGGATCTTCGCCGCCGAAGTGATCGAACGACTGCGGAAGTGCCGCCAGCGGCGCGCCGTCCTCGTCGGTGACGGCGAGCCCGCGCCCGGACGTGACGCGGCCGATCCGCGACACGGCGGTGGCGCTGTGGCGCGCCGCCGCCGCGACCGCGTCGCGCCGCGCGGCCGGCGCCGTGAAGCAGAGCTCGTAGTCGTCGCCGCCCGCGACGAGCCACGCGAGCGCCGCCGGCCGCTCCGTCGAGCGCAGCTTCGCGTCGAGCGCGTCGGAGCGCGGCAGCTCCGCGAGCTCGATCTGCGCGCCGACGCGGCTGCGCTCGAGGATGTGGCCGAGGTCGCCGACCAAGCCATCGGACACGTCGATCGCGGCGCTGGCGATGCCGCGCAGCGCGTTGCCGAGCGCGACGCGCGGCGTGGGCGACTCGAGGCGCCGGCGCACGTCGGCGAGCGTCGCGACATCGATCGCGGTGCGCCCCTGCAGCGCCGCGAGCGCGAGCATCGCGTCGCCGAGCGTTCCCGACACATAGACGTCGTCGCCGTCGCGCGCGCCGTCGCGGCGCAGCGCCGTGCCGGCGGCGACGTCGCCGATCAGCGTGAGCGACAGCGTGCGCGGACCGCGCGTCGTGTCGCCGCCGACGATGTCTACGTCGTGGGTACGCGCGAGCTCGAAAAGACCGCGCGAGAACGCGGCGAGCCACGCGTCGTCGGCATCGGGCAGCGCGCCGGCCAGCAGCGCGAAGCGCGGCCGCCCGCCCATCGCCGCGATGTCCGAGAGGTTGACCGCGAGGAGCTTGTGGCCGAGGCGCGCCGGATCCGCGCCGGCCAGGAAATGCCGGCCCTCGACCATCATGTCGACGGTGACGAGCCAGTCGCGCCCGGGCGACGCGCGCAGGATCGCGGCGTCGTCGCCGACGCCGAGCACCACGTCGGCGTCGCGCGATGCGCGCGTGAAGTGCCGCGCGATCAGCGCGAACTCGTTCATCGCCGATGCCCTTGCGCGACGGACACCGGCGGTGCCGACGCCGCGCGCGGCGGGCTCAACGCGTCCGCCGCGCCGCCTTGGCGTCGACCTCGGCGCCGCGCACGCGCGCCGCATGGCGATCGAGCACGCCGTTGACGAACTTGTGGCCGTCGGTGCCGCCGTACGCCTTGGCGAGCTCGACGGCCTCGTTGATCACGACTCGATAGGGCGTTTCGGGACGGTGCGCGAGCTCCCACGCACCGATGACGACGATCGCGCGCTCGACCGGCGACAGCTCGGCGGGCGCGCGATCGAGGCTCGGCGCGACGTCGGCGACCAGCGCATCGAAGTCGCGCGACACGCCCGACCAGAGCGCGTCGAAGAATTCGGCGTCGGCGCGCGCATAGCCCCGCGACTCGGCGAGCTGCGCGCGCACGTCGGCGGCCGCGTTGCCGGAGAGCTGGCGCTGGTAGAGACCCTGCAACACGAGCTCGCGCGCGCGCCGGCGCGGCGTCGCCCGCGCCGGCGCCGGCTTAATCGGCGTCGCTGATGGCATCGAGCAGGTTGGCGAGCTCGAGCGCGGCCTGCGCGGCCTCGTAGCCCTTGGTGTCCGCCCGCGCGAGCGCCTGCTCGTCGGTCTCGCAGGTCAGGATGCCGTTGCCGACGGGAATGCCGAACTCGAGAGCCACTTCGGACACGCCGCGCGCCGACTCGTTGGCGACGACCTCGAAGTGATAGGTCTCGCCGCGGATCACCGCGCCGAGCGCGACGAGCGCGTCGTAGCCGTCGCTCTGCGCGAGGCTCTGCAGCGCAAGCGGCGTCTCCAGCGCGCCCGGCACCGACGCAATGACGATGTCGTCGTCGCGCACGCCTGCCTCGGCCAGCGCGCGCAGCGCGCCGGCGAGGAGGCCGTCCCCGATCGCCGGGTTGAAGCGCGACAGCACGATGCCGACGCGGCGCTGCTCGCCGCGCAGCGTGGAAGGCAGGTGGCGCACGGGCATCGCCGGATCAGCGCGCAGCGCCGCGCGGCGGCTGCTCGGCGTAGCCGACCACTTCGAGGTCGAACCCCGCCATGCTCGGCATCTTGCGCGGCTTGGCGAGGAGCCGCATGCGCCCGACGTTGAGGTCGCGCAGGATCTGCGCGCCGATCCCGTAGTTGCGCAAGTCCATCTTGGGTGGCGTCGGCGCCTCGGCCGTCATCGCGCGCTTGCGCAGCTCCTCGGCGCTTTCCGGACGGTGCAGCAGCACGATCACGCCCCGTCCCGCCTCGGCAATCGCGTCGAGCGCATCGGCGACCGACCACGAGTGCGACGCGCTGTGGGCGTCGAGCAGGTCCATCACCGACAGCGGCTCGTGCACGCGCACCAGCGTCTCGGTGTCGGGCGAGATGGGGCCGCGCACGAGCGCCAGGTGCGTGGCGTCGGTAAGCTTGTCGCGGTAGACGACGAGTCGGAACGGGCCGGCCTGCGTCGCGAGCGGCCGCTCGGCGATGCGCTCGACGAGCTTCTCGGTGCGGCTGCGGTACTGGATCAGGTCGGCGATGGTGCCGATCTTGAGGCCGTGCGCCGCCGCGAACTTCACGAGGTCGGGCATGCGCGCCATCGTGCCGTCGTCGTTCATGATCTCGCACAGCACTGCCGCCGGGCCGAGCCCGGCGAGCGCGACCAGGTCGCAGCACGCCTCGGTGTGGCCGGCGCGCATCAGCACGCCGCCCGGCTGCGCGATCAGCGGGAAAACGTGGCCGGGATTGACGATGTCCGAGGCCTTCGCATCGAGGCGCGATGCCACGCGGACGGTGTGCGCGCGATCGGCGGCGGAGATGCCGGTGGCGACGCCCTCGGCCGCCTCGATCGACATCGTGAAGTTCGTGCCGTGCACCGAGCGGTTGCGCGCGGTCATCGGCGCGAGGTTGAGGCGCTCGGCATGCTCCGCGGTGATCGGCATGCACACGAGGCCGCGGCCGTGCTTCGCGAGGAAGTTGATCTTGTCCGGCGTGACGAAGTCGGCGGCGAACACGAGGTCGCCCTCGTTCTCGCGATCCTCGTCGTCGACCAGCACGACGATGCGCCCCGCCTTGAGCTCGTCGACGATCTCGGGAATCGGTGCAATCGCCATGTCCGTCTCGCAGGATGCCGCGCGCGCGGCGAGAGCGCCGATTTTACCGCGCCTGGCGAGGGTGCCGCGCGGACGTCGGCGCCATCGCGCCCCGCCAGAGGACCGACAGCGCGGCGTCGACTTCCGCCGCGAGCGCAAAGCGCAGTTCGTCCGGCTCACCGGGATTCGCGGCGCGGCGCTCCGCGACCGGCGCGAGCTGCCACAGTCCGACGATCAGCGCGAAGCTCCGCCGCAGCAGCGCGACGCCTTCGCCGGCTTTCACCGCGAAGTGGCGCTCGAGGCCCTCGCCGGCGCGCTCGAGCCGCTTCGCCATCCGGCCGCGAAACGCGTCGACGAGCGCAGGCTCGATCGCCTGCTGCATGACGCCGAGGCAACGCGCCGCGAGCGGCAGGAACAGCGCATCGTCGACGACGTGCGCGCGAACGACGGCGAGCACGGCGTCGGTCGACAGCGGCGCGAGCGCGTCAAGGCGCGCGCACAGCGTCTCGAAGAAGCGCTCGACGTTGCGCTCGTGCAGCGCGAGCAGCAGGTCTTCCTTGCCGGGGAAGTAGAGGTAGACCGTGCCCTTGGCGACGCCCGCGGCGCGCGCGACGTCGGCGACATTGGCGACGCGCCCGGGATCGTCGCGCAAAAGGCGCGCCGCGGCGTCGAGAATCGCGGCACGGCGTGCCGCCTTGTCCTCCGCGCGGATCGCGCGATGGGCGACCGCCACGACCGCTACCCCTGCAAATGACTATGGTTCATTTGCGGCGAGCGTAGGTGACCTGCGGTCAGCCGTCAATCACCGCCTTATCCGGGCGAAGGATCGAACAGCGCGAGCGTCGCGCGCGTCAGCGCGCTGTCGGCGTCGGTGTAGTCGAACACCACGTCGAAGTGATGGCGCGCGGGAATGCTCAGGTACACGCCGGCGCCGCGCGGCCGCGCCGCCGGCCACGCGTCCCACAGCATCGCCGACTGGCGGCGAAACTCGCTCGTCTCGTCGGCGCCGACGGCGACGAGCAGCGGCGCCGCGACGCGCGACGCCATCAGGACCGGCGACAGTCGCCGCGCCGCGGCGTCGTCGAGGCCCCAGTCGTCGTTGCCGGAAAAGAGCGTCAACGGGCGCAGGTCGTGCACGCCTGACAGCGACACGCCCGCATGCAACGGCGGCGCCGCGAATCCGGCCCCCGCCCAATCGGTCGCGAACATCATCGCCGTCAGGTGGCCGCCCGCCGAATGGCCGCCGACGACCACCCGCGACGGCTCGGCGCCGTGCGCGGCGCCCTCGCGCGCGACCCACGCAACGGCGCGGCGCGCCTCGTCGACGATGTCGTCGATGCGAACCCCGGGACACAGGTCGTAGTTGGCGACGGCGACCGCGTAACCGGCGTCGACGAGCGCCGGCGCGACGAACGAGTGGTCCGACTTGTCGAGCCCGCGCCACCAGCCGCCATGCAGGAACAGGAACGTGCCACGCGCGCGGCCCTGCGGCAGGAAGAGATCGAGCGTCTCCTTGGGGCCGGGCCCGAAGCGCAGGTCCATCGCCGGCCGGCGCTCGGCGCGCACCGCGGCGGAAACCTCCGCCCAGCGCGCGAACCACTGCGGATGTTCGGGAACCGCAGCACGATTGTTGTAGCCCGCCTCGACGAACGCGCGCGAGTACCGCGGCCCGGCCGCGTGCGTGCCGGTCGCGTCGGCGATCGTACCCGCCATTGGCCTACGCGACGATGTCGACCGCGAGCGGCGTCAGCCCGGCGATGCGGCAGTCGATCCGGTCGCCCGCGACGATCTTGCCGACGCCCGACGGCGTGCCCGAGAAGATGAGATCGCCGGGGAGGAGCTCGTACATCGTCGTCAGAAACGCGATCATGTGCGGCACGTCCCAGATCATGTCGGCTAGATCGCCGCGCTGGCGCTCGCTGCCGTTGACGGCGAGCGTGATCGCGCCCTTCGTGGGGTGACCGACATCCTTGACCGCATGGATCGCCGCGATCGGCGCCGCCTGCGCGAACGACTTGCCGATGTCCCACGGCCGCTTCTTCTCGCGCATCTGGTTCTGCAGGTCGCGGCGCGTCATGTCGATGCCGGTCGCGTAGCCGTACACGAGATCGAGCGCGTTCTCCGCGGTGCGCGCCGTGCCGGCGCGGCCGATGGCGACGACCATCTCGATCTCGTGATGCAGGTCCGACGTCGCCTGGGGGTAGCGCATGCGCCCGCGCTGCCCCGCGTCGACCGCGAGGATCGCATCGGCGGCCTTGGTGAAGAAGAACGGCGGCTCCTTGCTCGCGTCGCCGCCCATTTCCTTCGCGTGCTCCGCGTAGTTGCGGCCGACGCAGTAGATGTGGCGAACGGGAAATCGCTCGGCCGTGCCGTGGATGGGCACCGAGGGCATTTCCCAGGCGGGGATCGCGAAGTTCATGGGTGGAGGCTCCGTGGCGTGAAATCGTTCATCCCGCGTCGCTCATTCGGCGTCAGGCTGGCGGGCGGGTGCCGCATCGGTGAACGCAGGCACCGTCTGGCACGCCGCATCGATGCGCGCGAGCGTCGGCCAGCGCGCCATGTCGAGCCTGGCGCGATGCGCGTTGGCCACTTGCGGCACGACGAAGCAGTCGGCGAGCGTGGGCGCATCGCCGTGGCAGAAGCGGCCGGTGCGCGCGTCACCGGCGAGGTCGCGCTCGAGCGCGTCGAAGCCGAGCGCGATCCAGTGCGCGTACCACGTCGCGCGCGCGGCGGCGTCCGCCGCGAACGTCGCCTCGAGGTGCTGCAGCACGCGCAAGTTGTCGATCGGATGGATGTCGGCGGCGATCGCGAGCGCGATCCCGCGCACGCGGGCGCGATCCTCGGGCGTCGCGGGCAAAAGCGGCGGCGCCGGATGCGTCTCGTCGAGGTACTCGATGATCGCGAGCGACTGCGTGATGACGCGCCCGTCGTCGAGCTCGAGCGCCGGCACGAGCCCGTGCGGATTGCGCGCGCGATAGTCGGCGTCGTGCTGCATGCCGCGCACGAGATGCACGTGCGCGCGCGACACGGCGATGCCCTTCAGGTTGAGCGCGATGCGCACGCGGTAGGCGGCGGACGAGCGGAAATAGTCGTAGAGCTTCATGGCGTCGATCCCGCTCGATCAGAACGCCGAGATGCCGGTCTGCGCGCGGCCGAGGATCAGCGCGTGGATGTCGTGCGTGCCCTCGTACGTGTTGACCGTCTCGAGGTTGAGCAGGTGGCGGATCACGTGGAACTCGTCGACGATGCCGTTGCCACCATGCATGTCGCGCGCGGCGCGCGCGATGTCGAGCGCCTTGCCACAGGAGTTGCGCTTGACGATCGACGTGATCTCGGGCGCGGCGAGGCCCTTGTCCTTGAGCCGGCCGAGGCGCAGGCAGCCCTGCAGGCCGAGCGTGATCTCGGTCTGCATGTCGGCGAGCTTGCGCTGCACGAGCTGGTTGGCCGCGAGCGGCCGGCCGAACTGCCTGCGGTCGAGCGTGTACTGGCGCGCCGCATGCCAGCACGACTCGGCGGCGCCGAGCGCGCCCCAGGCGATGCCGTAACGCGCGCTGTTGAGGCAGCCCATCGGACCCTTGAGGCCCTTCACGTTCGGCAGCAGGTGCGCCGCCGGCACGAACACGTCGTCCATCACGATCTCGCCGGTGATCGACGTGCGCAGGCTGAACTTGCCCTCGATTTTCGGCGCCGACAGCCCTGCCATGCCCTTCTCGAGGACGAAGCCGCGCACGACGCCGTCGTCGGTCTTCGCCCACACCACGAACACGTCGGCGATCGGCGCGTTGGAGATCCACGTCTTCGCGCCCTGCAGCCGGAAGCCGCCGTCGGCGGCCCGTGCGCGCGTCACCATCGAGCCGGGGTCGGAGCCGTGGTCGGGCTCGGTCAGGCCGAAGCAGCCGATCCATTCGCCGCTGGCGAGCTTCGGCAGGTACTTGCGCCGCTGCGCCTCGTCGCCGTAGGTGAAGATCGGGAACATCACGAGCGAGCTCTGCACGCTCATCATCGAGCGGTAGCCCGAGTCGACGCGCTCGACCTCGCGCGCGATGAGCCCGTAGCAGACGTAGTTGAGCTCGGCGCCGCCGTAGTCGGCGGGGATCGTCGCGCCGAGGAGCCCGAGCGCGCCCATCTCGCGGAAGATCGCGGGGTCGCTCTTCTCGTGGCGGAAGGCCTCGATCACGCGCGGCGCGAGCTTGTCCTGCGCATAGGCGCGCGCGGTGTCGCGCACCATCCGCTCGTCGGACGCGAGCTCCTCTTCGAGAAGCAGCGGATCGTCCCAGTGGAAGACGGGTTTGGCGGCGGCGCGGTCGGGGGCATTCATCGAGGGGCCTGCGAGCGAGGGCGACCGGCATTATCGCGCACCGGCCAAGGCGGTCGGCCCGCGCGCGCAGTCTTCGCGCAGTGAGCCTCTGCGAATCGGCGCGCGCGTTGGCGCGGCGCGCTCAGGCGACCGCGCGATCCTCGCGCACGTCGCCCGCCAGCGCGTGCGGCACGAAATAGCCGTCGGCGTCGACGAACCCGGTGTCGCCGGGATAGTTCCAGCCGTCGCGCACGTAGGCGCGCTGGCGTGCGTCACCGAGATAGCGGCAGCCGGTGGGGCCCTTGACGGCGAGGCGGCCCGGCACCCCCACCGGCAGCGGTCGCCCCGCATCGTCCATCACCGCGGTTCGATAGCCGGGCACGCTGCGGCCCGCGGCGCCCGCGCGCGTCTCGTCCTCGCGATGCGAGACGAAGAAATGCAGCATCTCGGTGGCGCCGATGCCGTCGATGATCTCGAGGCCGGTGGCCGCTTTCCACGTCGCGCGCGACTCGGCGCTCAGCGTCGGCCCGGCCGAAACGCACTTGGCGAGGCGCGCGCGATCGTTGCCGCCGAGCCACGCCGCCATCGTCCGGTAGCGCGCCGCATCGGCGAACAGCACGCTCGGCCGCCAGCGCGCCACCGCGGCCAGCAACGCCTCGGCGGTCGTCGATTCGAGCAGCAGCGCCGATGCGCCGATGCGCAGCGGAAAGAACAGCAGCGCGCCGAGGCCGTAGGTGCTCGCGAGCGACGCGCTGCCGGCGAAGAGGTCGTCGGGCGACGCCTTCAGCACGTGCGCGGGCCAGCAGTCGCACGCGGCGAGGATGTCGCGATGGAAATGCATCGTCGCGCGCGGCCGGCTGCCGGCGCTGGCGGCGAAAGCGATCATCGCGACGTCGTCGGCGGCGGTCGCGACCGGCTCGAACGCCGCGGTCTTCTGCCGCATCCACGTCTCGAGCGCGTCGGGGCTGTCGGTGGCGAAGCGCGCGACGTGCCGCAACACGCTCGACGTCGCGGCTGCTTTATCGAGGTCGGCGGCGAAGCGCGCGTCGCACAGCGCGTGGCTGATCTGCGCGATGTCGATTGCCGCCGTCAGCTCGTGCTCGCGCCACGACGTCGGCACCGGCACGACGATCGCCCCGGCCTTGACGATCGCGAACCAGCACGCGGCCGTCATCGGCGAGTCGGGACCGCGCAGCATGACGCGATTGCCCGGCCGGACGCCGAAATCGCCGGTGAGCACGTGCGCGATGCGGCTCGCGACGATGCCGAGGTCGGCGTACGTCCAACGCCGCAGCGTGCGTGCCACCGGCGCGTCGTCGGGCCACACGATCGCCGTGCGCTCGCCCCAGCCGCGCATCAGCGCGGCATCGATCAGTGCGCTCGCGGCATTGAGCCGTGCCGGCCAATCGAGCGCCGGCAGGTCGAACACGAAATCCGGCCATTCGTCGCGCGGCGGCAGGAGGTCGCGCGCGAAAGTGTCGACGTGCGCACTGGCGGTCACGCCTGCTCCTCTACCACGTCCTGCGTCATGCGTGCGGTGCCGGCGCGTCGCGCGCCACTGCGCCGGCTTGCCGCACCGTCATCCCGCCATCACTTCGCCGCCCGCCACCACGATCGCCTGGCCGGTGATCGACTTCGCCGCCGGCGTGCACAGCCACGCGACGCTCGCCGCGACCTCGGCGGGCGACACGAGCCGGCCTTGCGGATTGCGCGACGCCAGCGCGCCTCGCGCCTCCTGCTCGCTGCGGCCGGTGCGCATCACGATGCTCGACACGGCGTCGCGCGCGAGCGCCGTGTCGGTGTAGCCGGGGCACACCGCATTGACGGTGACGCGGCTTGGCGCGAGCTCCTGGGCGAGCGCGCGCGTGAAGCCGATCAACCCGTGCTTCGCCGCGCAATAGGCGGTGACGTTGGCGTAGCCGACGAGGCCCGCGGTGCTGGCGACGTTGATCACGCGCGCCCACGGCGCCGCCAGCAGCAGCGGCATCGCCGCCTGCGTGCAAAGGTAGGCGCCCGTCAGGTTGACGCGCAGCATGTCCTCCCACAGCACGCGGTCGGTGCGGCCGAATTTCGCGCTGCGCGCCGCGCCCGCATTGTTGACGAGGACCGCGAGCGGCCGGCGGTTGCGCGCGACGGCGGCGAATGCGCGCGCGACGGCGCCCTCGTCGCCGACGTCGCAGACCTGCGTGTCGCAGGTCGCGCCCGGCAGCTCGGAGATGGCCGAGTAGAGACGCTCGCGGTCGCGCCCGAGCAGCGTCAGCGACGCGCCCAGCCCCGCAAGCGCCTTGGCGACGGCAAAGCCGATGCCGCGGCTGCCGCCGGTCACGACCGCATGCAGCCCGGCCAGCGGATGCAGGTCGACGGTCGCGGGCGGCTCCTCGCTGCGAGGGGTGGCGAGGCGAACGGTGTCTTCGGTGTCTTCGTTCATCGTGCAGGCGGCGGCGGCGACCGGCGCACGAGCGCGCGCCGGCGATCACGTCATGGGGAGAAGCCGCCCGCGCTTTCGCGAACGGCCGCGGTCGTCACGATACCGCACAGCGACGACGTGTTGGCGACGCAATCGACTTTCCGGCCTAGGCCATTGGAGTCAGGGCGCGCGGGCGGCAATGGCTTCTAGATTCGGGGCATGGCCAGGCGAGCTTTCCCACGCCATCGCGGAACCGGATTCACGTTGCTGGAAGCGCTGTTGGCGCTGACGATCCTGGCCTTCGTGACCGGTCTCGGTGTGCCCGCGTATGGCACGTACCTGCGGTCGTACCGGCTGCACCGTGAGGCTCAGTTGCTGGGCTGGGCGCTGCAACTTGCGCGTTCTGAAGCCATCAAGCGCAATTCCCGCGTAAATGTGTGCAAGTCCTTTGATCGCGTCCACTGCGCCAAATCGGGCGGCTTCGAGGCGGGCTGGCTCGTCCACGCGGACCCCGATCTGAAGGGTCAACCCACGGCGGACGACCCGCCGCTGCGCATCGAGGGCCGGGCACCCGAGGGCATCACGATCCGCGGCAACAAGCCGGTCGCCGACGTCGTGTCGTACACGGCCTTCGGCCACCCGCGGCTCCTCGGCGGTGGCCTGCAGATGGGCACGTTCACGCTGTGCAGCCCCGGCAGCCGCGCCGTGCACGTCGTGCTCGCCAACAGCGGCCGGATCCGCATCGAGGATACCGCCGATCCGTGCTAAAAAACCGTTCGTAACCCGCTGATTGCATGGGGCGACGCGCTCACAACAAAGCGTCCGCCGTCCATGCCATCAAAGCGCGCCACTGGTCAGCATGGCCGCCCCCGGCAGCGCGGGATTCTCTACGATGCAGCCGTCGAAATGGGGAGTGACCATGGAACGGTACCCGGGCCGCGTACGCGGATTCACGCTGATCGAGGTGATGATCGTCGTCATCATCGTCGGCATCCTCGCGGCGATCGCGCTGCCGAGCTATTTCCAGTACATCCAGCGCTCGAAGATCATCGAGGCGACGACGGGGCTGTCGAACTTCCGCACGAAGATGGAACAGTATTTCCTCGACAACCGCGTCTACAAGGACGACAGCCACGATGCGTGCACCCAGTTCCTGGCGAGCATCCAGGCACAGGTTCACGCGTTCACGCTGAGTTGCCCGTCGCAGGGCACGAACACGTATTCGCTGAAGGCCGTCGGAAACACGTCGGACGGCATGGATACGGCCTTCGTCTACACCGTCAACGAATCCGACGTGAAGACCTCGGCCGGCCCATCCGGCTGGCCATCGAGCAGCTCGTGCTGGGTCACCAAGAAGGACGGCACGTGCAGCTGATGCCGCCACGCGCCCGCGCGTCGCGCGGCTTCACGCTGGTCGAGCTCCTGATCGCGGTGGCGATCTTCACGATCCTCGCGCTGCTGGCCGTGCCGATGTACGGCGAGATGATCGCGAACTCGGAGGTGCGCAATGCCGCGGAGAACATCCTGATGGGCCTGCGTGACGCACAGGCGCGCGCGGTCAAGAACAATGCCCCGGCCAAGTTCGTCCTCGACAGCACGGGCTGGTCGGTCTCGGTGATGGACCCCGAGAGTAACGCGTATTACACAGGCGCCTGCGGCACGACGCAGACGGCGACCAGCGCCCCGCTCTGCGTCAAGAGCTACAAGTTCGCCCAGGGCGCGAGCCGCGCGACGATCTCGGCGACGGGCGAGGTCACGTTCAACGGCCTCGGGCAGATCCTGCCCAACATCGACGGCTCGGACACGTTGAAGCAGGTCGACGTGTCGACGGGCGCGATCGCGAGCCCGCACAACCTCACCATCCTCATCGGCACCAAGGACAACGCCACGGCGATGAAGATGTGCGATCCCAGTTTCTCCTCGTCCGATCCGCTCGGCTGTCCCTCGCTATGAAATCGCTCCCCGCCGCGGCCCGCCGCCAGCAAGGCGCTTTCCTCCTCGAGGCGCTGATCGCGATCCTCATCTTCTCGCTCGGCGTGCTCGGGATCGTCGGCCTGCAGGCGCGCTCGCTCAAGGCCGTCGGCGACGCCCAGTACCGCGGCGAGGCGGCGTTCTATGCACAAACGCTCGCGGGCCGCATGTGGGCGCACGATCCCACCAGCCTGCAGACCTATTTCGGCACCAGTGGCACCGGCTTCACCAACTGGAGCGACCAGGTCACCGCCGCCGGCAGCGGGCTGCCCGGCGCGGCCGACCGGCCGCCCGAGATCAGCTTCACCAACCTGAGCTCCAAGCAAGGCGTGATGGCCACGATCAAGATCTACTGGCAGGCGCCCGGCGAGGCCGACCCGTGCGGCGGCGACACCAGCGACGTCAAGTGCTGGCACCAGTACGTCACCTCGGCGGTCGTCGGCAACAACGTGGGATCGTGATCATGGCTGCCCGCCGATGCCACCGTCGCCAGCAGGGCTTCAGCCTCATCGATGTCATGGTCGGCATCGTCGTCGCGCTGATCGCGGTGCTCGTCATCTACCAGGTCTTCGACGTCGCCGAGGGCATCAAGCGCAATGCCACGGGCGCCGGCGACGCGCAGCAGAACGGCTTGCTGTCGACGTTCATGATGGCGCTGCAGGCCGCCGACTCCGGCGCCAACATCGCCGTCGTCGCCGACGAGCTCGACGCCTGCCCGAAGGGAGACGGCTCGAGCCAGTCCGACGTCAAGGCGACGCTGCGCCCGTTCCCGATCATCATCACCGACAGCGGCGACGACGCCGCGTCGGATTCGTTCGTCGTCAACTACGGCTCGGCCGAGCGCGTCGTGACGTCGGTCAACTTCCGCTCCGCGCCGACGATCGCCCTCGGCGGCGACGGCGATACGTTCGACGTGCAAAGCCCGCTGGGCTTCCAGAAGGACGACATCATCGTCACGATGAGCCCGGACGCCAACGGCACGGGCCAGTGCGCGCAGAGCATCGTCAAGGATGTCTCCGCCGTCGATGCCGACGGTTACGTCACGATCACGCACGGTGCGCAGGCCGTCGCGCCCTCCGGCACGACGAGCGTCTCGGGCAGCTCGTCGCTGCTGAACCTCGGCCCGACGCCGCGGCGGATCCAGTACAGCGTCGACGGCAACGGCACGCTGCAGTCGCTCGAGCTCTTCAACGTCGCGGACGGCACGACCTCGGTGCCCATCGCCAACAACGTCGTGCTGATGAAGATCCAGTACGGCATCGCCGACCCCGCGACCGGCTTCCTGCAGAAGTGGGTCAAGGCCGGCAACGACGGCAGCGAGGACTGGAGCGCCAACCAGATGCTGCAGAAGAGCTACACCGACCTGTCGCGGATCAAGGCGGTGCGCATCGCGCTGGTCGTGCGCAGCGAGTCCTACGACAAGTGCGCCTACGCGGACACCTGCCCGAACCCGACGTCCAACACCTTCAGCTACACGCTGTTCGGCCAGTGCGACGGCATCCCCTGCCCCGATGCCATCACCGGGTCGCTCGACCCGACGCCCGGCAAGGGCAACTTCCGCTATCGCGTCTACGAGACGGTCATCCCGTTGCGCAACGCCGTGTGGAACCTGCACAAGGCCGCCTGACCCATGACGCGCGCACGCATTCCGAATCGCCGCCCCGCCGCGCTCCGCGCGCAGCGCGGCATCGTTCTCTTCATCGCGCTCATCGTGATGGTCGCGCTGTCGCTCGCGGGCGTCGCGCTGGTGCGCTCGGTCGAGACCACCGGATCGGTCACCGGCAACCTCGCGTTCCGGCAGTCGGCGCTGCTGCAGGCCAACTGGGCCGTCGAGGATGCGATCGGCCATGTCTACAAGCTCGACACGAGCCTCGATCCCTCGTCGCTGATCGACACGACGACGACCGACAACAGCGTGTTCTACAGCGCGATATTCGACCCGACCAAGGACTCGACCAAGTCGGCACAGCCGGGGCTGCCGTCCGGCGTCCCCGACCTCCTCTGGAAGAAGAGCGCGTTGCCGGCGGCCTACACCGACACCGCGAGCGGCAATGAAGTCAGGTATTTCATCCAGCGGATGTGCACCTCCGCGGCCGAAGGCGCGACGGCGAACCAGGCGCAGTGCGACCTGATGCAGCCCAAGCAGGCGCTCGGCACGACGGTTGGCGACGAGGCGATCAGCGTCGGCAAGTTCCCGCTTTACCGCGTCACCGTCCGCGTGGACGGCCCCAATAATTCGCTGGCTTTCATTCAAGCCATGATCCGTGGATGACGGCAACCGCCCGGGAATCATCATGAAGACATTCCGCAAGCCGTCCTTGTTCCGCCAGGCGCTCGCCGCCGCGCTGGCCATCCTCGTCGGCCTCGGGCCGGTGGCGACGCCCGCATACGCGGCGCTGACCGCGCTTTCCGACGAGCCGCTCAACGTCAAGAACTCGTCGAAGCCGAACATCGTGCTGACGATCGACGACTCGACGTCGATGCTGTTCGACTTCCTGCCCGACACGGTGATCGACCGCTACTGCCGCGACGGCATGGGCTCGATGAGCTCGGTCTGCGGCGTGCCCGGCTACCAGGGCGACTTCTCGGCGTTCGGCTTCGGCAAGGACGTGACGCCGGGCTACATCTTCCAGCAATACAACTATCCGTTCACGACGTTCTCGAGCCACGACAACACGTCGCCGTCGGTCGTCAACTACGACGTCGCGGGACCCGGCTCGGGATGCGATACGTCGATTCCCCGCTGCTCGCCCGGCGTCGACGTCGGCACGAGCCCCGGCCTCCCGGTGTACCCGTCCACGGCGCTCTATTCCGACCAGACCAACCCCAACATCAACAGCGGCACCGCGTACAACGCCTACGGCTACTGGAAGCTGTGGCCGGCGCCGGCGCACAACAACGCCTTCAACCACCTCTATTACAACCCGATGCTGACGTACGCGCCGCCCGTCCACGCGGATGGCACGAGCTACGACAGCATGAATGCGACCAATACGACCAGCTGGACCAAGGTGCCGGTGGATCCGTTCGCGTCCACGATCGTCTACGCGGATCTCACCGCGAATGTGACGGTGGGCCAGTGGTGCAACTCGGACTGGAGCGTCGGCCACGAGGACGACCCGGCGTATTGCCGCACCAACGGCGTCGGCCCGACGTCGACGAGCGCCGCGCTCGCCACGAGCGATGGCGACTACCTGTATCCCTACGTGCCGTCGGGCATCAATCCGTTCTACAACCTCGGCTACAAGAACGATAACGTCAACCCCGACACGAACAAGTACACGATCGGCATGTCGATCGCGTACTCGAAGGTCAGCTCCACCGACAAGAGCGCCGTCAACGCGAGCGTCTGGAACCTCGGGGACTCGAGCGGCAGCGCCAAGGATTCCAAGTACTTCTTCGAGAACGACAACGTGCTGTGGTGCGATGCCACCGCGGCAAATTGGCCACATGGCGGCCCCACGCAGTCGCAAACCTGCACGGGCGCACAGACGCAGACCTGTAACGGCTTCGTCGCCGGCACGTGTACCGGCGGCTCGCAAACCTGCACGGGCACCGCGCAAACGTGCAAATCGAATTCGCAGACCTGCGTCAACAAGACCGCGACGCAGACCTGCCAGGCGCCCGCCACGCAGACCTGCAACAACATCACCGCACAGACCTGCAACGGCTACCAGACGCAGACCTGCACCAACATCCAAGGCCAGTCCTGCAACGGCTACCAGACGCAGACCTGCGGGCTCGCCTCGCAGACCTGCAACGGCTACAAGACGCAGACCTGCAATCTCAAGAAGACCTGCGCCCAGAGCGGCTCGGCGTGCACGACCAGCGCCGACTGCCCGGACGACAGCACCACGTGCTCGACGCAATTCGACCCGCCGGGTTGCAACACCTGCGTGGGCCCGGAATGCGGCACCTGCACGCTGAAGACCGTCTGCCAGAAGCAGGCCTGCAACACGTCGGGCGCCTGCTCCGTCAGCGGCGCCGGCTGCTCGAGCGACGCGAATTGCCCGGCCATCAACGGCAGCTGCAGCCTCACCGGCGCCGCTTGCGTCGGGAGCGGGGCCGGTAACTGCACCAACGCCGGCCACTGCAGCGTCAATACCGGCACCGTCTGCACGAGCGACGCCAACTGCGCGGCGATCAACGGCGCCTGCAGCAAGACCAGCGTCGCCTGCCAGCCCGCCAACGCGGCAACGCAATGCCCGGCCACCGGCAATTGCTCGGTGAATACCGGCACCTCGTGTACGACCAACGCCAATTGCGCGGCAATCAACGGCAAGTGCAGCGTCAGCAACGCCGCGTGCACGGGCACTGGCGCGGGCAACTGCCCGGCGCTCGGCAAGTGCTCGATCAGCAACGCGCAGTGCCAGACCAACGCCAACTGCCCGAACGTCGGCGGCACCTGCGACCTGACCGGCAAGGCCTGCGCGTCCGGGACCTGCCCGAAGGCGGGCAATTGCTCGATCGTCACGACGACAGTCTGCGACACCAATTCGGATTGCGCCGCGGTCAAGAAGTGCTCGATCACCGGCGCCTCGTGCTCGGTGAATGCCGACTGCCCGGCGCAGAACCTGAAGTGCAGCATCGACGGCAATGCCTGCGCGACGAGCGCCGACTGCCCGGCGATCGCCAAGACCTGTTCGGCGGGCAACGTCGGTGCGACTTGCACGACCAACGCGAGCTGCAACGTCGCCGGACATTGCTCGATCCAGACCGGTACGGCGTGCACCACCAACGCCAACTGCCCGGTTGTTGCCGGGGCGTGCTCGATCAGCGGCGCCGCGTGCACGACCAACGCGAACTGCCCAGGCATCCCGACGGCCAGCGCCTCGGCGGTGTGCTCCGACATGCTGGCGGACGCCTCCCACACGCTGCGCTACGATGCCGATCATGACGGCGTGGTCTGCCGCCACAACAACAAGGCGTATGCGGACGGCACGTCGGCCGCGGCGTTCAACTATCCGAACAGCAAGTACAACACGCCCGTCACTGCCGGCACCGGCGCCGACGCCTGCGTGGCGACGCCACGCTTCAAGGCGGTGCCGCGCCATTACTGGGTGACCAACGTCGAGTGGTGCGACGCCGCGAACGCGAGCGGACCGTGGACGGGCTACGGCGACAACTCCACCGGCACGTGCCAGTCGTTCAAGGACAGCACGCACGTGTACCCGCGCTTCTACCAGTTCGGCGCCGGTCCGGCCGATACGGGTTACGCCAACAACGTCACCACGCCGGCGTTCCAGCGCATCGACCTCATTTCCGGCAACTCGTACACGTTCACGTACAAGTCGGTGGACTGGGCGACCAGCACCGAGCAGGGCACCGACACCGTGACGCGGACGTACGCGCAGGAGATGGAGAATTACGCCAACTGGTTCGCCTACTACCGCACCCGCATCCAGGCGGTGAAGACGGTGACGTCGCTGTCGTTCCTCGGCAAGGACCCGACGACGAGCAAGTTCAACGTCGACGAGAACTTCCGCGTCGGGCTGCATTCGCTGTCGACCAACGCCTCCGGCGTCGCCACGGCGTTCGTGCCGCCCGATTACTTCGACGACACGCAGAAGTCGAGCTGGGCGACGAAGCTGTTCGGCATGGTGATCAACATGGCGCAGAACACGCCGAACCTTTCGGCCGTCGAGCGCATCGGCGACTACTACAAGAACGGCAGCAGCACGGCGCTCGACACGACGACCGATCCGATCGTGCTCTCCTGCCAGAAGAACTGGCACATGCTGTTCACCGACGGCCTCACGTTCCAGGACGCGCTGCCGACGTTCCAGCCCGGCGATCAGGATTTGACGATCAAATCCAACAACACGACGGACACGACGAAGATGCCGTTCTGCCAGAACGTCGTCGACAACGTCACCGACTTGAAGCCCGGCGACAAGTGGCCGCACCCCTACCGCGAGGACGAGAGCAACACGATCGAGAACTCGGTAGCCGACTACGCCACGTACTACTGGGCCAACGACCTGCGCCCCGACATGGACAACAACGTCGGCAAGAGCGCCCAGGACGAGGCGTGCTGGCAGCACGTCAACTTCGCGGCGATCTCGCTCGGCACAGAAGGCAAGCTCGCGGCCGGCGACCAGAGCGGCGTCGAGGCGCAGCTGACTGCCGGAGCAATCCAGTGGCCAACGCCGTATCCGTCCACGATCGCGCCGGACGCGTCCGGCGTCGACGACCTGTGGCATTCGTCGCTCAATTCACGTGGCCGGTTCGTCAACGCCAACAACGCGGACGAGATCAAGGTCGGAATGGGCGCGATCCTCGCCGACATCGAGAACCAGGAAGGCTCGCGCGCCGGCGCCGGCTTGCAGTCCGTGAACTTCACGGCGAGCGGCACCAGCGCGTACTCGGTGACATTCGAGCCGGGCTGGGGCGGCATCGTCTCCAAGAACTCGATCGATCCCGTGACTTTCGCGATCCAGAGCACCTCGTGGACGGTGGGCGGCGGCAAGACGGGCGACGTGCTGAAGACGCAGCTCACCCCCACGCTGGCCAAGCCGACGCCGTGGGATACCAATCGCAAGATCGTGACGATGCACACCAACGGCACCCCGGTCCCGTTCGTGTTCGACCAGCTCTCGTCGACGCAGCAGGATTCGCTGGCGCCCGGCAAGCCGGCGATCGGCAAGCAGGTGCTCGAGTATCTGCGCGGCAGCAACGTCAACGAGGGCCCGGCGACGCTCAACTTCCGTTCGCGCGCCTCCGCAGGGCCGCTCGGCGACATCGTCAACGCGTCGCCGAGATTCGTCGGCAAGCCGAACATGCCGTACCAGGATTTCGCGGATCCGGGCTACAGCGCCTTCGCCTCGAGCAACAGCACGCGCGAAGGCATGGTGTACGTGGCCTCGAACGACGGCATGCTGCACGGCTTCGTCGACGAGACGGGGAACGAGCTCTTCGCCTACGTCCCGCGCACGATCATCCGTCCGACGGAAACCGACAGCACGAACCCGGATCCCGGCATCCCCGCGCTCACGCTCAAGGAAGGCGCGCTGCCGCCGTTCAAGCATCACTTCTACGTCGACACGACGCCCAAGGTCGTCGACGTCGACTTCGGCGACAAGGACTGGCACACGATCCTCGTCGGCGGCCTCGGCAAGGGCGGTCACGCGTACTACGCGCTCGACGTCACCGATCCCGACGGCATTCTCAACGAAAGCGATGCGGCGTCGCGCGTCCTCTGGGAGTTCACCGACGACGACCTCGGTTACACCTACGGGCCTGCGCTGGTCACCAAGACGGCGGCATGGGACCGCAAATGGGTGGTGATCGTGCCGTCCGGCTACAACAACAAGTCCGGTGTCGGCAAGATCTGGGTGCTGGACGCGAAGACGGGCGAAGTGCTGAAGACCCTGTCGACCGGCTTCGGCAGCTCCACCAGCCCCTCGGGCCTCGCGCAGATCGCGGGCTTCACGCAGAACTATCACAACTACCTGTCGGATGAGGTCTACGGCGGAGACCAGTACGGCAATGTCTGGCGCTTCGACCTGCGCGACACCAATCCGGACAACTGGACGGTCGGCCTGCTGGCCAAGCTCACCGCGCCCGACGGCACGGCGCAGCCGGTCACGACGGCGCCGCAGATCGAGATCGACATCGTCAACGGCGCCGACCGGTGGGTCTTCGTCGGTACCGGCCGCCTGCTCGACACCAGCGACCAGGACAACGACCAGATCCAGTCGTTCTACGCGCTGCGCGATGGCACGCAGAAGCTGCCGGGGACGATCGTCAGCGGCTCGCCGGTCGTGCGCACCGATCTCAACGCGGTCACCGACGAGAACGGCACGGCGGGCATCAACGCAAAGGGCTGGGTCAACGACCTGCCGCAATTCAGCCAGGTGACGACGCCCTTCCAGGCCGTGTTGTCGATCGTCGTGTACGCGGCCACCAAGCCGCAGACCGATCCGTGCCTGACCGGGCAGGCCGCGGACATCTACGTGCGGTCGTTCGCGCAGGGCGTGTCGCAGATCGATTCCGCGGCAGCGACGTCGTCGGGGATCACCTGCAGCGCCAACTCGTGCGAATCGGAGAACGGCGCGGTCGGCGCGGAAATCATCGGCACGACCGCCGACGGGTCGCCCACTGCCGATCTCGCCGTCGCGATCACGCTCGGCAGCTCAGGGCGCATCGCGAAGATTCCGATCAAGCAGCCGTCGTGGAACTACACGCACCGGCTGTCGTGGCGGATCCTGTCCGAGTAGCCCGATCGACGTGGTTCAATGACGGCCGCGCCGCCTCCAAGCGGCGCGGCCGTTGTCGTTGTCGAGCCCGCCTTCGCACATGAACGCCGCCGTGCTCCCCGCCTCGCCGCCGATCGCGCTGCGGTTGCCGGCGTCGCTCGCGGTGTCGCTCGCGATCCACGTGGTGCTGCTGGTGTCGATCGGCGTGCTGTTGCGCGCCATGCCGGCGACCCTCGGCCCGCAGCGAAACGTCGCACAGGCGCTGACCGCGGACATCATCACGCTGCCCGAACTGAGCCCCGAGCTGACCGCGCCATTGCCGGCGCTCGCGCCGGTCGAGCCGATCCGTGAAATGATGCCGCCGCCGGTCGCACCGGTGTCGCGCAACACGCCCGAGCCTGGCCTGTCGACGGCGCCCGCGACGATCCAGGCCAGCGCCGAGTTCGCGCCGGTCGGACGGATCTCGTATCGTTTCGGCGACGGCGCGCGTCTTTTCGGCGCCGATCTCGCGAAGCGCATGGCGGCGCGGTTTCCCGAAGTGGCCGCGCGCCCGCCGCGCATCGACGGCAGCCTGTCGGCGATGTACCCGGTGAAGGCGGCGCGCGAGGGGCGCTCGCAGGCGCTGTCGGCGCTCGTGTCGATCGACGCGCAGGGTCACATCACCGATGTCCGGGTGTTGCCGGACGATCCGGTCTTCGCCGCGGCGGTGATGGCGGCCGTGCGCAACGCGCGCTTCCAGCCGGCACAGATCCTTGGCAAGCCCGCGCCCTATTGGGCCGTGCTCGATTTCACGTTCAAGATCGATGGACCTACGGGTCCTGACGGCAAGCTCCTCGACAGATAGCCGTCGCTCACGCGCCGGGCGACCTTTGCCGCTCTCGCGCGCAACCCTGCGCGGTCATGAGCCATCGGCAGGCATCCCTCCGGCCGATCGCCCGATGGCTATCCGCCGACACGCGGCTCGATCGCACCCTCGCGGCACTCTTCCATGCGACCGCACCTGAACGGCACTGCCAGTCGAGTAGCGCGTCGCTCTTCCGGCCGATGGCGCGCGGTGGCCCGCGACCATCACCATCGCTTCAGGTTTCACGGCAGCGAAGCGGCGTCAGTTGACATCCGGACACAAATGTCCGACAATCGCCATGCGGGGAAACGAATTGATCAGGAAGGTCGCAGTGCTCGCCAAGGAGAAGGGCGTTGACGTTCGCCTCGACAGGAAGCGCGGCAAGGGAAGTCATCAGACGCTCTATTTCGGGGACCGCAAGACAATCATTCGCAACCCAAGGGACGAATTGAAGACCGGCACGTACTACGCGATGTTGAAGCAACTCGGCATCGACGAGAAGGACCTGAGGTGACGCGATGAGCTCATGCGCAAAATTAGTGGATTCCCCGGAGACGCTGGCGTATGCGGTCCTGATACGGCCGGCGAAGGGAGGCGGTTATGTCGTAACCTGCCGTGACCTGCCGGAGCTCATCACCCAAGGGGATTGTCTCGAACATGCGCTGGCCGAGGCGGTCGACGCGATGGACGAGGCGATCGCCGCACGGATGGACGACGGTGAGGATCTTCCCGCCGCGACTGCATCGCGCAAGGGGGAACACTTCGTCACGCCGAGCGCGGAATTGGGCGCAAAGGCGGCGCTCTACCTGGCGATGCGGGAAGCGGGCATGTCCAAGGCGGAACTCGCACGCAGGCTGCAAGTGGACGAAAAGGAAGTTCGTCGACTTCTCGACCCACGCCACCGGTCCAGGTTGCCGCGGATGGACGAAGCGCTTCGCATCCTCGGCAAGCGGCTCGTGCTGAGTCTTTGCCCGATGATCGAGCCGGCCATCGCGGCGGCACATGGCCGCGATAGCCATGCACCGACAACCACGCTGCACATCCGACGAACCAGCAAGGGTGCCCCGCTCAGCCGCGGATAGGAGAGCCGGCCGGCAGCGCTCCTTCGACGTTACCCCATCACCGGCATGTGGAACCCCGGCGCCGCGCTGCCGTCGTCGGGCCAGCGTCCGGTGACGACCTTGGTGCGCGTATAGAAGCGCACCCCGTCGGTGCCGTGCACGTGCAGGTCGCCGAACAGCGAGTTGCGCCAGCCGCCGAACGAGAAGAACGCCATCGGCACCGGCACCGGCACGTTGACACCGACCATGCCGATGTCCACCTGCTGCTGGAAGCGCCGCGCGGCGTAGCCCGAGCGCGTGAAGATCGCCGCGCCGTTGGCGTACGGGTTGGCGTTGATCATCGCGATCGCGGCATCGAGCGACTCGATGCGCGACACCGCGAGCACCGGGCCGAAGATTTCCTCGCGGTACACGCTCATCTTCGTGTCGACGTTGTCGAACAGCGTCGGGCCGACGAAGAAGCCGCGCTCGCCGCCCTCGACCGCCGGCTTGCGGCCGTCGACGACCAGGGCCGCGCCCTCCTCGGCGCCCTTGTCGATCAGGCCGTGGATCCGATCGCGCGACGCGGAGGTGATGATCGGTCCCATCTCGACGCCCGCCTTGTCGCCGGGACCGGTGGTGACCTTGCGCGCGCGCTCCGCGAGCTTCGCCACCAGCGCGTCACCGACGTCGCCGATCGCGACCACCGCCGAGATCGCCATGCAACGCTCGCCGGCCGAGCCGTAGCCCGCGCCGATGATCGCGTCGGCCGCGTAATCGAGGTCGGCGTCCGGCATCACCACCGCATGGTTCTTTGCGCCGCCCAGCGCCTGCACGCGCTTGCCATGGCGCGCCGCCGTCTCGTAGATGTACTTGGCGATCGGCGTCGAGCCGACGAACGACACCGCGTGGATGCCGGGATGCGCGAGGATCGCGTCGACCGACTCCTTGTCGCCGTGCACGACGTTGAACACGCCGTCGGGCAGTCCCGCCTCCTTGAGGAGCTCGGCCATCCGCAACGCGAGCGTCGGATCGCGCTCCGACGGCTTCAGGATGAACGAGTTGCCGCAGGCGATCGCCACGGGGAACATCCACATCGGGACCATCGCCGGGAAATTGAACGGCGTGATGCCCGCGCACACGCCCACCGGCTGGCGCAGCGACCAGGTGTCGACGTCGGTGCCGACGTTCTCGCCGAACTCGCCCTTGAGAAGATGCGGAATGCCGGTGGCGAACTCGACCACCTCGATGCCGCGCGTGATCGAGCCCTCGGCGTCGGCGAGCGTCTTGCCATGCTCGGCGGTGACGATCTTGGCGAGGTCTTTCTTGTGCGTGTCCATCAGGTCGCGGAATTTCATCAGCACTCGCGCGCGGCGCAGCGACGGCCACGCGCGCCAGCCCGGCAGCGCCGCCGCCGCGGCGGTGACTGCCGCGTCGACGTCGGCCGCATTGGCGAGCGGCACGTGGCGAAGCACCTCGCCGGTCGCGGGGTTGATCACCTCGCCGTAGCGCTTGGTGAGCGCCGGCACGGCGCGGCCGCCGATCCACAGCGGGAGGCGTTCGAGGGTGGTCAGGTCCATGGCGTTGCTCCGGTTACGTCGGCGCGTGGTGACGTCGAATCGGCGTCGCGCCGGCAGCGGGATTGAATCGATGTTGTATCACGTTTGGCCGCCGCCGCGTTCGGCCTCCAGCAAGCGCGCCGCATAGCGCGCCATCATGTCCACTTCGAGATTGACGCGCGCGCCCGCCGCGAGCTCGCGCAGCGTCGTCACCGCCAGTGTGTGCGGGATCAGGTTGACGTCGAAGCGCGTGCCGGCGACGCCGTTGACGGTGAGGCTGACGCCGTCGATCGCGATCGAGCCTTTCGGCGCGATGAATCGCGCGAGCTCGTGCGGCGCGTCGACGTCGAGCCGCCAGTTGCGGCCGTCGTCGCCGGCGACCGGCGCGAACGCGATCACCGTGCCCGTGCCGTCGACGTGGCCTTGCACGAGATGGCCGCCGAGCCGATCGGCGAGGCGCAGCGATTTCTCGAGATTGACGTCGGCGCCGAGGCGCAGGCCGGCGATCCGCGCCAGCGACTCGGCGGAGACGTCGAAGCGCATCAGCGGGCCATCGAGCGCCACGACGGTGAGGCAGCAGCCGTTGACCGCAACGCTGTCGCCGATCGCGATGTCGGCGACGTCGAGCGCGCGCCCATCGACGGCGATGCGGCGGCCCTCGCCGGCCGGCGCGTCGGCCACCACGCGCCCGACCGCCTGGATGATGCCGGTGAACATCAGCGTTGCGCCACGGTCGGCCCGAGCGCAAGCGGGTCGCCCGGCTCGCGCACGACGCGCGCGACGATGCGCAGGGCATCGCCGATCGGCTCGACGCTGCGAAACGCGAGACGCACGCGCGCATCGAGTGCTGCGAGCGGCAACGCGCGCTCGGCCATGCCGCGCGCCGGATCGCCGATCAGCGACGGCGCGAGGTAGACGAGGAACTCGTCCACGAGCCCAGCGTCGACCAGCGCGCCGACGAGCTTGGCGCCCGCCTCGACGTGGATCTCGTTGATGCCGCGCGCGGCGAGCGTGCGCATCATGCCCGGGAGATCGACCTTGCCGTTGCCGTCCGGCAGCTCGAGCACGTCGACACCCGCCGATGCGCGGTCGCGGCCTCCGGACGCCGTGACCATCAACGCGTTGCCGCCGGCCAGCACGCGCGCCGACGGCGGCGTCGCGGCATGGCGATCGACGACGATGCGCAGCGGCTGGCGCGGCGTCGGCACGTCGCGCACCGTCAGTTGCGGGTCGTCTTTCGCCACCGTGCCGACACCCGTGAGGATCGCGCAGGCGCGCGCGCGCCACGCGTGGCCATCGGCACGCGCCGCTGCACCGGTGATCCACTGGCTCTCGCCGCTCGCGAGCGCGGTGCGGCCATCGAGCGACGCGGCGAGCTTGACACGCACCCACGGCATGCCGCGCACGACACGGGCGATGAAGCCGACGTTGAGCTCCTGCGCCGCGTCCTCCGCGATACCCTCGGTGACCGCGATGCCCGCCGCCGCCAACGTCGCGGCGCCGCCGGCGGCCACCGCGTGGGGATCGCGCATCGCGAACACCACGCGCGCGACGCCGGCGTCGATGAGCGCGCGCGTGCAGGCTCCCGTGCGTCCCTGATGATTGCAGGGCTCGAGGTTGACGTAGACGGTCGCGCCGCGCGGGTCATGGCCGCGGGCGCGCGCGTCGTCGAGCGCGGCCACCTCGGCATGCGCTTCGCCGGGCCGGCGGTGGAAGCCCTCGCCGAGGATCTCACCGCCGCGCGCCACGACGGCGCCGACGCGCGGGTTGGGCGTGGTGGTGTAGATGCCGCGTGCGGCGAGCTCGAGCGCGCGCGCCATGAACGCGAGGTCCGTGCTGACCTGGTCCTGCGGCGTGGCAGCCGACGCCGCCATGCCGGCGTTCGCTGGCGACGCGGCCATCAGCGCCGCGCGCGGCGTGCCGGCGCCTCGACTTCCTTGATCGCGTCGCGGAAGTCGGAGACGTCCTCGAACGCGCGGTAGACCGACGCGAAGCGGATGTACGCGACCTTGTCGAGCTTCTTCAGCTCGTCCATCACGCGCTCGCCGATGTCGCGCGACGGGATCTCGCGCTCGCCGAGCGACAGCACGTGCTGGACGATGCGCTTGATCGACGCGTCGACGTATTCGGTGGGCACCGGCCGCTTGTGCAGCGCGCGCTGGAAGCCGACGCGGATCTTCGACTCGTCGAAGTCGGCGCGCGAGCCGTCGGACTTGACGACCTGCGGCAGCCGCAGCTCGGCGTTCTCGTAGGTGGTGAAGCGCTTCTGGCAGCTCGCGCAGCGCCGGCGGCGGCGGATCGCGTCGCCCGCTTCCGACACACGCGAGTCGATCACCTGGGTGTCGGGGCTGGCGCAGAACGGGCAGTTCATCGCGGGGATGAAGCGCGGCGGGATTCAGCGGTAGACGGGGTGCTTCGACGTGAGCTCGGCCACCGACTTCTTCGTCGCGCGTGTCACGCCCTCGTCGGCGGGCGCGTCGAGCACGTCGGCGATGAGATGCGCGAGCGCCTCGCTGTCGAGCTCGCCGAAGCCGCGCGTGGTGATCGCCGGACTGCCGATACGGATGCCCGACGTCACGAACGGCTTCTCGGGATCGTTGGGGATCGCGTTCTTGTTGACGGTGATGTGCGCGCGCGACAGCGCCGCCTCGGCGTCCTTGCCGGTGATCTTCTTGGCGCGCAGGTCGACGAGGAACATGTGCGAGTCGGTACCGCCCGAGACGATGCGCAGTCCGCGATCCTGCAGCACGCGCGCCAGCACGCGCGCGTTCTCGAGCACGCGCTCCTGGTAGACGCGGAAGTCGTGCTTCAGCGCCTCGCCCAGCGCCACCGCCTTGGCCGCGATCACGTGCATCAGCGGGCCGCCCTGCAGGCCCGGAAACACCGCGGAGTTGATCGCCTTCTCGTGGTCGGCGTTGGCGAGGATGAGGCCGCCGCGCGGGCCGCGCAGCGTCTTGTGGGTGGTCGTCGTCACGTAGTCGGCGATGCCGACCGGCGACGGGTACACACCGGCGGCGACGAGGCCCGCGTAATGCGCCATGTCAACCATCAGCGGCGCGCCCACCTCGTCGGCGATCGCCTTGAAGCGGCGCCAGTCGATGACCCGCGAGTACGCCGACGCGCCGGCGATGACGAGCTTGGGCTTGTGCTCGCGCGCGAGGCGCTGCGCCGCGGCATAGTCGATCAGCTCGGTGTCCGGCTCGAGGCCGTACGCGACCACGTTGAACCACTTGCCCGACTGGTTGACCGGCGAACCGTGGGTCAGGTGCCCCCCGTGCGGCAGGCTCATGCCGAGCACCGTGTCGCCGGGCTTGAGCGCCGCGAAGAAGATGGCCTGGTTCGCCTGGGCGCCCGAATGCGGCTGCACGTTGGCGTAGCCGGCGCCGAACAATCGTTTCGCACGGTCGATCGCCAGCGACTCGGCGATGTCGACGTATTCGCAGCCGCCGTAGTAGCGCTTGCCGGGATAGCCTTCCGCGTACTTGTTGGTGAGCTGCGAGCCCTGCGCCGCCAGCACCGCGGGCGACGCATAGTTCTCCGAGGCGATGAGCTCGATGTGCTCTTCCTGCCGACGGTTCTCGCCGGCGATCGCCTGCCACAGCTCGGGGTCGGCCTTGTCGAGGGTGAGCGTGCGCGAAAACATGCGAGGGCGGTTGCCGGAGGGAGCGACGATTCTAGCATTGCAGCGCACCATGGCGCCGTGCGCGGTCCGCGCGGCGTGCCTGATTCCCTTATAATCGGCGCGGGCCGAAGACGCGCCCGATCGAGACGGCGCCACGACCGTCGAATCCGGAGGAGCCCTCGCTTGAATGCCCTGCTCGGTGTCTCGCGCGTCATCGACGCGCTGAGCGAACGGATCGGCCGCGTGATCGCGTGGCTCGTGCTCATCACCGTGCTGATCAGCGCGGCGAACGCGACCGTCCGCAAGCTCTTCGACTACAGCTCGAACTCGTATCTCGAGATCCAGTGGTACCTGTTCTCGGCGGTCTTCCTCGTCGGTGCAGGCTACACGCTGCTGCGCAACGAGCACGTGCGCATCGACATCATCTCGTCGCGCCTGTCGGCGCGCGCGCGCAACTGGATCGACGTCATCGGACTGGTGTTCTTCCTGTTCCCGATGTGCTTCATCGTCATGTGGCTGTCGTGGCCGCTGCTCGAGGACTCGTACGTCCGTCATGAGGTATCGAGCAACGCGGGCGGATTGATCATCTGGCCGGCGCGGCTTCTGGTGCCCGTCGGCTTCTTCCTGCTGATCCTGCAGGGCGCCTCCGAGCTCATCAAGCGCTGCGCGTTCCTCGCGGGCCGCATACCCGATCCGCTCGAGAAGCACGCCGGCAAGTCTGCGGAAGAGGAGCTCGCCGAGGAGATCGCGCGCCAGCGCTCCATCGACGTAGGCGACACCGGTGCGGGGGGCAAGCCATGACCGCCTTCATCATCGCCAACATGCCGCCACTGATGTTCGTGGCGCTGATCGTCGTGCTGCTGCTGGGCTTCCCGGTGGCGTTCTCGCTCGGCGCGGTCGGCATCGGCTTCGGCTTTCTCGGCATCCATTTCGGCCTGCTCGACTTCTCGCTCTTCCAGGCGCTGCCCGACCGCGTCTGGGGCGTGATGTCGAACGACACGCTGCTGGCGGTGCCGTTCTTCACCTTCATGGGGCTGATCCTCGAGCGATCGGGCATGGCCGAGGACCTGCTCGACACCATCGGCCAGCTGTTCGGGCCGATGCGCGGCGGACTCGCGTACGCGGTGATCTTCGTCGGCGCGCTGCTCGCCGCCACCACCGGCGTCGTCGCCGCGAGCGTGATCTCGATGGGCCTCATCTCGCTGCCGATCATGCTGCGCTACGGGTACGACCGGCGCGTCGCGAGCGGCGTCATCGCCGCCTCGGGTACGCTCGCGCAGATCATCCCGCCGTCGCTCGTGCTCATCATCATGGCCGACCAGCTCGGGCGCTCGGTCGGCGACATGTACGCGGGCGCGTTCATCCCGGGCATCACGCTCGCCGGCCTCTACGCGCTCTACATCGCCGGCGTCACCGCGTTCCGGCCGTCGTACGCGCCGGCGCTGCCGCCCGAGGCGCGCAAGATGCGCGAGGCGAGCGGCGCGAGCGGCGTCAAGTCGCTGCTCGTGCTGACGGTCGTCGCGATCGCCAGCGCGGTCCTCTACGCCAAGCTGCGGATGGCCGATCGCGCGCTCGACGAGACGATCGTCGTGTCGACGTCGGTCGGTGCAGGCGTCGCGTTCTTCGCCGCGGTGATCAATCGCCTGCTCAAGCTCGGCCTGCTGTCGCAGATCGCTGAGCGCGTGACGTTCGTGATGATCCCCCCGCTGGCGCTGATCTTCCTCGTGCTCGGCACGATCTTCCTCGGCGTCGCGACGCCGACCGAAGGTGGCGCGATGGGCGCATCGGGCGCGCTGATCATGGCGATCGCACGCCGCAAGCTCTCGCTGTCGTTGCTGCGCCAGGCGATGGACACGACCGCCAAGCTGTCGACGTTCGTGGTGTTCATCCTGGTCGGCGCGCGCGTGTTCAGCCTCACGTTCTACGGCGTCAACGGCAACGTCTGGGTCGAGCACCTGCTGACGAGCCTGCCCGGCGGCCAGCTCGGCTTCCTGATCGTCGTCAACATCCTGATCTTCGTCCTCGCCTTCTTCCTCGACTTCTTCGAGCTGTCGTTCATCATCATCCCGCTCGTGGGTCCGGTCGCGGACAAGCTCGGCATCGACCTGATCTGGTTCGGCGTGCTGCTCGCGGTGAACATGCAGACGTCGTTCATGCACCCGCCGTTCGGCTTCGCGCTGTTCTACCTGCGCAGCGTCGCGGCGACCAAGGACTACATCGACAAGCAGACCGGCAAGCTGATCGCGCGCGTGACCACTGGCCAGATCTACTGGGGTGCGATCCCGTTCGTGCTGCTGCAGGTCGTGATGGTGGGGCTCGTGATCGCGTTCCCGCAGATGGTGCTCGTCTACAAGGCCGGCGAGAGCAAGATCAATCCCAACACCATCCACATCGAGGTGCCGGTCGACGCGCCGTCGCTGACCGGCAAGGGCAATCCCGCCAACTCCGAGCAGGAGCAGGCCGAGCAGGCGCTCGACAAGATATTCGGCGAGCCGGACAAGGGCGCCACGCCGTCACCCGGCGGTACGGCATCGCCGAAGCCTGCGCCGGATACCCCTGCCAGCGATGCCGGCGCGCCACAGTCCGGCGCGCCGCCACCCAAGTAAATTCGCGGCGGACGTTGCCCGGCCGGACCAGGCGACATGGGCCGAGCGGCATCGCGCCGAAGCGACGCAGGAGCGGCACGGTCGGCGAGCATCGTCCGCCGTCCGCCGCACCGTCGGCGACACATGAAAAAAGCCCCGCCGAAGCGGGGCTTTTTTTCTCGCAAGGGCGCGCCTATTTGCGCGTGCGATCCGAGCGGTGTGCGGCGACCATGAAGTTGTCGAAACGGTTCTCGGCGACCTGGAACCACTCGATCTCGTCGCCGCGGAACGCCTTCCACGGCCCGTAGATCTTGTTGAACTTGGCGTTCTTCGACGCGATCTCGTCGTAGACCTCGGTGGTCGCCTTGTAGCAGGCCGCCATGATCTCGTTGGAGAACGGCGCGAGCTTGACGCCGTTGGCGAGCAGCTTGCGCAGCGCCGCCGGGTTGAGCGCGTCGTACTTGGCCATCATGTCGACGTTGGCCTCGTAGCAGGCCGCCTCGAGCACCGACTGGTAGGCCTTGGGCAGCTCCTCGAACGCCTTGTTGTTGACGAAGAGGTCGAGCTCGGGACCGCCTTCCCACCAGCCCGGGTAGTAGTAGTACTTGGCGACCTTGTAGAAGCCGAGCTTCTCGTCGTCGTAGGGGCCGACCCATTCCGCCGCGTCGATCGTGCCCTTCTCGAGCGACGGATAGATGTCGCCGCCCGGGATCTGCTGCGGGATCACGCCGAGCTTCTGCAACGGCAGGCCGCCGGTGCCGCCGATGCGCATCTTGAGGCCCTTGAAGTCGGCGACCGTCTTGATCTCCTTGCGGAACCAGCCGCCCATCTGGCAATTGGTGTTGCCGGCCGGGAAGTTGATGATGTTGTAGTCCTTGTAGAACTCGCGCATCAGCGCCATGCCGCCACCGTGGTACATCCAGGCGTTCTGCTGGCGCGCGTTCATGCCGAACGGGATCGCGCAGCCGAACGCGAACGTCGGGTCCTTGCCGAAGAAATAGTACGGCGCCGTGTGCGCGCACTGGATCGTCGCGTTCTGCACGGCGTCGACGACGCCGAACGCCGGGACGATCTCGCCGCCCGCGTACGTCTGGATCTGGAACTTGTTGTCGGTGGCCGACGCGACGCGCTTGCTGATGACCTCGGCGCCGCCGAAGATCGTGTCGAGGCTGCGCGGGAAGCTCGAGGCCAACCGCCACTTCACTTCGGGCTGCGCCTGCGCGAACGCGGGCGCCGAGCCGGCCGCCAGGATGCCGGCGAGGCCCGTATGCTTGATGAACGAACGACGTTCCATTCCTCTCTCCTCCTCGAAAGTAAAGCGGCCGTCGGAACCGGCCATGCTGTTCGCGTCCGGAAGGCTCGCGTGTCGCGACCCGCCCTGCGAGGACCCGGCGCAAATCGACGCCGATTCTAGCAGGCCGGTGGCCGCGTCGCGGACCGCCCGGCGGTCAGGACGAGAGCTTGCGGACCGCGCTGAAAAGACCCCAGGCCCAGCCGGCCTGGCGCTCGATGATCTCGGTGAAGCGGATGAGGTAGCGCGCGTTGCCGGTGTCGAGCTCGACCATGCCGGCGTGCGTGAAGCGCTCCTCGGGACCGACGAGGCTGCGCTGCGTGGCCTGGCGATTCTCGATGTGCGCGGGCAGGTAGATGCCGAAGAACGGGCGGTCGCCGCCCGCGGTGACGCCGACGCTGGTCGGCGGCGACCAGCTTCGCATCAGCACGCGCACGAGGCGCCGGGCGATGATCTCGACGCCGACGGTGACCTCGTCGACCTGCTGGCGCTGCATCCGCCGCACGATGCCGAGCAGCCAGTCGTCGCCGTCGCGCACGCCGATCAGCTCCCCCAGGCGCACCGGCGCCTCGCGCACCGGCGCGATCAGGCGGCAGCCGGATTCGCTGCGATCGGCCACCTTCCACATCGTGCCGCGGATGCGCCGCATGACGCTCTCGGGGTTGACCTGCGGCGACTCCATCTGCGTCACCTCGTCGTACGCGGCCCTGACGCCCGGCGTGCGTGCCTCGGCCGGCAGGCGCTCGATCTCGGCGACGGCGCGCGTCAGCGCCTGCAGGCCGACGACGACGCGGACGTCGCCTTCGGAGCGCACGCGCGCGGCGCGCGGCGCCTGCGCCAGCGCTTCGGGACCGAACAGCGCCGCGAGCCGCATCAGCAGGAGCTTCTGCTCGCGCGCCGGCAATTCGCCCGGCTTCGCCGGCGCGTCGTCGTCCTGGTCGGGCAACCAGCGCATCTGCTCGACGACCCGCGTATAGACGGGACTGGTGTCGAGGTACTGGACGCGGCCGCCCTGCTGCTGGCGCTCGCGCCGCCGCAAGCCCTGCATCCCCGAATAGTCGACGCAAAAGCCCGCGCCTTCGCCGGCGGTCGAATGCAGCGCGAGCGACGGCGTCCAGTCCTCGAGCTGACGCGACACCCACTCGACCTGGTCCGGCGTGAAGTTGCCGGAATCGAGGCGGCACAGCATCAGCGTCTTGATGTATTCCTGCTCGAACGACACGCTCGACTTGGCGAAGCCGCTGGCGCCCAGCACGAGTTGCTCGCGCTGCCAGCCGCGCATCCGCGCGAACTCGGCGAGCTCGTGGTATTCGCGCCATTGCCCCGGGATCCAGTGGCTGTAGCGGAACAGCCGGTACTTGGCGTCGAGACCTTTGTAGTGCGCGAGGCGCACGACGACCCACGGCAAAATCGCGCGCCAGCGCTTCTGCTCGGCACGCGGATAGCCGGCTTTCAGCGCATTCTGGTACGCGGCGATGAACGCCTTGATGAGGTCGAAGCCGGCGTGCCAGAGGCGCGACTCGACAGACGAGCTCTTCTGGTAGTTGTCGCAATACTGCTGCGTGAAATGCGCGATCACCGATTCCATCCGCGCATCGACGCGCAGCAGCGCGTCCACCTGGTTGGGCCCCGCTTCCTTGCGCGCGCCGGGGAAGTTCGCGACGAGCTCGAGCGCCTCCTTCTGCGAGCCCATCGGATCGGCCGGCGCGAGCTGCGCGAGCCAGCGGCCGGCGAGCTTGGGGTTGCGCAGCGGGTCGTTGAGACCGCGGATCCACTGCATCGTCGGCTCGATCATCCGAGGCGATTCCCGGGCTAGCGGCCAGCGACGGTCATGCGGTCGATCAGCATCGAGCCCACGTGGCGCGAGCCGCGCGTGTCGACGTCGGCGCCAATTGCGACGATGCCGCGCAACATGTCGCGCAGGTTGCCCGCGATCGTGATCTCCTCGACCGGGTAGGCGATGACGCCATCCTCGACCCAGAATCCCGCCGCGCCGCGCGAAAAATCGCCGGTGACCGGGTTGATGCCCTGCCCGAGCTGCTCGGTGACGAGGAGACCGCGGCCCATCCGTCGCAGCATGCCGGCGAAATCGTCGGCGCCGTGGCTGACGACGAGGTTGTGCGCGCCGCCGGCGTTGGCGGTCGACGCCATGCCGAGCTTGCGCGCGCTGTAGCTGCCGAGGAAATACCCTTCGACGACACCGTCGCGCACGACGTCGCGCGCCGCAGTGGCGACGCCTTCCGCGTCGAACGGCGTGCTGCCGCGCGCCCGCGGGATGAACGGCTCCTCGCGAATGGACACATGCGGCGCGAACACCTCGGTGCCGAGCGAGTCGAGCAGGAACGAGGAGCGCCGATACAGGCTGCCGCCGGACACCGCCTGCACGAACGCACCGACGAGGTCGGCCGCCTCGGGCGCCTCGAACAGCACCGGGCATTCGAGCGTGCCGAGCGAGCGCGCATTGAGCCTGCGCGCCGTGCGCTCGCCGGCGATCCGGCCGACCGCCTCGGCGGCAAGCAGATCCTCGGGCGCGCGCGCCGCCGTGTACCAGAAGTCGCGCTGCATCGCGCCGCGCTCGTCGCCCACCACGGCGCAATCGATGCCGTGCCGCGAGCTGCGATAGCCGCTCGCGAAGCCGTTGGAATTGCCGTAGACGAACTCGGATTCGCCGGCGGATACCGTCGCGCCGTCACTGTTCGTGATGCGCCGGTCGACGGCGAGCGCCGCCGCCTCCGTGGCCTTGCCGAGCGCGATCGCCTCGTCGACGCCGATGCGCCACGGGTGATACAGATCGAGCGCACGGATCGTGCGAGCGAGCTGCTCTTCAGTCGCGAGCCGCGCCGGATCGGCAAGCCCGGCGGCCGGATCGGCCGCGGTGTAGCGCGCGATCGCGAGCGCCTTGCCGACAGCGGCACGCAGCGACGCGGGCGCGAAATCGGCCGTGCTCGCGCTGCCGCGTTGCTGGCCCAGGTAGACGGTGACGCTGATGCCCTTGTCGCGGTTGTAGGCGATCGTCTCGACGTCGCCCTTGCGCACCGTCACGCTCTGGCCGACCGCTTGCGACACCTCGGTCTCGGCCGCCGACGCGCCGCCTTCGCGCGCGAAGCGCAGCACGTCCTGCGCGATGCCCTCGAGCACGCGGGTGGCGACGGGAAATGCCGTCTCGTCCGGGACGTTGCCCGGTGTCGATGCTTCGGCCGCGTGTGACGTGACGTTTAATGACATGGTCATCGGATTGCGCGATCGAATGGGCACGAGTTGCACATCGCTTTCGCGCGCGGCCTTTGCGAACGGGGCCCGTCCTCCCGACGGGTCGGGTTATCATAGCAAAGCCCGCTTCGAGCGCCTATCGGCGCCCCGGAAAACATGTCGCATGACGCGCAAACCGGCGACACCGCGCCGTCGCCGCCGCGCTCGAAAACGCAGCGCAAGCGCGAAATGCACGACCTGCAGGCGCTCGGCGCCGCGCTGGCGGCGCTGGATGCCGCGCATCTCGCCGCATTCGACCTGCCCGAGCGGCTTGTCGACGCGCTCAACGACCTGCGCACGATCACCCGTCACGAGGCGCGCCGTCGGCAGATGCAGTATGTCGGCCGCCTGATGCGCGACGTCGACCCCGAGCCGATCGCTGCGGCGCTCGCACGGCTGCAGGAAGGCCCGCGCGCCGACAAGGCGCGCTTCGCTGCGGTGGAAGGCTGGCGTGACCGGCTCATCGACGACGACGCCGCGCTTGCCGAGTTCGTCGCCGCGCATCCCGCGGCGTCCGCCGATGCGCTGCGGCCGCTGATCGCCGCGGCGCGCGACGAGCGTCGCCGCGGCGCGCCACCGCGCGACTACCGGCGCCTGTTTCGTGCGCTGAAGTCGATCGACGATGCGGCGCACGCGGGAAAGGCGCACGACGGTGCGGCGGGCGCCGAAGCGGCACGGGAGGACGCCGCGCCTGGCGAAGGCGCGCACGCCGACGGGACGCACGCCGGCGCGAGCACGACATGACCGAATCGGCGACCATCGGGCTCGTCTCGGTCAGCGACCGCGCATCCGGCGGCGTCTACGTCGACAAGGGCCTGCCGGGACTCAAGGAATGGCTCGCGGCCGCGCTCGCCTCGCCGTATACGCTCGTCGAGCGCCTCATTCCTGACGAGCAGGCGGTGATCGAGCGCACGCTCGTCGAGCTCTGCGACATTGCGGGCTGCGACCTCGTGCTGACCACCGGCGGCACCGGCCCCGCGCCGCGCGACGTGACGCCGGAAGCCACGCTCGCGATCGCGCACAAGGTGATGCCCGGATTCGGCGAGGAGATGCGCCGCGTGAGCCTCAAGTACACGCCCACGGCGATCCTCTCGCGCCAGGTCGGCGCGATCCGCGGCCGCGCGCTGGTGCTCAACCTGCCGGGCCAGCCGAAGGCCATCAAGGAAACGCTCGACGGCATCTTCCCGGCCGTTCCCTATTGCATCGACCTCGCCGGCGGCGCGTACATCGAGACGCGCGACGAGGTCTGCAAGGCATGGCGTCCGAAGAACGCCGTGCGCCCCCCGCCCGTACCCCGCTGACCGCCCGCGCTCGCGAGCGAGGAGCCTTCGATGGACCAGATCCTTCACGTCGCGCAGCTCGGCCTCGGCGTGCTCGTCGCGCTGATCCTGTTCGGCGCGGTCGTCGTGATGTTCGTGCGCGACGTCACGCAGAAGCAGCACACGGTGCTGCGCAATTTCCCGGTCATCGGCCGCTTCCGCTACTGGTTCGAGGAGCTCGGCGAATATTTCCGCCAGTACTTCTTCGCCGGCGACCGCGACGAGATGCCGTTCAACCGCGCCACGCGCGGCTGGGTGTACCGGCTCGCCAAGAACGAGGGCGGCATCATCGGCTTCGGCTCGACGTACGACCTGCACGCGCCGGGCGCGCTGATCTTCGTCAACGCGCCGTTCCCGGTGCTCGAGTCCGACCGTCTGCCGACGCCGCCGCTCGCGATCGGCGAAGGCTACTGCCGTACGCCGTTCGTCGCGCAGTCGGTCGTCAACATCAGCGGCATGAGCTTCGGTGCCATCTCCGAGCCCGCGGTGCGCGCGCTGTCGCGCGGCGCGCACGTCGCCGGCTGCTGGATGGACACCGGCGAAGGCGGCCTGTCGCCCTTCCACCTCGAGGGCGGCTGCGACGTCATCATGCAGATCGGCACCGCCAAGTACGGCGTGCGCGACGCCGATGGCCACCTCGACGTCAAGCGTCTCGCCGAGCTCGCGGCGATGGACAGCGTGCGCGCGTTCGAGGTGAAGCTGTCGCAAGGCGCCAAGCCGGGCAAGGGCGGCGTGCTGCCCGGCAGCAAGGTGACGCCGCTCATCGCAGGGATCCGCGGCATTCCGCCCGGCAAGGACTCGATCAGTCCCAACCGCCATCCCGACATCCCCGACATGAATGCGCTGCTCGACACCGTGATGAAGATCCGCGACATCACGGGCAAGCCGGTCGGCGTCAAGACGGCGATCGGCGGGCGCTGGTTCGCCGACGAGCTCGCCGAGCGCGTGCTCGCGCGCGGGCTCGACTGCGCGCCGGACTTCCTCGTGATCGACGGCGGCGAAGGCGGCAGCGGCGCGGCGCCGCAGGCCCTCGCCGATCACGTCGGGCTGTCGATCGACGAGGCGCTGCCACGCGTCGCCGACTCGCTGATCGCCGCGGGATTGAAGCCGCGCATCCGCCTCGTCGCGTCCGGCAAGCTCGTGACCTCCGCGCGCGCCGCATGGGCGCTGTGCTGCGGCGCCGACTTCGTCAACACCGCGCGCGGCTTCATGTTCGCGCTGGGCTGCATCCAGGCGCTGCGTTGCCATACCAACACCTGCCCGACCGGCGTCACGACGCATAACCCCCGGCTGCAGCGCGGGCTCGTCGTGGAGGACAAGGCGACGCGCGTCGCGCAGTACGCGATGAACATGAACAAGGAGATCGACATGATCGCGCACAGCTGCGGCGTGCGGCAGGCGCGCGAGCTCGAGCGGCGACACGTCCGCCTGGTGCAGCCGACCGGAGGGTCGATCGCGCTCGACGTCCTCTACCCGGCGCCGCCGCTGCGCACCGAAGCGGGCGGCACCCTCGCCCGCGCGTAGCGACCCGCCGTCATTCCCGCGCAAGCGGGAATCCAGTCGTGACGCCGGAAACGATGCGCGGTCCTCGTGCCGCGACGTCGATGCTGGATCCCCGCCTGCGCGGGGATGACGTCATGTGAAGGCGCGGCGTTTCGTGGCGAAGCAACGACAAGTTTGCGATGCCGGCGGATCAAGATATACTTGACATATATCTTTTGGAGGCGGCCGTGCGCAATCCCGAGCTTTGTCGCGAGGACGAGATCGTGACGATGGTCCATCGCTTCTACGCGAGCGTCCGCGACGACCCGTTGATCGGCCACGTGTTCGAGGCGCACGTCGCGGACTGGGACCACCACCTCGCCAAGATGTGCGACTTCTGGTCGTCGGTGCTGCTCGGCACCACTCGCTACCGCGGCACGCCGATGCCGACGCACGCGAAGCTGCCGGACCTCTCTCCCGCGCTGTTCCGGCGCTGGCTCCAGCTCTTCCACGCGACGACGCGGACGCTGGGCAACGACGAGCTGCAGCAGAAGGCCGACGCGCTGGCCGAGCGCATCGCGCAAAGCCTCTGGTACGGCTACCAGCTCTTCAACGTGCCGGGCGAGCTACCGGAGCCGATTCCCGCCGTGTAGAGGCGCACGCCGATGCAGCTCACGACGATGACCGACTACGGGCTGCGCCTGCTGATGTACGTCGGCACGCGCACCGACCGCCTTTGCACGATCGCGGAGGTCGCGGCCGCGCACGGCATCTCGGAAGCGCACCTGATGAAGGTGACGCACCGGCTGGCGCTCGCCGGCTATCTCGAGACCATGCGCGGAAAAGGCGGCGGCATGCGCCTCGCGCGCCCCGCCGCCGCGATCAACCTCGGCGAAGTGGTGCACGAGCTCGAGCCCGATTTCCATCTCGTCGAATGCCTCGGTGGCAGTGCTGCCTGCGCCTTGACCGGGCGCTGCAGGTTCACCGCGGTGGTGTCGGGCGCGCTCGACGCGTTCGAGCGCGAGCTCGCGCGCTGGAGCCTCGCCGACGTGCTGCCGGGTGCTATGACGTCGGCGCCGCAGGCGGCGCCGCGGGCCGCGCGGCCGCCCGCGCCAGCGCCGCTTCGGTTCCGTCGCGCGCGCACGCCAGCGCGCCGATGACGGTGCCGGCCGCGTCGCGGACGAGGCCAAACGACATCTCGACGTAGAGCCGCCGCCCGTCCTTGTGCAGCGAGCGGGTCGTCATCGCCTTGCCCGAATGCTTGGTCTTGCCGCTCGCGAGCGCGGCGTCGAAGCCCGCCCAGTGCGCGGCGCGCAACCGCTCGGGCACCATGAGGTCGAGGTTCTGGCCGAGCGCTTCCGCCTTCGACCATCCGAATACCGCCTCGGCGGCGTCGTTCCAGAAGCGGATCACGCCGTCGCGATCGGCGAACACGATCGCATCAGGCGACTGCTCGGCGATGGCCGCGGCGAGCGTGACGGCATCGGGTGCATGGGCGGGATCGAATGGCATGGACGACGACATCGTACGCGATGCCGCGCGTCGCCACGTTGCGCGCGATCAGGTGATCTCGTGCACGAGGCCCGCGCGCGCCGCGGGATCCTGCTGGTAGAACATCGCGAACTGCTGGTAGACCTCGGGATACTCGTGCGCGAGGAGCGCGGGCTCGGCGAAGAACACCTCGGAAAGCACCGCGAAGAATTCCGCAGGATTCTCGGACGCGTACGGATCGATCACCGTGTCGTCGCCGCACGCGACGCGCCCGCGGAAATGCTCGAAGGCCGCGCCGAGCGTCGCCTGCCACATGTCGGCCGGCACGTCCGGCGGCAGCGGCGGGCAGCCGTTGGCCTCGCCGTTGCGCATGTCGAGCTTGTGCGCGAACTCGTGGATGACGAGGTTCATGCCGGCGGTCTCCCAGTCGGTCGACGCCTCGACGTCCGACCACGACAGCACGACCGGGCCGCCCGGCATCGCCTCGCCGGCCATCGGGTCGGCGTTGACGTGCACGACGCCCGCCTCGTCCTCCCATTCCCACGCCGGTACGAACTCGCCCTCGTAGACGATGACGTTCTCGAAGTCGTCGTAGAGCGCGAGGTCGAGGTTCAGCACCAGCACGCACGCCTGGATCGCGATCAGCACGCGCGCGAGCGGCGTCACCTCGTGGTCGTGCGCGCCGACGATGCCCTTGGACTCGAGGAACAGCACGACCTTGTCGCGCAGCCGCGCGAGCTCGCCGTCGTCGTAGAGCGCCATGAACGGCAGTCGCTGCAGCGCCTCGTTCCACAGCGCGTCGGGCAGCGCGTAGCGCTCGAGCACGCGTTGACGTCGCCAGCGCTTCAGCGACTCGAGCATCCTGGCTATCCGGCGTCGCGGGACGGCGCATCGACGTCGCCGCCCTCGTCAGGTTCGTCGAGCGCCGGGGTCGCGCCAACGCCCAGCAGCCGCTCCGCCTCGGCCGCGGGCAGCGCCTCGACGTTGCGGAGCTTGCGCTCGATCGTGCGGCTCTTGCGGCTCGCGTCCTCGAGCGTCTCGCCGACCTTGTCGAGCTTCTCCTTCGTTTTCGCGAGGAGGTCGCCGAACTTGCCGAAGTCGGTCTTGACGGCGCCGAGCGTGCGCCACACTTCGGCCGACTGCTTCTCGATCGCCAGCGTACGAAAGCCGATCTGCAGGCTGTTGAGGAGCGCCGCCAGCGTCGTCGGCCCGGCGAGCACGACGCGGTGCTCGCGCTGCAGGCCGTCGGCGAGCCCCGCGCGCGACACCGCCTCGGCGTAGAGACCCTCGGTCGGCACGAACAGGATCGCGAAGTCGGTCGTGTGCGGCGGCTCGACGTACGACTCGCGGATCGCGCGCGCCTGCGACTTGAAGAACTGGTCGAGCTCGCGGCGGCTGGTCTCGACACCGGCGGCGTCGGCGCGCTCCTGCGCGTCCTGCAGGCGCTGCCAGGCGTCGAGCGGGAACTTCGAGTCGATCGGCAGCCAGCACGGCGTGCCGTCGTCGCCACGACCGGGCAGCGCGATCGCGAACTCGACGCGCTCGCCGCGCCCGGGCCGCGTCGCCACGTTGGTCGCGAACTGCGCGGGCGTCAGAAGCTCTGCGAGCAGCGCGCCGAGCTGCACCTCGCCCCAGCCGCCGCGCATCTTGACGTTCGACATCACGCGCTTGAGATCGCCGACGCCGACGGCGAGCTGCTGCATCTCGCCGAGACCCTTGTGCACCTGCTCGAGGCGCTCCGACACCAGCGAGAACGAGTCGCCCAGGCGCTTTTCCAGCGTCGCCTGCAGCTTCTCGTCGACGGTGGCGCGCATTTGCTCGAGCTTGGCGGTGTTGTCGTTGCGCAGCACCTCGAGCTTTTGCTCGACGGCCGCGGTCAGCGTGCCGAGGCGCTCGCCGAACTGCGCGAGCTCGCCGCGCTGCGCCTCGCGCGCATCCGCCAGCGCGCGCTGCGTGCCCGCCTGGAACTGCGCGAGGCGCTCGCCGACCTCGCGCCGCAGGTTCGCGGCGGTATCGGCCTGCTCGTTGCGCGCCATGGCGAGGTCCCCGCGCATGTCGCGCTCGTGCTCGGCGGCGCCCTTTGCGGCGGCGTCGAGGCGCGCCATCAGCGCGGCCGCATCGATGGCGCCGCGCTCGCGATCACGCGCGAGCACCGCGAGGCGCGACAGCGCGAGCGCGAGGAGCGCGACACAGCCGACCGCCGCGAGCGCGCATACGCCGAGCAGCACCGACTCGATCATGGCCGCGAGTCTAGCAAAATCGCGCGCGCGCTCGGCTGCGCGCGGGTCGTCACGCAGGGGCTGCGGCGAGTGTCGCCAGCACCGCGAACGTTACCAGCCAATGGCGGCCGACGTAGGCGTCGCTGTCGATGCCGGCGAGGCCAGCGCTGCGGTGGCGCGCGGCCGCCGCGGCGAGCGCCGCCGCGCGCGCAGGATCCGCGGCGAGCCCGCGCGCGAGCGCCGCGAGGCACCACGCGCGGGAGAGGTTGAGGCCGTCGAGATGCACGATCTGGCCGTCGGCTCGATCGGTGACGTGCACCGGCGCAAGGCGCGAGGCGCCATCGCCGGCAGCGATGTCCGGCAGGAAAGCCGCGAACCAGCGCGTGAATGCCGCCGCGGCGAGCACGCGCTGCATCAATGCCGCCTCCATCAGCGCGGGCGACAGGAAATCGACGCCCGACGGCTCCCACGCGATCGGCGCGTCGCGATCGTCGCCGAACCATTCAAGCGCCGTGGCGACGACGAGTGCGCGCAAGTCGCCGTCGCCGCAGGCGTTCGCGTAATCGAACGCGAGCGCCAGCGCGAACGCGCTGTTGGCGTGCGTGCCGTGGCGCACCGGGTAGCCGGCGCGCGGCAGGAAGTCGCTAAAGCGCGCGGCGATCGCGGATGTGAGCGGCGCGAGCGCCGCCGACCCGCGCGCGGCCGCGGCATCGCCGTCGCGTGCCGCGCCGGCGAGCTCGCCGGCGAGCGCGAGGAGCCACGCCCAGCCGTACGTGCGCTCGAACGTGCCGGTCCCGGGGCGCGCGAAATAGGCGCATTCCGCGGCGATCGGCGCGGGCGCGAGGTGCGCATCGAAGATCGTGTCGATGGCCGCGCGAGACGGCAGCGCGGAAAACGCGCGTCGCAGCCGCGCCAGCGTCCAGTGCATGTGCACCGACGAATGCCAGTCGAAGCTGCCGTAGAACGCGGGATGGAGCTCGCGAGGCGTGCGCGTGTCGCCGTCGCTCGTCCACACGTGCTGCGGCTGGCACGGGTACGCGCGGACGACGTTCGCCAACGCGATCCGCGCGTACGATTCCGCCGTTTCGGCGGCGAGGCTTTCCGTGGACATCAATGCCGGGGGCAGGTCATTCCCGCGGAAGCGGGAACCGCAGCGACACCTACGCCGCTTCGCGGCTCGCGCGCTTGCGCTCGTAGTCCTTCAGGTGGCGCTTGCGGATGCGGATCGACTTCGGCGTCACCTCGCAAAGCTCGTCGTCGGCAATGAATTCCACCGCGTACTCGAGCGTGAGCGCGATCGGCGGCGTCAGCGCGATCGCCTCGTCCTTGCCGGAAGCGCGCACATTGGTGAGCTGCTTGCCCTTGATCGGGTTGACGACGAGATCGTTGTCGCGCGTGTGGATGCCGATCACCATGCCTTCATAGAGCGCGTCGCCGGGCGACACGAACATCCGCCCGCGCTCCTGCAGCTTCCACAGCGCGTACGCGACCGCGGCCCCGTCCTCGGCCGAGATGAGCACGCCGTTGCGGCGCTCGGGAATCTCGCCCTTCACCGCCGCGTAGCCGTCGAACACGTGGCTCATGAGGCCCGTGCCGCGCGTCAGGTTCATGAACTCCCCCTGGAAGCCGATCAGGCCGCGCGCCGGGATCCGGTAGTCGAGACGCGCGCGGCCGCGGCCGTCGGACTCCATGTGCGTCAGGTCGCCGCGACGCGGGCCGAGCGCCTCCATCACCGCGCCCTGGTGCGATTCCTCGACGTCGACCGACAGGAGCTCGTACGGCTCGTGCGTGTCCTCGCCGACCTTGCGCGTCACCACGCGCGGCCGCGACACCGCGAGCTCGAAGCCCTCGCGGCGCATGTTCTCGATCAGGATCGTCAAGTGCAGCTCGCCGCGCCCCGACACCAGGAACACGTCGGTGTCGGCGGTGTCCTCGACGCGCAGCGCCATGTTGGTGAGGAGCTCGCGCGCAAGCCGCTCGCGCAGGTTCCGCGACGTGACGTACTTGCCCTCGCGGCCGGCGAGTGGCGAGGTGTTGACCTGGAAGTACATCGACAGCGTCGGCTCGTCGATCGTGATCGGCGGCAGCGCTTCCGGCGCGTCGACGTCGGCGAGCGTCGTGCCGATCGCGAGGTCGTCGACGCCGGTGATGAGGACGATGTCGCCCGCGCTCGCCGTGTCGACAGGCGTGCGCTCGAGGCCCTTGAACATGAACACCTGCCCGACCTTGCCCTGCGCCGGCGTCGCGCCGGCAGCGGACGCGCCGCCCAGCAACGCGACGGTGGCCCCCGCGCGCAGCGTGCCGCGGCGGATGCGCCCGATGCCGAGGCGGCCGATGTAGCTCGAGTAATCGAGTGCGGCGATCTGCAATTGCAGCGGTCCCGCGGCATCGCCGACGGGCGGCGGCACGTGCTCGAGCACGGTGTCGAAGAGCGGCCGCATGTCGCGGCCGCCCGCGTCGGTGGCGCTCTCGCCGGCGGCGGCCTTGGCCACCTTGACGTCGAGCGTCGCCCAGCCGTTGAGCGCCGACGCGTACACCACCGGGAAATCGAGCTGGTCGTCGGTGGCGCCGAGGCGGTCGAAGAGGTCGAACGTCTGGTTGACGACCCACTCGACGCGCGCGCCCGGACGGTCGACCTTGTTGACGACGACGATCGGCTTCAATCCGAGTGCGAGCGCCTTCATCGTCACGAAGCGCGTCTGCGGCATCGGCCCCTCGACCGCGTCGACCAGCAGCAGCACGCCGTCGACCATGCCGAGCACGCGCTCGACCTCGCCGCCGAAGTCGGCGTGGCCCGGCGTGTCGACGATGTTGATGTGCGTGTCGCGGTAATCGATCGCGCAGTTCTTGGCGAGGATCGTGATGCCGCGCTCGCGCTCGATGTCGTTGCTGTCCATCACGCGCTCGGCGACGTGCTGGTGCTTGGCGAAGGTGCCGGCCTGCGCGAGCAGCTTGTCGACGAGCGTGGTCTTGCCGTGGTCGACGTGGGCGATGATCGCGATGTTGCGGAGCGCGCGCGGGGGCGTGGCCATGGGTTGGGTTGTTGCGCTCTCGAAAAAAGCCTCACAGTATAGCTGCCGGCACGCAGGATTGCGAGAAACTTTTTGCAAAATCCGTGACTTAGGGTAAAATGCCGGGTGTGGCTCCCGCGTGGCCCTTCCGGTCACCACGCGTCGCCCTGACGAACCGCCCCGCGCACTGCCGAAGGCGGCCCGCCAACCCCATAACCACGAGTACACGTGTGCCTGGACCGGAAACCGGCGAACTGCCGGTAGGCCGCGCCAGGAGCACCCATTGAACGCAGCGAGCTTCGATACGCTCGGCCTGCGGCCTGAAGTCCTGCGGGCCGTTACCGAAGCGGGTTACACCACCCCCACCCCCATCCAATCGCAAGCCATCCCGGTCGTCCTCGCCGGCGAGGACGTGATGGGCGGCGCCCAGACCGGCACCGGCAAGACCGCCGGCTTCGGCCTCCCCATCCTGTCGCGCCTGATGGCGCACGCCAACACGAGCCCCTCGCCCGCGCGGCACCCGGTGCGCGCGCTGATCCTGACGCCGACGCGCGAGCTCGCGATCCAGGTCGAGGAGGCGATCCGCGGCTACGGCAAGCACACCGGCCTTCGCTCCACCGTCGTCTACGGCGGCGTCGACATCAAGCAGCAGCTCACGATCGTGCGCGCGGGCGTCGAGATCCTGGTGGCGACGCCGGGGCGACTCCTCGACCACATCGAGCAGAAGAGCGTCAACCTGTCGCACGTCGAGATCTTCGTGCTCGACGAGGCCGACCGGATGCTCGACATGGGCTTCATCCCGGACATCAAGCGCATCATGGCGCTGCTGCCCGCCAAGCGTCAGAACCTCCTCTTCTCGGCGACGTTCTCCAACGACATCAAGAAGCTCGCCGACGAGCTCCTCAACAAGCCGCGGCTGATCGAGGTCGCGCGCCGCAATACCGCGGCGGAGACGGTGACGCAGTCGGCGTACAAGGTGCCGCAGGAAGCGAAGCGCGCGCTGCTCGAGGAGATCGTTCGCTCGCGCAACGTCTGGCAGGTGCTGTGCTTCATGCGCACCAAGCACGGCGCCTCGCGCCTCGCGCGCCAGCTCGAGAAGGACGGCCTCGCGACCTCCGCGATTCACGGCGACAAGACGCAGGCCGCGCGCCTGGAGGCCCTCACCGCGTTCAAGGACGGCAAGCTGCAAGTGCTGGTCGCCACCGACGTCGCCGCGCGCGGCCTCGACATCGACGACCTGCCGCTCGTCGTCAACTACGAGCTGCCGCACGTCGCCGAGGACTACATCCACCGCATCGGCCGCACCGGCCGCGCGGGCGCCACGGGTGAGGCGATCTCGTTCGTGGATCCCGTCGAGGAGAAGTACCTCGCCGAGATCGAGAAGATGCTCAAGAAGAAGATCGACGTCGTCGACTTCGACGACTCGAAGCTCGCGCGCTCCGCAGAGCGCGCGCCCCGCGAGCGCCACGGCGAAACGCGCGGCCGCGGACGCGCTGCGCCTTCGGCGCATCCGCGCACGAGCGAGCGCTCCGCTGCCCATCGCAGCGCGCCGGCTGCCCGCGACGAGCGGCCGCGCCGCCCGACCGCGGACGAGCGCGAGGCGTTGTACGCGAAGAACCCCGATCAGCCGCCGGTGCTGCGCGCGATGAACGGCACCGGCGCGCATGCGAATGCCACGCACGCCCATCCGGCGCACGGACGCCAGGCGACCCGTGAAGTGCCGGTGCTGCTGCGCAAGCGCTCGGCGCCGGAGCCCGAGAAGGTCTGACCCCCCGGCGGCGCCGGTCGCGAGCGGCTCCCGCGGCGTTTGGCAGCCGCATGGCATGTGCGGTCGAAGCGCCGCGTGCGGTTGCGGCGCGGCGCTCGCATGCCGATAATCGACGCGCCGCCGCGCGTCGCGCGGCTCGCCTCGCCGCGCCTTGACCTCCCCGCCCGCATCGTCACCCCCTGACGCCCTCCTCGCCATCGACGGGCTCTGCGTCGAATTCGGCGCGCCTGACGATCCGGTGGTCGCCGTGCGCAACCTCGGCTTCACCATCGCGCGCGGCGAGACCGTCGCCGTCGTCGGCGAATCCGGCTCGGGCAAATCGGTGACCGCGCTCGCGATCATGCGGCTCGTCGAGCAGGGCGGCGGTCGCATCGCACGCGGCGCGATCCGCTTCGCGCGGAGCGGCGGCACGATCGACCTCGTGCGCGCGCCGGCCGCGACGATGCGCGCGATCCGCGGCGACGAGATCGCGATGATCTTCCAGGAGCCGATGACCTCGCTCAACCCGGTGATGACCGCCGGCGCGCAGATCGCCGAGTCGATCGCGCTGCACCAGCGCAAGGAGCGCACGGCCGCGCGCGCCGAGGCGCTGCGGATGCTCGAGGCGGTGCGCATTCCCGACGCGCGCGCGATCCTCGACCGCTATCCGCACCAGCTCTCCGGCGGCATGCGCCAGCGCGTGATGATCGCGATGGCGCTGTCCTGCCGCCCCGTGCTCCTGATCGCCGACGAGCCGACGACCGCGCTCGACGTCACCGTGCAGGCGCGCATCCTCGCGTTGATCGCGACGCTGGTGCGCGAGATGAACACCGCGGTGCTGTTCATCACCCACGACATGGGCGTCGTCGCCGAGGTTGCCGATCGCGTCGTCGTGATGCAGGGCGGGCGCAAGGTCGAGGAAGGTCCGGTGACGCAGATCTTCGCGGCGCCGCGCGAGCCCTATACGCAAACGCTCCTCGCCGCGGTGCCGAAGCTCGGCGCGCTCGCCGGCGAGGACGTACCGCGCAAGTTCGGCGTCGAAGCAACGGCGCGCGCGCCCTCCCCGCCGGCGTCGCCCTCACCGATCGTTCTCGCGCCCGCGGCGCCGGCGCGCGAAGACGCGCCGCGCGCGCCGATCCTGCGCGTGCGCGACCTGTGCACGCGCTTCGAAGTGCACGGCGGCTTTTTCGGCCGCGTGCAGCGGCGCGTATACGCTGTCGAGAACGTGAGCTTCGACGTCGCCGCCGGCGAGACGCTGTCGCTGGTCGGTGAATCGGGGTGCGGCAAGACGACCACCGGGCGCTCGATCCTGCGCCTCGTCGACGTCGAGGCCGGCGCGATCGAGTTCGAGGGCCATGACCTCGCCACGCTCGACGCCGGCGCGATGCGGCCGTTGCGCCGCCACCTGCAGATGATCTTCCAGGATCCGTTCGCGTCGCTCGACCCGCGCGTCACCGTCGGCTTCTCGATCGCCGAGCCGCTCTACATCCACGGCGTCGCGCGCGGCGCGGCCGCCGAGGCGCGCGTCGCCGACCTCCTGCGCCGCGTCGGCCTCGACCCGGCGCACGCGCGACGCTATCCGCACGAATTTTCCGGCGGCCAGCGCCAGCGGATCGCCATCGCGCGCGCGCTCGCGCTCGAGCCACGCGTGATCGTCGCGGACGAGGCGGTCTCCGCGCTCGACGTGTCGATCCGCGCGCAGGTGGTCGACCTTCTGCTCGACCTGCAGCACACGCTCGGCGTGTCGTACGTGTTCATCTCGCACGACATGGCGATCGTCGAGCGCGTCAGCCATCGCGTCGCGGTCATGTACCTCGGCCAGATCGTCGAGATCGGCCCGCGCCGCGCGGTGCTCGGCTCGCCGCAGCATCCGTACACCCGGCAATTGCTCGCCGCGGTGCCGGTCGCCGACCCTTCGCGGAGGCGCGCCCAAATCGAGCTATCATCGCCGGACATCCCGAGCCCGGTGCGCGGCGTCGACGATCCGCCGCCGAGCGCGCCGCTCGTCGAGGTCGGCCCGGGGCATTTCGTCGCGCGCCATCGCGTCGGCGCCTTCTGAGGACGGCGGGCGACGGCGCGCGATCCGCATCGCCGCCGGCGCAAGCTCGCGCCGGCGTCAACCACGCGAGGAGCCGTACGATGAAGTTCCCATTGCATCGATTCGCCGCCGCGCTCGCCGTCGCCGCGGTCGCCGCGCTCGCAGCGCTGCCGGCGCAGGCCGCGAAGGACGTCGTTTTCGCCGTGGCGTCGACGTTCACGACGACCGACCCCTACGACGCCAACGACACGCTGTCGCAGGCGATGGCCAAGTCGTTCTACGAGGGCCTGTACGGCTTCGACAAGGACATGAAGATGATCCCGGTGCTCGCCACGTCGTACGAGGTGAGCAGCGACGGGCTGGTCTACACGCTGCACCTGCGCCACGGCGTCAAGTTCCATGACGGCACCGATTTCAACGCCGAGGCGGTCAAGGTCAATCTCGACCGCGTCACCAATCCCGACAACCACCTCAAGCGCTATGGCCTTTATAGCGTCATCGCCAAGACCGAGGCGGTGGACCCGTACACCGCGCGCATCACGCTGAAGAACCCGTTCTCGGCGTTCATCAACGACCTCGCGCATCCGTCGGGCGTGATGATCAGCCCCGCCGCGATCCAGAAGTACGGCAAGGAGATCGCGTTCCATCCGGTCGGCACCGGGCCGTTCGAGTTCGTCGAGTGGAAGCAGCCCGACTACCTCAAGGTGAAGAAGTTCGCCGGCTACTGGCAGAAGGGCCTGCCGAAGATCGACACGATCACGTGGCGCAGCGTCGTCGACAACAACGCGCGCGCGGCGATGATGCAGACCGGCGAGGCGCAGTTCACGTTCCCGGTGCCCTACGAGATCGCCGACGTGCTGAAGAAGAAGCCCGACCTCGCGCTCGTCGCCGCGCCGTCGATCGTCATCCGCTACCTGTCGATGAACACGCAGCAGAAGCCGTTCGACAACGTCAAGGTGCGCGAAGCGATCGCGTACGCGATCAACAAGCAGGCGCTCGCGAAGGTCGCGTTCAACGGCTACGCCGAGCCCGCCGCCGGCGTCGTGCCGCAGGGCGTCGAATACGCGGTCAAGATGGCGCCGTGGCCGTACGACCTCGCCAAGGCCAAGGCGCTGATGAAGGAAGCCGGCTACCCCGATGGCTTCGAGACCGAGCTCTGGTCGGCGTACAACCATACGACCGCGCAGAAGGTCACGCAATTCATCCAGCAGCAACTCCAGCAGATCGGCATCCGCACCAGGATCACGCTGCTCGAATCGGGGCAGCGCGTGCAGCGCGTCGAGAGCTGGCAGGATCCGAAGACCGCCGGCGTGCGCCTCTACTACGTCGGCTGGTCGTCGTCGACGGGCGAGGCCGACTGGGCGCTGCGGCCGCTCCTGTACGGCGAGTCGTGGCCGCCGACGCTGTTCAACACCGCGTATTACAAGAGCGACAAGGTCGACGCCGACATCAAGGGCGCGCTGCTCACCACCGACAGCAAGGAGAAGGCGCGCCTCTACAAGGATGCGCAGGAGACGATCTGGCACGACGCGCCGTGGGCGCCGCTGGTCGTCGAGAAGCTGCTGTCGGCCAACAGCAAGAAGCTGACCGGCGTCTACGTGATGCCCGACGCGTCGTTCAACTTCACCAACGCCGACCTGAAGTGACGGAATGGTCCGAGGCTTCGGACCTTTCCGTCATCCCCGCGAAAGCGGGGATCCAGTACTGACGGCGAACAGGGCGACGGCGAGCGGCATGCGCGCGTCACGGCTGGATTCCCGCATTCGCGGGAATGACGGCGCGGCCTGCATTCCGATACCGGCCAGCCGCTGATGCTGCAGTACACGGTCAAGCGGCTGTTCGGTCTCTTGCCGACGCTGTTCCTCGTCGGCGTGCTCGTCTTCCTGTTCGTCCACCTCCTGCCCGGCGACCCGGCGCGCCTCGCCGCCGGGCCCGACGCGACGCCGGAGACGGTGGCGCTGGTGCGCCACGACCTCGGCCTCGACCAGTCGCTGCCGCGCCAGTTCGTGCGCTTCGTCACCGGCGTGCTGCACTGGGACTTCGGCCGCTCGCTGTCGACCAAGCGCCCGGTGTCGGTCGAGATCGGCTCGCGCTTCATGCCGACGTTCTGGCTGACGGTGTGGAGCATGGCGTGGTCGGTGACGCTCGGCATGACGATCGGCATCGTGTCGGCGGTGTGGCGCAACCGCTGGCCCGACCGGCTCGGCATGACGATCGCGGTGTCCGGCATCTCGTTCCCGGCGTTCGCGCTCGGCATGGTGCTGATGCAGGTGTTCGCCGTCGATCTCGGATGGCTGCCGACGATCGGCGACGACACCTGGCTTCACTACATCCTGCCGTCGCTGACGCTCGGCGCCGCGGTGGCGGCGATCATGGCGCGCTTCACGCGCTCGTCGTTCGTCGAGATCCTCGGCGACGACTTCATCCGCACCGCGCGCGCGAAGGGCCTCGACGAGCGCCAGGTGATCTGGCGCCACGCGATGCGCAACGCGCTGATCCCGGTGGTGACGATGATGGGCCTGCAGTTCGGCTTCCTGCTCGGCGGCTCGATCGTCGTCGAGAAGGTGTTCAACTGGCCCGGGCTCGGGCGGCTCCTCGTCGACGCCGTCGACATGCGCGACTACCCGGTGATCCAGGCGCTCGTGCTGCTCTTCTCGCTCGAGTTCATCGTCATCAACCTCGTCGTCGACGTGCTGTACGGGTTCATCAACCCGACGATCCGCTACCGGTGAACGATCGCGCGACACTCGTTGCCGACGTTGAGGTGATCCGCACGCCGTGGAACGAGTTCTGGCGCAAGTTCAAGCGCCAGAAGATCGGCGTCGTCGCGGGGATCTTCGTCGTCGTGCTGGTGGCGATCGCGATCGCGGCGCCGTGGATCGCGCCATACGACGCCGAGAACTACTTCGACTACGACCAGCTGAACGCCGCGCCCTCGATGGCGCATTGGTTCGGCGTCGACGCGCTCGGCCGCGACATCCTGTCGCGCATCCTGATGGGCGCGCGGATCTCGCTCGCCGCGGGCTTCGTGTCGGTGGCGGCCGGCGCCGTGGTCGGCACGCTGCTCGGCCTCGTCGCCGGCTACTACGAGGGCTGGGCCGATCGCATCATCATGCGCATTGCCGACGTGCTGTTCGCGTTCCCCGGCATCCTGCTGGCGATCGGCATCGTCGCGATCCTCGGCGGCGGCGAGGCCAACGTCATCGTCGCGGTGGCCATCTTCAGCATCCCGACCTTCGCGCGCCTCGCGCGCGGCACGACGCTCGGATTGAAGCGACTGACGTTCGTCGAGGCGGTGCGAAGCATCGGCGCCACCAACTGGACGATCATCAGCCGCCACATCTTTCCCGGCACGGTGCCGGCCGTGATCGTCTACTTCTCGCTGCGCATCGGAACGTCGATCATCACGGCCGCGAGCCTGTCGTTCCTCGGCATGGGCGCGCAGCCGCCGACGCCCGAATGGGGCGCGATGCTCGACGCGGCGCGCGCCGACATGCTGACCGCGCCGCACGAGGCGATCTTCCCTGCGCTCGCCATCTTCGCCACCGTGCTCGCGTTCAACCTGCTGGGCGACGGGCTGCGCGACGCGCTCGATCCGAGGCTCGACCGGCGGTGATCGTCGTGGCGTACTGTCGCGCCGGGTTCGAGGGCGAGGCGATGCGCGACATCGAGCGGCTCGCGGCCGCGGCCGGCGTGCGCGGCGCGAGTGCCGCGCCACGCGGCGAAGCACGAGCAACCGCGTTGGCGCACGACGACGTTATGCCGGGCTCCGGCTACGTCGTGGCGACGCTCGACGGCCTCGACCTCACGCGCTGGCGCGCGGCGATCGACGAGGCGCCGCCCGTGTTCTGCCGCTCGCTGTTCGTCGGCAGCGGGCCGCATGCGATCGCGCCGGGGGCGGCAACTCCGGCACGTGGCCGCACCGATCGCGTGACGCCGCTCGCCGAGGCGATCGCCGCGACGGGCGCCCGAGGCAGCACGCTGTGGGTCGAGTTCGCCGATACCAACGAGGGCAAGGCAATGTCCACGCTCGCACGTGCGATCGAGCCGCGGCTCGCCGCAGCGTTGCGCGAGCGTGGCATCCTCGAGGCGGCCGACGGCGCGGGCGCCGGTTCTCGGCGCGCGCCTCGCAACCAGCGCCGGCTGCACGTGTTCCTCGCAAGCGGCAGCAAGGCCTACGTCGGCACCAGCATCGCCGGCACCGGCTCGCCGTGGCCGATGGGGATTCCGCGGCTGCGGATGCCGGGCGGCGCGCCGTCGCGCTCGACGCAGAAGCTCGCCGAGGCGCTCGTCACGTTCCTCGGCGACGACGAATCGACATTGCTCCGCGCCGGCCAGCGCGCGGTCGACCTGGGCGCCGCGCCGGGCGGCTGGTCGTGGCAGCTCGCGCATCGCGGCTTGCGCGTCACCGCGGTCGACAACGGCGTGCTGAAGGGCGAGGTGGCGCACGACCCGCTGGTCACGCACGTGCGCGCCGACGGTTTTCGCTATCGGCCGAAGCGCGCGGTCGACTGGGTCGTCTGCGACATCGTCGAGCAGCCGTCGCGCGTGGCCGCGCTGATGGCGCGCTGGATCGGCGGGCGCGACGCGCGGAGAGCGATCTTCAACCTCAAGCTGCCGATGAAGCGACGCTTCGACGCGATCGACGCAGCCGCCGCGACCATCGACGCGGGCCTTGGCGATACGACGGCAACGCTGCGGCTGCATCAGCTCTACCATGATCGCGAGGAGGTGACCGGCTACCTCGCGCGCCTGGAGTGATGCGCCGTCAGCCCGCCAGCCGGTCGATCTGCGAGGCGATGCGATCGCGCGTGGCGATAAAGCCCGCGAGCCGCTCGCGCTCCTGCGCGACCACCGCCGCCGGCGCGCGCTCGACGAAGCTCGCGTTGGCGAGCTTGGCATTCGCCTTGCCGATCTCGCCGTCGAGGCGCGACCGCTCCTTGGCGAGGCGCTCGCGCTCCGCCGCGGGATCGACCTCGATGCGCAGCATCAGCCGGAAGTCGCCGACGATCTCGACCGGCGCGTCGGTCGCCGGCAGCTCGTCGACGACATCGACGGACGCGAGCCGCGCCAGCGCGGCGAGGTAGGGTGCGCAGTCGCGCAGCGTCGCCGCGTCGCCCGTGACCACGAGCGGGACCTTCTGCGCCGGCGAGAGCCCCATCGCGCTGCGCAGCGCGCGGCAGGCGTTGACGAGCCCCTTCAGCACGCCCATCCGCGCATCGGCTTCGCTATCGAATCGCTGCATGTCCGCCTTCGGGAACGGCTGCAGCAGGATCGACTCGCCCTTTTTGCCGGCGAGCGGCGCGACGTCCTGCCACAATTCTTCGGTGATGAACGGCATGAACGGGTGCGCGAGGCGCAGCGTCGCCTCGAGCTCGCGCACCAGCATCGCGCGCGTGCCGCGCGCCGCCGCGGCATCGCCATTGGCGCCGGCGCGTGCGAGCTGCACCTTGGCGAGCTCGACGTACCAGTCGCAGTATTCGTCCCAGACGAACTCGTAGAGCGCGCGAGCGGCGAGGTCGAAGCGGTATGCCTCGATGTTGGCGGCAATGTCGCGCTTGGCCTGCTGCAGGCGGCCGAGCAACCAGCGGTCGACGAACGTCAGCGTGCGCGGCGCCGCCTCGTCGAGGCCGACGTCCTGGCCCTCGACGTTCATCAGCACGAAGCGCGTGGCGTTCCAGAGCTTGTTGCAGAAGTTGCGGTAGCCCTCGCAGCGGTTGAGGTCGAAGTTGAGCGTGCGGTTGAACGTCGCGAGCGACGCGAACGTGAAGCGCAGCGCGTCGGCGCCGAACGCCGGGATGCCGTCGGGGAACTGCTTGCGCGTGCGTTTCGCGATCGATTCCTCGCGGCGCGGGTCGAGCATGTTGGCGGTGCGCTTCGCCACCAGCGGCTCGAGCGCGATGCCGTCGATGAGGTCGATCGGGTCGAGGACGTTGCCCTTCGACTTCGACATCTTCTGGCCTTCCTCGTCGCGCACGATCGCGTTGATGTACACGTCGCGGAACGGCACGCGGCCGGTGAAGTAGGTCGTCATCATGATCATCCGCGCGACCCAGAAGAAGATGATGTCGAAGCCCGTCACCAGCGTCGACGTCGGCAGGAACGCGCGCATCTCGCGCGTGTCGTCCGGCCAGCCGAGCGTCGAATGCGCCCACAGCGCCGAGCTGAACCAGGTGTCGAGGACGTCGGGATCGCGCGTGAATGTCGCGGGCTCGCGGCCGAGCGCCGCGCGTGCGGCGGCCCGCGCCGCGGCCTCGCTGCGCGCGACGTAATGATTGCCGGCCTCGTCGTACCACGCCGGGATCTGGTGGCCCCACCACAACTGGCGCGAGATGCACCAGTCCTGCAGGTTGTCGATCCAGTGGTGGTACGTCGACAGCCATTCGCCCGGCACGAAGCGCGTATGGCCGCGCTCGCCACTGCGTGGATCGACCAAGCCCTCCTCGCTCACCGCGGCGAGGCAAAGCTGCTGCAGCGTGCGCCCCGGCCACGGCGAACCGGGTCCCGCTGCTTGGGTCGTTGCGACGAACCACTGGTCCGTCAGCATCGGCTCGACGATCTCGCCCGAGCGCCCGCAGCGCGGCACCGTCATCCTGTGCGGCTTCTCGGCGACGAGCGCGCCCTCGGCCGTGAGGTCGGCCAGCACGGCCTTGCGCGCGACGAAGCGGTCCATCCCGCGGTATTTCGCCGGCGCATTGTCGTTGACGCGCGCCTCGAGGTCGAAGATCGGCAGCATCGGCAGGCCGTGGCGCTGCGCGACCTGCCAGTCGTTGAAGTCGTGCGCGGGCGTGATCTTGACGACACCCGTGCCGAACTCGCGGTCGACGTGGTCGTCGGCGACGATCGGCACGCGCCGGCCCGACAGCGGCAGCACGACGTCGCGTCCCACCATCGCGCGATAGCGCTCGTCCGCCGGGTTGACGGCGACGCCAGTGTCACCGAGCATCGTCTCGGGGCGCGTCGTCGCGACGACGACGCTGCCGCCGCCGTCGGCAAGCGGATAGCGGATCTCCCAGAGCTTGCCGTCGATCTCGTCCGACTCGACCTCGAGGTCCGACACCGCGGTGCCGAGCTTGGGATCCCAGTTGACGAGCCGCTTGCCGCGGTAGATGAGGCCATCCTCGAAGAGGCGCACGAACGTCTCGATCACCGCCGCCGACAGGCCCTCGTCCATCGTGAAGCGCTCGCGCGACCAGTCGGCCGCGGCGCCGAGCCGCCGCATCTGCCGCGTGATGGTCGAGCCGGATTCCTCCTTCCACGCCCAGACGCGCTCGACGAACGCTTCACGGCCCATGTCGTGGCGCGTGCGTCCCTCGGCCTTGAGCTGCTGCTCGACGACGATCTGCGTGGCGATGCCCGCGTGGTCGGTGCCGACCTGCCACAGCGTGTTGTCGCCGCGCATCCGGTGGAAACGGATCAGCACGTCCATCAGCGTGTGCTGGAACGCGTGGCCCATGTGCAGCGTGCCGGTCACGTTGGGTGGCGGCAGCGCGATCACGTAGGCCGGCGCGCCGGCGCGCCACGTCGGCTCGAAATCGCCGCGCGCCTCCCACACCGGGTACCACTTCGTCTCGATGGCGTGCGGCTCGAAGCTCTTCGCGAGGGTCATGCTCCGTTGCAGTTTTGGTGAACGTAATTACTTGAAATTATAGCGGATTGTGCAGTCGCTCGACGACGCATCATGCACACGCCCCTGCTTGGACCCGCGGCGCAAGCATCGCGCGCCGAGGCGTCGCAACGCGCCGGCCGATCGCGCGTGCCACGGCTACGAGCGTCGCCATCAGCGCCGCGAACGCCTCCGGCGTCAACGCCTGGTCGGCGTCGCACCACGCTTCCGCAGGGCACGGATGCACCTCGATGAGCAGGCCATCGGCGCCGGCGGCGACCGCCGCGGCGGCGAGTGCCGGCACCATCCACGCCTTGCCGCCCGCGTGCGACGGATCGACGATCACCGGCAGGTGCGTTTCTTTCTTCATCACCGCGACCGCGGTGACGTCGAGCACGTTGCGGTACGCGGTCTCGAACGTGCGGATGCCGCGCTCGCACAGGATGATCCGCGTGTTGCCGCCGGCGGCGATGTACTCGGCCGCCATCAGCCACTCGGCGAGGGTCGCGCTCATCCCGCGCTTCAGCACCACCGGCACGTCCACGCGGCCGAGCTCCTTCAGGAGCTCGAAGTTCTGCATGTTGCGCGTGCCGACCTGGATCGCGTCGACGCCCATCGCGAGGAACGTGTCCAGCATCCGCACGTCCATCAGCTCGGTGACGACCGGCAGCGCGTGGCGCGACGCCGATTCCTTCAGCATCGCAAGCCCCTCGACGCCTTTGCCCTGGAACGCGTACGGCGAGGTGCGCGGCTTGAACGCGCCGCCGCGCATCAGCGTCGCGCCCGCCGCGGCGACGGCGTCGGCGGCGGCCGCCATCTGCGGATTCGTCTCGACCGAGCACGGGCCCGCAATGACGGGAATCGCCTCGCCGCCGAACGCCGCGTCGCCGACGCGCACGACGCTCGCCGACGGATGCCGCTCGCGCGATACGAGCTTGCAATCGTTGTTCATGTCGGTGCTCCTCATTGGCCTCGAATCGGTGCGGCGCTCCGAAAGCCGCAAAAAAATCGGGCGGTCCTTGCGGAGCCGCCCGATCATCGCGTGTGTGTCGAATGCCGATGCGCGCGCTAGGCTCCGTTACCGGATTGGCCGTAGACGTACCAATAGACGAACGCCACGGTCGCGAGCGCTCCGCGCGCGAGGCCTGCGGCGAGGTCGTAACGGGCGGTGGAGGTGGCGTGCATGGGGTCAGTCTCGCATCATCGGGCGCGGCCCGTCAATGGAGGCCCGTGCGCAGGCGCTCGAGCTCGCGCTCGATCGCCTCGGCGACGAAGCTGCGGAGGAGCTCGCCGACGTGCTGGTTGATCGTCGCGACGAGCTCGGCGCTCGCGCGATCGACGATCGGCTGCAGGCGCTCGCCGAGCTGCTCGCGCAGGCCGGTGTCGGTGAACATGTCGATCCGCTGCAGCACCTGCATCCGCACTTCGTCGATCAGCTCGTCGGTGGCCTTGGCGACGCTCGCCGCGTCCGCCTCCGCGGGCGCGGGCGCGCCGCGACCCGGCTGCTCGGCAACGGCGGGACTGTGCGGGATCGCGGCGATCGATTTGGGCGCGGGGCCGAGCACGCTGTCGTCGCCGCGCATCGCCTCGTCGTTCCAGATCGACGGCTCGCCTTCCTCGGCGGCGGCGATCAGCGCCGCGTCGATCTCGGCGATCGCATCGGTGAGCACGGGCACGTCGGCAAACGCGTGCTGCTCGGGCGCCGGCGCGGGGCCCGGCCACGCGGCACCCGCCGGCGCGTCGTGCGCGGGCGCAGGAGGCGGCGCCAGCGTCGGCTCGACCCGCGCTTGCGGCACGTCTCGATCCGGCGCCGCGTAGACCCGCGGGCCGGGGCCCGGCACGTCACGCTGAATGGGGACGTCGGCACGCTCGTGCGTCGACGGCGTGCGCATGTCCGGCGCCGGTGCCGTGCCCGCGGGCGATGATGCCGGCGCGGCGGCCGTGTCGGCGCGCGGGGGGTCGGCCGGCGCCGGCACCGGATCGCGCAGCACCGGGAAATCGCCGGGCGCCGCCGCGGGCCTGCGCAATATCGACGGGCCCATCGTTCGCGGTCCCATCGCCGGCGAGAGCGTCTCGCGACCGCGATTGCGGCGCATCAGCGCATCGGCCTGTTCGAGAAGCTCTCGCGCAGATGGCATGTCAGTCTCCCTGCCCCGCCAGGTTGTGCGTCCGCAACGCGTAGCCGCGCTCGCGGTAGAAACGATAGCGCTCGCGACCGGCCTCGGTCGACGCCGCGTCCGTGCCGACGATCTCCGCCAGACGCTCGAAGCGGCTGAAGAACGGCGGCGGCTCCGCGGCGAGGTTGATCAGCACGGCGAGCGGCCCTTCGTGCTCGCGCGCGTCGTCGACGATCACCGGCGTGTCGGCTGCCTGCAGGCTCGCGAGCCGGCAATGCGGCACGAACGACAGCGCCGGCTGCATCCACAGCATCCGATCGAGCGCATCGGTCGATTCGGCGTCGGCGGTCAGCACGCGCGCCGAGCCGTGCTGCGCGAGCGCCTTGTGCACGATCCTGCGCGCGACGTCGAGCGGCGACGCAACGTGCGTGTAGAAATCGATCTCGGTCATCGCGTCCGCGGCGTCAGGATGCGACCGGCTCGCCGTGACCGAGCAGCCAGCGCGTGAGGAGCGGCACGGGGCGGCCCGTCGCGCCCTTCTCCTTGCCTTCCTTGTACGCGATGCCGGCGATGTCGAGGTGGGCCCAATCGTACTTGCGCGTGAAGCGCGAGAGGAACATCGCCGCGGTGATGCTGCCGCCGGCGCGCCCGGCGACGTTGGCGACGTCGGCGAAATTGCTCGCGAGGCCCTCGGCGTAGTCGTCCCACAGCGGCAACTGCCAGCCGCGATCGTAGGCGTCGTCGCCCGCCTGAAGCAGTGCGCGCGCCAGCGTGTCGCTGTTGCTGAAGACGCCGCAGGCAATGTGGCCGAGCGCGATGACCATCGCGCCGGTCAAGGTCGCCACGTCGACGACCGCCTCGGGCTCGAAGCGCTCGGCGTAGGTGAGCGCGTCGGCGAGGATCAGCCGCCCCTCGGCGTCGGTGTTCAGCACCTCGATCGTCTGGCCCGACATGCTGGTGACGACGTCGCCGGGCTTGGTCGCGCGCCCCGACGGCATGTTCTCGCAGGTGGGCACCAGCACGACGAGGTTGATCGGCGCGTTGATCTCGGCGATCGCGCGCATCGTGCCGAGCACCGTCGCGGCGCCGCACATGTCGTACTTCATGTGGTCCATGTCGAGCGCCGGCTTGAGCGAGATGCCGCCGGTGTCGAAGGTGATGCCCTTGCCGACCAGCACGAACGGCTTGGCCTTGCGCGGCGAGTTCTGGTATTCGAGCACGAGGAAGCGCGGCGGCTCGTCGCTGCCGCGCGTGACCGACAGGAACGAGCCCATGCCGAGCGCCTCGATCTCGGCGCGCTCGAGCGCCTGCACCTTCACCGCCGGGAAATCCTCGCCGAGCTTCTGCGCCTCGGCGGCGAGGAACGACGGCGTGCAGACGTTGGCGGGCGTGTTGCCGAGGTCGCGCGCGAAGTCCATCCCGTGCGCGATCGCGAGGCCCTGCGCCGCGGCGCGCTCGCCGTCCGCCAAGTCGGAGCGCTGCGGCACCGACAGCGTGAGCTTGCGCAACGGCCGGCGCACCTCGGTGGGCTCGCTCTTCATCCGCTCGTAGCGGTAGACGGCGTCCATCGCCACGACGACGGCGTGCTCGATCCGCCACGCCACCTCGCGGCGCTTGACCTTCTCCTCGGTGAGGTAGATGACCGCCTCGTACGAGCCGGTCTCGTTGAGGAGCTTCACCGCGGCGCGGATCGCCGCGCGGAACTCCTTGTCGCGGAAGTCGCGCTCCTTGCCGAGCCCGACCAGCAGCACGCGGTCGGCCAGCGTGCCGCGCACGTTGTGCAGGAGGAGCGTGGCGCCGAGCTTCCCTTCCATGTCGCCGCGGCGGATGATCTCGCTGACGTAGCCGTTGGAGGCGCGGTCGATCAGCTCGGCCGAGAGTGACAGCTTGCGGTTGTCGAACACGCCGACGACGACGCAGGCGCTGCGCTGCTTCTCGGGGCTGCCGCTTTTTATGGTAAATTCCATTACGCTCCCTTCTCGTCCACCCCGCGGTTTTGTTGCGGTTAGGCCGCTTGCCGCGAATTATCGGTAACAAGTGGCCAAAAAGTCAAAATATTTGCAAGCGTCATGACAGGCGCGCGAACCTCCGCGGGATGCGCGTTTTCGTGAGCTACAACGGCGGGTGGCGGCGCGCCCGCGCCGCGGCCGGCGCCGGGATCGCGCCGCGATGATCTACCGGCGCACGCTGGTCCGCGAGCTCACTGCGACGGCCTTCGGGCTGTTCATCATCCTGCTCGCGATCCTGTTCACCAACCTCGTGCTGCGCCTGCTGCAGCGCGCCGCCGGCGGCAGCGTCGCGCCCGAGGGCATCGTCGCGCTGCTGGGCTTCAACGCCGTCTTCTACCTCAACATCCTGCTGTCGGTCGCGCTGTTCCTGACCGTCGTGCTGACGCTGTCGCGCTGGTACCGCGACAGCGAGATGGTCGTGTGGTTCACGTCGGGTCAGGCGCTCACCGCGTCGCTGCGGCCGATCCTGCTGTTCGCGGTGCCGTTCCTCATTGCGATCGTCGCGCTGTCGCTGTTCCTGTCGCCGTGGGCCGAGCGGCGCAAGCAGGAATACGAGCAGCAGCTCGAGCGCCGCGACGAGGTCTCGCTGATCGCGCCGGGGCTCTTCAAGGAATTCACGCGCACGCATCCGCCGTTCGTGCTGTTCGTCGAGAGCATCGACACGTTCAACGGCACGGTGCGCAACGTGTTCATGCACTCGACCAACGGCGCGCAGGACGAGACCACCGTCGCAAGCATCGGCCGCCTCGAGCAGGACAAGAACGGCGACCGGTTCATCGTCCTCGAGCGCGGGCGGCGCTACGAAGGCAAGCCCGGCACGCCCGAGTACCGCGTCATCGAGTTCGAGAAGCTCGCCAAGCGCGTCGAGGCGGCCGAGGCGCGCGCGGTGACGCTGTCGCGCAAGGCGATTCCCACCGAGGACCTCGCGCTCCTTCCCGACGATCCCGAGCGCGCCGAGCTGTTCTGGCGCCTGTCCGTGCCGCTCGAAGCGCTGGTGCTCGTGCTGCTGGCGATCCCGATCGCCTATGTCAACCCGCGCGTCGGCCGCTCGCTCAACCTGTTCACCGCGCTGTTCGTCTACATGCTCTATTCGAACTGCCTCAACATCGTGCAGAGCATGATCGCGCAGGGTCGCCTCAACTTCTGGGTCGGGCTCGCGCTGCCGCATGTCGCAGCACTCGTGCTCGCGCTGCTGCTGTTCCGCCACCAGCTCTCGATAACCGGGCTGCTCGGCGGGTGGCGCCGCCGCCGCGAGACGGCCTGAGCCGATGCGCCTGATTCGCCGCTACCTCGGCCGCGAAGTGCTGCTCGCGACGCTCCTGATCTTCGTCGCGCTGGTGCTGCTGTTCGGCTTCTTCGACCTGATCCAGGAGCTGTCCGACGTCGGCCGCGGCGGCTACACGATGTCGGCGGCGCTCCTGTACGTGGCGCTGCACCTGCCGTCGCGGATGTACGAGCTCTTCCCCGTGGCGGCGCTGATCGGCACGCTGTTCGGCATCTCGCAGCTCGTCGCCAACTCGGAGTACACGGTGATGCGCGCCTCCGGCGCGTCGATGCTGCAGGTGACGTGGTCGGTGGTGCGCATCGGCATCCCGCTCGCGCTCGCCACGTTCCTCGCCGGCGAGTTCGTCGCGCCGCCGGCCGAGCGCCTTGCGCAGACGCTTCGCGCGAGCTCGCGCGGCAGCGCCACGCAGGTCGTCGCGCAGCAGTTCCAGAGCGGCTTCTGGTTCAAGCAGGATCGCACCTACGCGAACATCCGCACGGTGCTCGCCGACATGACGCTGGTCGGCGTGCGCATCTACGAATTCGACGCCAACTCGCGCCTGGTGCGCGTGCGCAGCGCCGAGTCGGGGCGCTTCGATCCCGCGCACAACCAGTGGGCGCTTTCCAATGTCAGCACCACCGAGATCGGTGCCGCGTCGACGTCGGTGACCACGGCGCCGTCGTGGATGTGGGATACGGTGCTGCGGCCGTCCATCCTGACCGTGTACACGGTGGCGCCGGAGCGCCTCGAGCTCGACGCGCTCTACGACAACATCAGGCTCTTGACGCAGAGCGCGCAGAAGGCGTCGCGCTTCGAGATCGCGTTCTGGACCAAGCTGCTCTATCCGCTGACGGTCGTCACGATGATGGTACTGGCGCTGCCGTTCGCGCAATTCCAGCGGCGCACGTCGGGAGTGGGCTTTCGCATCTTCGTCGGCACGATGTTGGGCCTCGCGTTCTTCCTGGTCGGACGGCTTTTTTCCAACCTCGGCGTGCTCAACGACTGGCCCCCGCTGTTCAGCGCGGTGACACCGCTCGTGTTCTTCATGCTGGTGGCGGCGGCGATGCTCTACTGGACCGAGCGGCGGTAGCCGCGCGGCGACGCTGCCGTTCTCGCACGGCCAAGACGGGGCGACGGACGCGGCCATCGCGCGGCGCTGCCATGAAAAAAGCCGGCGCGATGGCCGGCTTTTTTGCGCCGCGTGCCTTGGCACGCAATCCTGCGAATGACTACGCCGTCGCGGCGACGGCCTCGGCCGGGACGACATTCGCGTACTTGTCCTGCTTCGCGCCCTTGACGGTGAACTTCACCGTGCCGTCGACCAGCGCGAACAGCGTGAAGTCCTTGCCGACGCCGACATTGACGCCCGCATGGATCGGCGTGCCGCGCTGGCGCACGATGATGCCGCCCGCACGGATCGCCTCGCCGCCGTAGACCTTGGTGCCCAACCGCTTGGCGTGCGAGTCGCGCCCGTTGCGCGAGCTGCCGCCGGCCTTTTTGTGTGCCATTCCGTTGTTCCTTCCGCTGCCGCCGGCGTGGCCGGCGATGGCTTTCGCCGGCTAGCCGGCGATGGCTCCCGCCGGCTTATCCGGCGATCGTTTCGATCTTGAGCTCGGTGTAGTTCTGCCGATGTCCCTGGTGCTTCTGGTAGTGCTTGCGACGACGCATCTTGAAGATCTTCACCTTGTCGCCGCGGCCGTGCGAGACCACCGTCGCCGTGACGCTCGCGCCGGCGACGACGGGCTGGCCGAGGCGCACGCTGTCGCCCTCGCCGACCAGCAGCACCTGGTCGAGCACGACGCTCGCGCCGACTTCGGCGGCGAGCTGCTCGACCTTGAGTTTCTCGCCGGGCGCAACCTTGTACTGCTTGCCGCCGGACTTGATCACCGCATACATGTCAACGCTCCCGAATCTTCGCGCCGGATCGCGCGTCATGCGCAACCGCGGCGAGCCTGCCGAACCGATGCCCGCCGAATGCAGGGCCGGCCCGGAAAAGTCTTGAAGTATAACGGGTTTTGCGATCGTGCGTCAAATTGCGCGGCGCCGTCGCGCGCCGCCCCGGCCGGGGCGGCGGCGTCGGGTAGAATCCACGTCCGCCGGCGCAGTGCCGTGGCCGGATGTGCCGGCCCGGGCCCGGTGATCCGAAGCGGCGCCCCCCGGCCGTCATCCCGGACGTCGTCATCCTTCGCCGCGCGCCCTTGAGTCCCGCGTTCCTCTCCGAAGCCGTCGCCGCCGACATGGCAGCCGTCGATGCCGTGCTCCGCGAGAGCCTCGATTCCGACGTCGCGCTGGTGCGCCGCATCGCCGACTACATCGTCGCCGGCGGCGGCAAGCGGCTGCGGCCGATCGTGCTGCTGCTCGCGGCCACCGCGCTCGGCTACCGCGGCACCGATCACCACCGGCTCGCCGCCGTCATCGAGATGATCCACACCGCGACGCTGCTGCACGACGACGTCGTCGACGAGTCGACGCAGCGGCGCGGCCGCGCCACCGCCAACGCCGCGTTCGGCAACGCCGCGGCGGTGCTGGTCGGCGACTTCCTCTATTCGCGCGCGTTCCAGCTGATGGTGACCGCCGGGCGGATGCGCGTGTTGTCGATCCTCGCCGACGCGACCAACGAGATCGCGCAGGGCGAGGTGCTGCAACTGATGAATGTCGGCAACACCGACGTCGACGAGGCGGCGTACCTCGCCGTCGTCCAGCGCAAGACCGCCAAGCTCTTCGAGGCGGCCGCGCGCATCGGCGCGGTGCTCGGCGACGCGGCACCCGCGCAGGAGGACGCGCTCGCGCGCTACGGCATGCACCTCGGCATCGCGTTCCAGATCCAGGACGACGTGCTCGACTACGAGGGCGACGCGGCCAAGCTCGGCAAGAACCTCGGCGACGACCTCGCCGAAGGCAAGATGACGCTGCCGCTGATCCGCGCATTGCAGGCGGCGACGCCGGCCGAAGCGACGTTCGTGCGCGGCGGCATGGGCGAGCACGCCGGCGCGTCGATCGACTTCGCGCGCGTGCGCGCGCTGCTGACGTCGACCGGCGCGCTCGACTACGCGCACGCTTGCGCACGGCGCGAGGCCGACGCCGCGGCCGCGTGCCTCGCCGGGGTCGCGCCGTCGCCCGCGACGGAGACTCTGCTACAATTGGCGGCTTTCGCGGCGAACCGGGATTTCTAGGTCCTGCTTGGAATTTCCCGCGTCGAATCACCCGCACCGGTGCGCGAGCGCCGGCTCTCGAGGCGGGATTCGCCGCGATTTCGGACATGCGAGCTTGCGTCGCCGCAACCAGCGGCCGGTGCCGGTCGCGCCGGAAACACATCGGGGTGTAGCTTAGCCTGGTAGAGCGCTACGTTCGGGACGTAGAGGCCGGAGGTTCGAATCCTCTCACCCCGACCAGTTCCTCCTCGCGGCGTCCTTTGTCGCGCTTTCGAATGGCAGATTCGTCCGCTCAGGATTCCTTGCGGCAGTCGACTTTTACCGCCCATCGCCGCGGCCTATAATCGCCGCGACACGGCCGCGTCTTCATCGCGGGCCGCCCCACAGGAGAAACTCATGCTCAAGCATCTCGCCGGCCTCGGCGCCGCGCTCGTTGCCGCGTCGGCGCTCGCGCAAGGCGTTCCCGCCGGCTATCCCGCCGATTACGCGAAAGTTCTCGACGCGGCGAAGAAGGAAGGCAAGGTCGTCATTTACAGCGCGCTCGACACCAAGGCCGCGCAGCCGCTGATCCGCGATTTCGAATCCGCGTTCCCCGGCATCAAGGTCGAGTACAACGACATGAACTCGACCGAGATGTACAACCGCTTCATCGCCGAATCGGCGTCGGGCCAGGGTGGCGCCGACGTGATGTGGAGCTCGGCGATGGATTTGCAGGTGAAGCTCGTCGACGAGGGCAAGGCGATGGCGTACGCGTCGCCCGAGGCGTCGAAGCTGCCGTCGTGGGCGGTCTACAAGGGCGAGGCCTGGGGCACGACGTACGAGCCCGCCGTGTTCATCTACAACAAGCGCCTCGTCGCCGCCGACGAGGTGCCGCACGACCACGCCGCGTTCGCGAAGCTCCTCGAATCCAAGACCGCCAAGTTCAAGGGCAAGGTCAACACCTACGACATCGAGAAGAGCGGCGTCGGCTTCATGTTCGTCGTGCAGGACACCAAGTACTTCCAGGGCATGAAGGACCTCGAGAAGGCGTTCGGCAAGGCCGAGTACAAGGTCTTCTCGAGCACGGGCAACATGCTCGAGAAGGTGTCGTCGGGCGAGCACCTGCTGGGCTACAACGTGCTCGGCTCGTACGCGCTGGTGCGCGCCAAGAAGGACCCGTCGCTCGGCGTCGTGCTGCCGAAGGACTTCACGCTGGTGCTGTCGCGCGTGATGTTCATCGCCAAGCAGGCGAAGAATCCCAACGCCGCGAAGGTGTGGACCGACTACATCCTGTCGCAGCGCGGCCAGAAGATGATCGGAGGGCCGGTCGAGCTCTTCGCGGTGCGCTCCGACGTCGACGCCGAGTACACGGCCGCGAGCCTCAACAAGGAGCTTGGCGCGAACGCCAAGCCGATCCCCGTGAGCTCGGAGATCGTAGGCTACCTCGACCCGAAGAAGCGTCTCGACTTCATCAGCGCGTGGAAGAGCGAGATCGCCGCCGGCGCCGCCGGCAAGTAGCCTTCGCGGCGGCGCCGCGTGCCCGCGCGGCGCCGCCCTCCCCGACATGTCGACCGTTCCCGCCGCGGTTGCACCGGTCGCGCCCAACACGCTCCTCGCGCGCTTCCCGCGCGCGCTGACGATCCTCGTCACCGCCTCGGCGGTGCTCGCGCCGCTCGCGCTGATCCTCTACCAGAGCTTCCTCACCGCGCCGTTCTTCGACGCGAGCAAGAAGGTCGGCCTCGGCGCCTACCGGTTCGTCTTCGCCGATCCCGATTTCTGGCAGGCGTTCCTCAATTCGTTCACCTTGGCGGTCGGCATGACGCTGATCGCCGTGCCGCTCGGCGCGCTGCTCGCGTTCGTGATGGAGCGCACCGACCTGCCGTGGAAGCGCGTGCTCGAGCCGATGATCCTCGTGCCGAGCTTCGTGTCGCCGATGGTGCTGTCGTTCGGCTACGTCGTCGCCGCCGGCCCGGTCGGCTTCTACTCGGTGTGGGCGCAGGACCTGATCGGCACCGCCCCGTGGGGCATCTACTCGATCCCGGCGATGGCGGTGATTGCGGGCCTGACGCACGTGCCGAACGTCTACGTGTACGCGACCTCCGCGCTGAAGAGCCTCGGCTCCGACGTCGAGGAGGCGGCGCGCACGGCCGGCGCGAGCCCGTTCCGTGTCGCCGCGACGGTGAGCCTGCCGCTGATCGCACCCGCGCTGCTGTTCTCGGCGGTGCTGGTGTTCTTCCTCGGCTTCGAGCTCTTCGGCCTGCCGCTGGTGCTCGGCGACCCGGAAGGCCATCTCGTGCTGTCGACGTACCTCTACAAGCTCACCAATAAGCTCGGCGTCCCCTCGTACCACCTGATGGCGGCGGTGGCGATCTGCATCGTCGCGGTGACGTTCCCGCTGGTGTTGCTGCAGCGGCGGCTGCTGCAGAACGCGCGCCGCTTCGCGACGATCAAGGGCAAGGCCGGCCGCATGAAGGCGCTGCCGCTCGGGCGCTGGAAGCCGCTCGCGATGGCGCTGCTGCTCGCGTGGCTGTTCCTCGCCGTGATCGTGCCGGTGTCGGGCATCGCGCTGCGCGCATTCGTCACCAACTGGGGCATCGGCGTTTCGCTGCTCGACGCGTTCACGCTCGACAACTTCCGCGCGGTGTTCGAGGAGCCGACGCACACGCGCGCGATCGTCAACACCATCCTGATCGGCACCATCGGCGGCGCGATCGCGGTGGCGTGCTACACGGCGATCGGCTTCGCGACGCACCGCCGCAACGACGGCTGGTCGCGCTTCGTCGACTACCTCGTGCTCGTGCCGCGCGCGGTGCCCGGCCTCCTCGCCGGCCTCGCGTTCCTGTGGGTGTTCCTGTTCGTGCCGCTGCTCGCGCCACTGCGCGCGACGCTCTTCAGCATGTGGCTCGCCTACACGGTCGTGTGGCTCGCGTACGGCATGCGCCTCATCTCGACGTCGCTGTTCCAGGTGTCGACCGAGCTCGAGGAGGCGGCGCGCACGATCGGCGCGTCGCGCGGCCGCATCTCGCGCGAGATCACGCTGCCGCTGATCCGCCACGGGCTGCTCGGCTCGTGGCTCCTCGTGTTCATGATCTTCGAGCGCGAGTACTCGACCGGCGTCTACCTGCTCGCTCCCGGCAACGAGGTGATCGGCGCCGAGCTCGTGTCGCTCTGGCAGGGCGGCGCGATCGACGTCGTCGCCGCGCTGTCGCTCGTCAACATCGTGCTGGTCGCCATCGGCCTCGCGATCGCGCTGCGCTTCGGCGTGCGGCTGCGCGACTGACCTTTTCGCGGAGACTTCCGTCATGGCCGAGCTCACCGTCGACGACCTGCACATGCGCTACGGCGACACGCCGATCCTCAACGGCGTCGCGCTGACGCTCGAGCGCGGCCAAGTGGTGTCGCTGCTCGGGCCGTCGGGCAGCGGCAAGACGACGCTCTTGCGCGCGGTCGCGGGCCTCGAGACGCCCTACCAGGGCACGATCCGCATCGGCGACCAGGTCGTGTTCGACGGCGCCAGGGCGCTCGACGTGCCCGCCGAGCGTCGCAATTTGGGCCTCGTGTTTCAGTCGTACGCGCTGTGGCCCCACAAGACGATCTTCGACAACGTCGCGTACGGGCTCAAGCTGCGCGGGCATTCCGCCGCGGACATCAAGACGAGCGTCACGCGCGCGCTCGAGCAGCTCTCGCTCGGGCATCTCGGCCAGCGCTACCCGCACCAGCTCTCGGGCGGCCAGCAGCAGCGCGTCGCGCTGGCGCGCGCGCTGGTCTACAACCCGCCGGTGATCCTGCTCGACGAGCCGTTGTCCAACCTCGACGCCAAACTGCGCGAGGAGGCACGTGCGTGGCTGCGCGAGCTGATCGTGCGGCTGCAGCTGTCGGCGTTGTGCGTGACGCACGACCAGGCCGAGGCAATGGCGATGTCCGATCGCATCCTGCTGCTCAACGGCGGCCGCATCGAGCAGCAGGGCACGCCGCGCGAGATGTACGGCAACCCGTCGACGCTGTTCGTCGCCGATTTCATGGGCAGCAACAACGAGCTCAAGGGCGACATCGTCGAGGCGCGCGACGGCGTGGCCACGCTGAACGGCGACGGCTTCAGCGTGACCGGCGCGGCGCGCAGCGGCGCCGCGACTGGCGTGCCAGGTGTGGCCATGATCCGCGTGGAGCGCGTGCGCATCGCCGACGCGCCCGGCCCCAATCGCATCGCCGCCAAGCTCGTCACGTCGATGTACATCGGCGACCGCTTCGAGCACCTGTTCGAGGTCGGCAAGGGTCGCCTGCGCGCCTACGGGGACTCCGCGCTCGAGGCGCGCGAGGCCTTCCACGTCGAGCTGCCGCGCGAATCGCTGTGGATCTTCCGCGCCGGCTCGTGATCGGGTGAGCGAGCCGCACCGCATCGTCATCGTCGGCGGCGGCGCCGGCGGACTCGAGCTCGCGACGCGCCTCGGCGACTCGCTCGGCGCTTCCCGGCGCGCGGCGGTCACGCTGGTCGACCGCAACGAAACGCACATGTGGAAGCCGCTCCTGCACGAGGCGGCCGCGGGCAGCCTCGACGTGCACGCGCACCAGATCGACTTCATGGCGCAGGCGCACTGGCACCACTTCGCGTTTCGCCTCGGCGCGCTCGAGGCGCTCGACCGCGCCCGCCGCACGATCACGATCGGTGCGGTGGTCGACGCCGAGGGGCTCGCGATGCTGCCGCGCCGCGAACTCGCCTACGACACGCTGATCCTCTGCGTCGGCGGAATCGCCAACGACTACGGCACGCCCGGCGTGCGCGAGTACGCGTCGACGCTCGAGTCCGCCGCCGACGCCGAGCGCTTCCATCGACGCCTCATCGCCGCGTGCGCGCGCGCCAACGCAGCCGGCGAGGCCGGCGCACGTCCCGACGTCAACGTCGTGATCATCGGCGCCGGCGCCACGGGCGTCGAGCTCGCCGCCCAGCTTCGCGACACGACGCATGTGCTGGCGAGCTACGGCCTCGCATCGTTCGACGCGCGCAGCCAGGTGAAGATCACGCTGCTCGAGGCGGCGGACCGCATCCTGCCGCCGCTGCCCGAGCGCGTGTCGACCGCGACCGCGAAGATCCTCGCCGACCTCGACGTCGACATCCATGTCGGCGAGCGCGTGACGCGGATCGACTGCAGCACGATCGCGACGGCGGATGGCAAGCTGCTGCCCTACGACCTCGTCGTGTGGTCGGCCGGCGTCAAGGCGCCCGACTGGCTCGCCGGGTTCGGCGGCCTCACGACCAACCGCGTCCACCAGGTCGTCGTCGGCGACACGCTGCAGAGCGTCGACGATCCCGACGTGTTCGCGCTCGGCGATTGCGCGCAAACGCCGTGGAAGCCTGGCGTACCTCTCCCGCCGCTCGCGCAGGCGGCGCACCAGCAGGCGTCGTACGTCGCGCGGATGATGAAGCGCCGCATCGCCGGCGAGCCGCTGACGCCGTTCCGCTATCACAACTACGGCTCGCTCGTGTCGCTCGGCGACGCGTCGGCGGTCGGCAACCTGATGGGCGGCCTCATCGGAGGCGCGATGTTCGTCGAGGGCCTGATCGCGCGCGTCATGTACAACGCGAACTACACGCTGCACCTCGCCGCGCTGCACGGCTGGGCGCGCGTCGCGCTCGGCAGCGCCGGTCGGTTCCTGCGCGAGCGCACGGAGCCGCGCGTCAAGCTGCACTGAGGAAGGGCGGCGTCCCCGACGCGCGGTTTCGGCCGCAACAAGCGGAGCGCTTGCGCCGCCGCGCTCGGCTACGCTCGCCCCGTCTCCATGGCCGAGCCTCCCGATGACCGCACGACCCGCAATGACCGCGGCGCAATGGGCGCTGCTTTTCACGCTCTCGATCCCCTGCTGGCGACGGCCGGTGCGACCAATCTCCTCGCGGTGACGTTCCTGATCCCGGTGACGGCGATCGCGCTGTCCACCGTCGTCCTCGGCGAAACGCTCGCGCGGCGCCATGTGGCGGGATTCGCGCTCATCGCGCTCGGCCTCACGCTGATCGACGGACGTGCGTGGCGATGGCGGGTCGCCTCGAGCCGTCCTATATAGTCGCGGACGTCTCCTTTCGTGATTCGCGGTCAAACGTGGACCTGTCGTCGCACACGCCGATGATGCGGCAGTACCTCGCAGTCAAGGCGGACCATCCGGACAAGCTCGTGTTCTACCGGATGGGCGATTTCTACGAGCTCTTCTACGCCGATGCCGAGCGCGCGGCGCGGCTGCTCGACATCACGCTGACCTCGCGCGGCCAGTCGGCGGGCGCGCCGGTCCCCATGGCCGGCGTGCCGTTCCACGCGATCGAGCAGCACCTCGCGCGCCTCGTGAAGCTCGCCGAGTCGGCGGTGATCGTCGAGCAATATGGCGACCCGGCGGCCGGCAAGGGTCCGATGGAGCGGCGCGTGTCGCGGATCGTGACGCCCGGCACGCTGGTCGACGCCAACCTGCTGGACGCGCGGCGCGACAGCCTGCTGGTCGCCGTCGCGATGGGCGCAAAACGCTGCGGCATCGCGTGGCTCAACCTCGCGTCAGGGCGCTTCGCGCTTGCCGAATCGCCGGTGGCCGAGGCGACCGCGCTGCTC
>JAICUU010000227.1 GCA_025935675.1 Burkholderiales bacterium
CGTCACCGCCCGCCCATGACGACGGCGCATCGACGCCGCTTGCGATGGACGCGTCGGCGTCGCCCGCGATTGCTCCGCGGACCGCGTGGCGCCGCGGGCCGCTCGTCGCCGGCGCCATTGCCGTCGTGCTGGTGGTCGCCGGCGTCGCCATTGCATGGCGCAACGGCGGCGAGCATTCGCCGTCGCTCGCCGATCGCATCGCCAACGCGACGCCGTACCTGTCCGACCCGGGCCTCGAGATGGAGCCGCGCTTCGCGCCCGATGGCGCGCGGATCGCGTTCTCGTCGAGCGCCGAATTCGACTCGCGCGCGCACATCGTCGTCCTCGACGTCGGCGCTACCGACGCGCGCCACGTGATCGGCGCCGACGACGACGGCTCGAGCTACCGCTCGCCGGTGTTCGTCGGCGGCCATGCGCGCATCGCCTACGCGCGCTGCGGCGAGAAGCACTGCCGGATCGTGCAGCGCGACGTCGACAGCGGCGCCGAGTCGGTGCTGGTCGGCGAGGCGCGCGCGCCGATGCCCAATTTCGACGTCTCCGCCGATGGGCGCTGGCTCGTCTACGCCAACATGCACCGGCCGCAGTTCCCGCCGGGGCTCGCGCTGCTCGACCTCCAGAGCGGTAGCACGCGCGAGCTCACGCTGCCGGCCGCCAACGCCGGCGACGATTCGCTGCCGCGCTTCTCGCCCGACGGCACGCGGATCGCGTTCTTCCGCAGCGTCGTCGGCATGGGCGAGCTGTGGACGATGAACCGCGACGGCAGCGACGCGGCGGCCGCCACCAACGCGCGCGGATCGGTGTACGGTGCCGCCTGGCGCGACGAGCGCCACGTGCTCGTCGCCGCGGACTGGTTCGGCTTTCGCGCGCTCAACGACGTCGACCTCGCGACCCATGCGGCGACGTTCGTCGGCGCGCGCGGCGCGCGCTTTCCCGACGTCGCGCCCTCCGGCGCGATCGTGTTCGAGAACGCGCAGTTCCGCACCGACCTGTGGGCGTTCGACCCGGCGACCGGCACGGCGGCGAAGGAGCCGTCGTGGCCGTCGACGCGCTTCACGATGAAGCCCGAGTACTCGCCCGACGGCAAGCGCGTGCTGTTCGTGTCCAATCGCGAAGGCGCCGAAGGGCTCTTCGTGGCAAGCAAGGGCGCCGCGCCGCAGCGGCTCAAGCTGCCCGACGGCTACCGCTACGTGAACGGGCACTGGACCCCCGACGGCCGCTTCCTCTACGTGGTGCGACTCGACGCCAATCCGCCGCACGCGCTGTCGGCCGTGCGCTACGACTTCACCACCGGCGCCACCGAGGTGCTGCCCGCGTTCGGCAACGACATCGACGAGATCTTCGTCGACGCGACCGGGCGCGAGCTCTATTTCGCCGTCCTCGACGGCCAGGCGATGCGCCTTCTGCGCGCGCCGGTCGCCAACCCATCCGCGCAGGAGCCGCTGCCGGTGCCGCTGACGGCGAGCTACGCGATCGACGCGACGCACCTAGCCTTCACGCAGCCGCAGATCCGCGGCCTCACGCTGTGCGCGCTGCCGGCGCTCACCTGCGAGGCGCTGCCGCTGCCGATCGGCGACGAGGCTTTCGGCGCGTGGACGCTCGGCGCCGGCGGCATCTGGTTCCTCGACCAGTCCACCGAGCCGCCGACGCTCGCGCGCTACGACATCGCCGGGCGGCGCATCTCGCTGCGCGCGCCGTTCGCGCCGATGGCGTTCGGCCGATCGCTTGCGGTCTCGCCGGACGGCAGCGAGGTGCTGGTCGCGCGCGGCGCGCCGACGCTGATCGACCTCATGGTCGCGCGCTGAGGCCCTCGCCGTGCGGCGCGCCCCTGCGGCGCGCGCGCCGGTCGTTGCTACACTCGAGGCTTTGCCTCCTCGCGGATCGGGCCGTGACCGACATCGAGCATTCCGCGGCGCTCGCCGAGCGCCTCGCCCGCGCGTATTCCGGCGCGGTGCACGACGTGCTCCGCGCGATGGGCCACGACGCGATCGTGCTGCCGGCGGCGATCAAGCCGCTCGAGCCCGCGCACCGCCTCGCCGGTCCGGTATGGACCGTGTCCGGGCACATCGACCGCTCGCAATCGCGCGACGCCACGCTGCGCGGCTGGTGCACGCTGCTCGCCAAGGCGCCGCGCGGCCATGTCGTCGTCTGCCAGCCGCACAACCACGAGATCGCGCTGATGGGCGAGCTCTCCGCGCAGACGCTGGCGGCGCGCGGCGTGCTGGGCTACGTCGTCGACGGCGGCACGCGCGACACCGAGCTCCTGCTGCGCCAGGGCTTTCCGGTGTGGTGCCGCTTCGCCACGCCCGCCGACATCGTCGGCCGCTGGATTCCCGACGCATACGGCGAACCGGTCGACATCGGCGGCGTGACCGTGCACACCGGCGACTGGCTCGTCGCCGACCGCGACGGTGTCGTCATCGTACCGGCGGCGGTGGTCGACGAGGTCGCGACGCGCACCGAGGAGGTGCTCGCCACCGAAAGCGAGATGCGCCGCGCGCTCGTTGCCGGCATGGATCCGGTCGCGGCGTACGATCGCTATGGCAAGTTCTGACGTCGTCATCGCGCGCGAGAGCCCGCGCGCGGCCGAGGTCGTCGCGCTGATCCGCGACCTCGACGCCTACCAGAGCGCACTCTATCCGGCGGAGAGCAACCACTTCCTCGACATCGACGCGCTCGCCGCCGACGACGTGCGCTTCGTCGTGGCGCGCCGCGACGGCGTCGCGGTCGGCTGCGGCGCGCTGCGGGTGCGCGACGGCTACGGCGAGCTCAAACGCATGTACGTCGTGCCCGACGCACGCGGCACCGGGATCGGCGTTCGCATCCTCGCCGCGCTCGAGACGATCGCCCGCGACGAGCGCCTGCCGGTGATCCGCCTCGAGACCGGCATCGCGCAGCCCGAGGCGCTGACGCTCTACACCAGCGCGGGCTACGCGCCGTGCGCGCCGTTCGGCGAGTACGAGCCCGACGTGCTGTCGCGCTTCATGCAGAAGCGCATCGCCGTCGACTGAGCGCGGGCGCCGCGCCGCCGTGCGGGCGGAAGCGGGACCTTCGACTCGGCGCGGTCGCTACAACTTCGCGCGGGCGGACGCGGCGAAGCGCGTGGCGAACGGGCCGCGGCGCGGCGTTTCCCGCGCCACAATCGCGGCGTTGTCATGCTTCTCGAGGACTCGCGATGACCCTGCGATTTTCAACCGCCTCGCAATGCGGCGCCGCCTGTGTGGCCGCGCTCGCTGCGCTCGTCGCGACGGCGCCGCGCGCCGAGCCCGCGGCCCCGGCGCCGAAGCCCTGCATGACGCCCGAATACCGGCAGTTCGACTTCTGGCTCGGCGACTGGAGCGTCGCCAACGCCGACGGTCGCGTGATCGGCGCCAATCGCATCGAGTCGCTCGAAGGCGGCTGCGTGCTACAGGAGCACTGGTCGGCCGTGCGCGGCGGCACGGGCACGAGCCTCTCGGCGTGGGACGCCGAGCGTCAGCGGTGGCACCAGACGTGGGTGGATGCGGGCGGCGGCGTGGCGCTGCTGGACGGCGCGTTCGCGGACGGCAGGATGGTGCTGAGCGGCGACGCAGTCGATCGCGAGCACGCGCGCACGCTGCGCAATCGCATCACGTGGATCCCGCTCGCCGACGGCCGCGTGCGCCAGACGTGGGAGCAGTCGGAAGACGCCGGCGCGACATGGAAGACCGTGTTCGACGGCTACTACGCGCGCAAACCGTAGTGCTCCCTCTCCCCGCAAGCGGGGAGAGGGAGTCGTGGTCAGGCGCGCTTGACGAGCCCCACGATGAACAGCAGGACGACCGCGCCGATCACCGCCGTCAGGATCGTGCCGAGCGTCCCGGCCGCGAAGATGCCCATCGAGCCGAGCAGCCAGCCACCGATGATCGCGCCGACGATGCCGACGATGATGTTGCCGATGACGCCGAAGCCGCGTCCCTTCATGAGCATGCCGGCGATCCAGCCTGCGATCGCGCCGATGACGAGCCAGATGATCAGACCTTGGACATCCATGGGTAGACCTCCTCTGTTCGGTGTAAGGGACAGGTCGGCGCGGTGTGAGGACGCCGTCGCGCCATGCGCATCCTACGCGCACTGCGCCGCGAGCGGAATCGTCCTCGAGCCCGGACTCGCCATCGCAACGCGCGGAGCGACGGGGAGGCGACGCCGGTCCCGCGCCGCGCGCGTGGCTGCTCAGTGGCTCTCGCGCCCCACGGTCGAGCCCGAGCCGCCGACCAGGAAGTCGAGGTCGGCGCCCTTGTCGGCTTGTTGTACGGTCGCGCAGTAGAGCTTGACCCAGCCGCGCTGGGCGTGCGGCGGCAATGGCCGCCATTTCGTGCGGCGCCGGGCGAGCTCGGCGGCGGTCACGTGCAGCTCGAGCGTGCGCGCGTCGACGTCGAGCGTGATGCGATCGCCGCTCTTGACGAGCGCGAGCGGGCCGCCCGCCGCGGCCTCGGGTGCCGTGTGCAGCACGACGGTGCCATAGGCGGTGCCCGACATCCGCGCATCGGAAATGCGCACCATGTCGGTCACGCCCTTGCGCAGCAGCTTGGCCGGCAGCGCGAAATTGCCGACCTCCGGGAAGCCCGGGTAGCCCTTCGGCCCGCAGTTCTTGAGCACGAGGATGTCGTCCTCGCGGACGTCGAGCTTGGGGTCGTCGATCCGCGCATGGAGATCGTCGATGTCCTCGAAGACGACGGCGCGCCCGGTGTGGCGCATCAGCGCCGGCGTTGCCGCCGACGGCTTCAGCACCGCGCCGTCCGGCGCGAGGTTGCCCTTCAGCACGGCGATGCCGCCGTGCGGCTTGAACGGCGTGGCGAGCGGCGTGATGACCTCGGTGTTGTAGTTGACCGCATCCTTGCAGTTGTCCCACAGCGTGCGGCCGTTGGCGGTCAGCGCGCTCTTGTGGAGGAAGCGGCCGATCTCGCGGATCACCACCGGCAGGCCACCCGCATAGTAGAAGTCCTCCATCAGGAAGCGGCCCGACGGCATGAGGTCGACGAGGCACGGCACGTCGCGCCCGAGCCGGTCCCAGTCGTCGAGCGTCAACGGCACGCCGAGCCGGCCCGCGATGGCGATCAGGTGAACGACGGCGTTGGTGGAGCCGCCGATCGCGCCGTTGACCATGATCGCGTTCTCGAACGCCTGCTTGGTCAGGATCTTCGAGATGCGCAAGTCCTCGCGCACCATGTCGACGATGCGCCGTCCGGCCATCCGGCACAGCACCTTGCGGCGCGAGTCGACGGCCGGGATCGCGGCGTTGGTCGGCAGCCCCATGCCGAGCGCCTCGACCATCGACGCCATCGTCGACGCGGTGCCCATCGTCATGC
>JAICUU010000161.1 GCA_025935675.1 Burkholderiales bacterium
ACGCGTGCTGCCCTCGCCACCCAAGGCGACCTCATCCTGTTCGAGCCGGCGTTCGAATGCGACGGCGTGCTGGCGCGCGCCGATATCCTGTTCCGTCAGCGCGGCCGCTATCGACTGATCGAGGTCAAGTCGAGCACCTCGGTCAAGGACGATCACCTGCAGGACGCGGCGATCCAGGCGTGGGTGCTCGAGGCGGCCGGATGCCCGCCCGAGTCGGTGTCGATCGCGGTCGTCGACAGCAGCTTCGTCTATCCGGGCAATGGCAACTACCGCGGGCTGTTGAAGAGCGTCGACGTGACCGCGCAGATCGCCGACCTGCGCATGCGCGTGCCGGATCTCATTGCGGAAGCGCAACGTACGTTGGACGGTCCGGAACCCGAGCTCGCGGTCGGCAAGCATTGCCGCTCGCCGTACGAGTGCCCGTTCCTCGCTCATTGCGACCGCGACGCGCCCGAGTTCCCGCTGTCGATCCTCGGCCGCGACTGGCGCCTTGCCGAACGTCTCGCGGCGATGGGCTATCGCGACTTGCGCGACGTGCCGGACGAAGCGATTGGCGACGGCATGCCCCGGCGGCTATGGGACGCCAGCCGCACCGGCGAGGTGTATATCGACCCATCCGCCGGCGAGGCGTTGCGTCGGCTGCCTTGGCCGCGGTACTACCTCGACTTCGAGACCATCGCGTTCGCGGTGCCTATCTGGCCCGGCACACGGCCATACGAACAGTTGCCATTTCAGTGGTCGTGCCATGTCGAGCATGCGGATGGTTCCGTCGAGCATCGCGAGTTTCTCGATACGTCGGGTGACGCACCGATGGCGGGATGCATGAAGGCGCTCATCTCGGTGGTGGGCACGGATGGCCCGATCTTTGCGTATTCGGGATTCGAGAATCGCGTGCTGCGCGAGGCTGCTGCTCGGCATCCGGAATTGCAGGGTGCGCTCGAGGGAATCGGCGCGCGCATCGTCGACTTGTTGCGCATCGTCAAGGCGAGCTACTACCACCCGGAGCAGAAGGGGTCGTGGTCGATCAAGGAGGTGCTGCCGACGGTTGCGCCGGAGCTTGGATACGACGCGCTCGGTGAGGTTGCGGACGGGCAAGCGGCACAGATGGCGTATTTGGAGATGATCGATAGCAAGACCATGGACGGCCGCAAGCAAGCTCTCGCATTCGAACTGAGGACCTACTGTGCGAACGATACAGCGGGCATGATTCGGATCGCTGCTGCCATTGGCATGGATTCAAGTGTGCGTTTCGATCGGTATCGACGGCATCGCGGAGATGCGGTCTAGGAAGTCAACTCTGAATCGCCCCGGGTTGCCATGGATTCGACTGAAAGTCGGATCAGCGTAATGGAGCCAGAAGCCAAGAACGCCGCGGGGCCGGAATGGGACGCGGATGCGTGGCGCGAGAACTACGCCGCAGCGAAGTCTCGTGGCGCGGGTTTCCATGCGTTGCGCATCGAAGTCTTCCGCCATACGGTCGAAATCGTGCGCCGCGGGTGTTATCGAACGCGCGGCGCCGAAGCCATGGTTCGGCCTCCGGGCGAAAGCGAACCGGTCACGACGTTCTACCGGAAGGTCGAGGCGCTCGCCGGCCGGTCGGAGGGCACCACAACCGTGGAAGTCGTGGAGCGCGATTGCGTCGATGCTGCTGTGGGCCTCGTCCATGCGGGCCTCGATGTGGGCATGCTCAACATGGCGAATCGACACGTTCCGGGCGGCGGCGTGCTGGGCGGCGCGGGTGCGCAGGAAGAGAACCTGTTCCGGCGCAGCGATCTTTTTCGGTCGCTTTACGCGTATGCGCCCGTTGGCGCTTCATTCGGGGTCACGCTCGACGCCTTCAATCGCTATCCGCTCGACAGGGCAACCGGGGGAATCCATTCGCGCGGAGTCCGGTTCTTTCGCGGGACGGACGACGCTGGATACGCGCTATGGGGCGAGTCCGTGCCGATTTCAGTCATCTCGGTGCCAGCGATCAATCAACCAGCCCTGGTCGATACGCCAGAAGGACCGAGAATCGTGCCGCGGCTCGTCGAGCCGTCGCGCGAGAAGATCCGGATCATCCTGCGCGTTGGCGCGCTTCAGGGCCACAATGCCTTGGTCTTGTCTGCGTTCGGTTGTGGCGCATTTCGCAACCCGCCGAGGCACATGGCCGAACTTTTCAGGGATGTGCTGCGTGAGGCGGAGTTCACGGGCCGGTTCGAGCGAATCGTCTTTGCGATCGTCGATGACCACAACGCGGGACGAGAACACAACGTTGATGGGAATGTGAAGGCATTCGTGGAGGCGTTCCGCCCGGACGCGCAGCGGCAACAAAGCCACTCGAGGCTGCCGCCGAGCTCAGAACCTTGTCACGGGCCGATCGCGCGCGAGGCCTCCGGCAACAGCGATTCGATTGCGCCGACGAGCTCGTCGTAGTGGTCGATCATGCGATCCGGCGAATAGGTGGCGATCGGCTGCTCGGTGTAGCCGAACGTGACGCCGACGACCGGCACGCCCGCGTCGCGCGCCGCGGCGACGTCGACGTTTGAATCGCCGATCATGACCGCATTGCACGGGTCGCCGCCGGCCAGCGCGATCGTGCTGGCGATGTGGCGGCCGTCGGGCTTGCGATAGTCGTAGGTATCGAAGCCGGTGATCGCGTCGAAATGCGCGGCGATGCCGAGCGCGTCGAGCAGCAGGCGCGCGTGGCGCTCCGGCTTGTTGGTACAGACGGCGAGCCGGTGACCGCGTGCGCGCAGCGCGTCGAGTGCGTCGACGCAACCGGGAAAGAGCGTGCTGTCGACCTTCACCGCATCGAGGTAATGCGCGAGATAGCGCTCGACCATGTGCTCGACCGCCGCGGCGTCCGGCTCACCGGCGTCGCGGCGCAGCGTGCGTTCGACGAGGCGGCGCGCGCCGATGCCGATTCCCACATGGCTGACCGCGGCCTCGCGTGGCAGCGCGGCGAATCCCTGTTCGACAAGCGCCGCGTTGAGCGCACGCACGATGTCGGGCGCGGTGTGCGCGAGCGTGCCGTCGAGGTCGAACACAATCGTCGAGACACCGGTGCGCGGCCGCACCGGTTCGGCACCGCTTCCGGACGTCATCGGGCGGCGGCGCGCGCGGCGAGCGCGAGATCGGGCCGGTCGCTGCCCACCTGGTGGACGTTCTTTGTCATCCAGAACGCGAGTTCGTCGGGGTCGTTGGTGACGCCGACGCAGAAGCGATCGTGCGGAATGCGCTTCATGACGTGCTCACGGTTGTCGCGGAGCAGCGTGCGCTCGAACGAGAGCAGCAAGCGCGGAATGCGCTCCAGGCGATCGAGCATCCGGTCGAGGCCGCCCATCATCTGCGAGGTCTGCCGGAACACCGGTGCGAGGAGCTTAATCGACGGCTCGATCGACCGCGCCGTCTCGAGAATCTCGGGGACGAAGCACACGATCGCGGTGCGCGACGTCATGCCGCGACGCGCGACCGCGTCGAGCAGCTTGCGCTCGAGGCCCGGGTAGGCGCGTCCGCCGGCGTCGGTCTTGATCTCGACGAACAGCTCGGTGGACTTGCCCTCGAACACATCGAGCGCCTGCTCGAACGTCGGCACGCCCTCGGTGGAATCGCGCAGCGTGATCTTCGCGAGCTCGGCGGCGGTCTTGTCGCGGACGAGGCCGTCGCCGGTCGTGGTGCGATCGAGCGACGGATCGTGCATCACCATGACCTCGTCGTCGGCGGAAAGGTGCACGTCGAACTCGACGGCATCGACGCCGAGCGCGATCGCGTTGCGGAAGCCCTGCAGGCTGTTTTCGGGCCACAGCTCGCGTCCGCCGCGATGGCCAAGGATTCGAATCATCGGCACTTTCCACGTGATATTGCGTAACGGCATGTTGGCGCAAACGTCGGGCGCCTCGCAAGCAGCCGCGTTCGCGCTCGTCGTTGTTCTGCGAAGGCGGCAGGCCGGTATGTCCCAGACTTGGACGTTTGGTCGCCCCGATGCAGCGCCACGGCTGGATCGCCGCGTGCGCGGGGATGACAGGCGGGGGGTTCCCATAGGGATCAAGGGCTTGGCGATCATCCGAGCGCCGGCGCGTAGTAGAATGCGAGGTCGCAGCGATGGCAGTCGTCCAAGGCCAGCGCCGCGCGATGCGTCCGGCGTTCGGCCCGTCGCGTACAAGCTCTTCGACATGTCCCTCTTCGCCCTCGGCCTCAACCACACCACCGCGCCGCTCGACGTGCGCGAGCGCGTGGCGTTCGCGCCCGAGGCGCTCGGCGATGCGCTGCGGCAATTGAGGCGCGCGCAGACGGTCAAGGAAGCGGCGATCCTGTCGACCTGCAACCGCACCGAGGTGTACTTCCACGGCGACGAGCCCGCGCATGTCGCCGAGTGGCTCACCGCCGCACACGGGCTGCCGCGCGACGCGCTGGCGCCGCACCTCTACACGCTGCCGCACGACAAGGCGGTGTCGCACGCTTTCCGCGTCGCGTCGGGCCTCGACTCGATGGTGCTCGGCGAGCCGCAGATCCTCGGGCAGATGAAGCAGGCGGTGCGCAGCGCCGAGGCCGCGGGCGCGCTCGGCCTCGTGCTCAATCGCCTCTTCCAGCGCACGTTCGCGGTCGCCAAGGACGTGCGCACGCATACCGACATCGGCAGCGCGTCGATCTCGATGGCGGCCGCCGCGGTCAAGCTCGCCGAGCGCATCTTCCCGTCGCTCGCCGACCAGCGGCTGCTCCTGATCGGCGCCGGCGAGATGATCGAGCTCGCGGCGACGCACTTCGCGGCGCGCAAGCCCGCGTCGATCACCGTCGCCAACCGCACGCTCGAGCGCGGCACCAAGCTCGCCGACCGCTTCGGCGCCGACGCGGTGACGCTCAACGAATTGCCCGAGCGCCTGCCGCAGTTCGACATCATCGTCACCTGCACGGCGAGCACGCTGCCGATCCTGGGCCTCGGCCTCATCGAGCGCGTGGTGCGCGAGCGGCGACACGCGCCGGTGTTCATCGTCGACCTTGCGGTGCCACGCGACGTCGAGCCGGAAGTCGGTGATCTCGACGACGTGTTCCTCTATTCGGTCGACGACCTCGCCGCCATCGTCAAGGACAACCTCGCGATCCGCCGCGAATCGCTGACGCAGGCCGAGGCGATGATCGCCGCGCAGACCGACCATTTCCTGCGCTGGCTGGACGGCCGCGCGGTGGTGCCGACGATCGCGGCGCTGCATGGCCATCACGACGCGTTGCGCGAGGCCGAGCTCGAGCGCGCGCGAAGAATGCTCGCAGCAGGCGCGTCTCCCGACGCGGCGCTCGAAGCGCTCGCTCGCGGCCTTACGCAAAAGCACCTGCACGGACCGCTCGCCGCGCTCAACCAGGCGGGCGACGCCGAGCGTACCGAATTGATCGCGCTCTTCCAGCGCGTCTACAAGCTGCCCGAGCCGCCGCAGGACGGGCATTAGCGGCGCGCACCGTCATCCCCGACAAGGCGGGGATCCAGAAGTGACGTCACGGCTGGATTCCCGCATGCGCGGGAATGACGACACCGCGAATGCGGGATCCCGTCGTAACCTCCATCATCTTGCGAATGGCGTCATCCATGGCCGCGTCACTGCTGGATTCCCGCTTTCGCGGGAATGACGGCACGCATGCCTCCGTCGTGCGAATGGCGTCCCCCGTGTCCGCGTCGCTAATGGAACCCCGCATCCGTGGTGATGACGGCACGCACGGCGCCGTGGGCGAGGCGATCCGATGAAAACCTCGATCCGCACCCGCCTCGAGCAGCTCGACGCGCGCCTCGCCGAAATCGACGCGCTGCTCGCCGCTCCCGAGACGGGCGGTGACGGCAACGCGTTTCGCGCGCTGTCGAAGGAGCGCGCCGACATCGAGCCGCCGGTCGCGCTGTACGCCGAATACCGCAAGGCCGAGGCCGACCTCGCCGCCGCCGACGAGCTGGCGCGCGACCCGTCGCTGCGCGAGTTCGCCGACGACGAGCGCGCCGCGGCGCGCGCACGCATCGACACGCTGTCGCGCGAGCTCGCCACCGCGCTCCTGCCGAAGGACGAGGACGACGCACGCAACGTGTTCGTCGAGGTGCGCGCCGGGACCGGCGGCGAGGAGTCGGCGCTGTTCGCCGCTGACCTCCTGCGGATGTACGTACGCTACGCCGAGCGCCACGGCTTCAAGGTCGAGCTCGTGTCGGAGTCGCCGAGCGACCTCGGCGGCTACAAGGAAGCGATCGCGCGCATCGCCGGCAACAACGCGTATGCCAAGCTCAAGTTCGAATCGGGCGGTCATCGCGTGCAGCGCGTGCCCGAGACCGAGGCGCAGGGGCGCATCCACACCTCGGCGGCGACCGTCGCCGTGCTGCCCGAGGCCGACCCGATCGCCGACGTGAAGATCAATCCGGCGGAACTGCGCATCGACACGTTCCGCGCGTCGGGCGCGGGCGGTCAGCACGTCAACAAGACCGACTCGGCGGTGCGGATCACGCATCTCCCCACCGGTATCGTCGTCGAATGCCAGGACGACCGCTCGCAACACCGCAATCGCGAGCGGGCGATGGCGGTGCTCGCGTCGCGGCTGCGCGACAAGGAACGCCGCGAGCGCCATGCCAAGGAGGCCGCCGAGCGCAAGGACCTGATCGGCAGCGGCGATCGCAGCGAGCGCATCCGCACGTACAACTTCCCGCAGGGCCGCGTCACCGATCACCGGATCAACCTCACGCTCTACCGGATCGCCGACATCATGGATGGCGACCTCGACGAGATCACCGAGGCGCTGACACAGGAAGCCAACGCCGAGAAGCTCGCCGCGATCGGCGGCGGCGATGGCTGACGCGCTGACGGTGCGCCAGGCGCTCGCGCAGAGCGGCCTCGCACCCGTCGACGCCAATGCGCTCCTCGCTTTCGTCACGACGCGCAATCGCGCGTGGCTCGTCGCGCACGCGCTCGACTCGTTGCCACAGAAACAAATCGAGCAATTCTTTTCTCTGGCAAGGCGGCGACGCGACCACGGCGAGCCGGTCGCGTACCTGACCGGCCGGCGCGAGTTCCACGGCCTCGAATTGACGGTCACGCCCGACGTGCTGATCCCGCGTCCCGAGACCGAGACGCTCGTCGACGCAACACTCGCGCAGCTTGCGGCCGACGCGAATGCGCGCGTCCTCGACCTCGGCACCGGCTCGGGCGCCATCGCGCTCGCCATCGCGCACGCGCGACCTGGCGCCGACGTCCTCGGTGCCGACGTCGCGGATGCGGCACTGGACATCGCACGCGGGAACGCATCGAGGCTCGGGATCGCCAACGTCAAATTCACGCGCTCGAACTGGTACGACGCACTCGGCAATGCGCGCTTCGACGTCGTCGTCGCCAATCCGCCGTACATCGCGGAGAACGACACACACCTCGCCGAAGGCGACCTGCGCCACGAGCCGCGACGCGCGCTCACGCCGGGCGGCGACGGCCTCGGCGCGTTGCGAACCATCGTCGCCGGCGCGCGGTCCCATGTCGTGCCGGGTGGCGTGCTCGCCGTCGAGCACGGCTTCGACCAGGCGGATGCCGTGCAGGCGCTCTTCGCCGATGCCGGAGCGGTCGACGTCCGCCGCCACCGCGATCTCGCCGGGCACTGGCGCGTGGCGGAAGGACGTTGGACCTGAAGCCACGGCCTGTGGCCAACCGCCCCGGCGTTCCATCGGCTGCGGCGCGCGTTTCGTCGACGTGCGCCGCAACCGGTCGCGCGTCGCGACGGCGCGCGTCGCGACGAGTCTACAATGCCGCACCCCGGGCCGCCGGCCACGAGCCGACCGCGCCCACCAAACTCCGGAGGACCACCCGTGCTCACCCGCAGTGTCGCATTCATCGCATTCCTCTGCCTCGGCGCCG
>JAICUU010000285.1 GCA_025935675.1 Burkholderiales bacterium
GGCGATTTCGCACCGCTGCGCCACGTGCCCAAGGGCAAGACGGTGGTGCTCGGCCTCGTCAGCACCAAGGTCGGCACGCTCGAGAGCAAGGACGACTTGAAGCGCCGGATCGACATGGCGGCGAAGCAGGTGCCGCTCGACCAGCTCTGCCTGTCGCCGCAATGCGGGTTCTCGAGCACGGTGCACGGCAACGACATCGCGGTCGGCTCTCAGACCGCCAAGCTCGAGCTCGTGATGGCGACGGCACGCGACGTGTGGGGCGGCGTGTAACCCGATCGCCGCCGCCGGACGTCACTGGCGCGCGCGCGATGCGATAATCGCGGGCCGCCGTCGCCGGAGTCGTCGCCATGCATCTCATCCCCACCTGCGCCGCCACGGCGCTTCTCGCGTGCGTCGCGCTTGGCGCGTCGCCGGCACTGGCCGCTGCCCCGCAACCCCCGGTCGCGCCGCAAAAGCCGGTCATCGACCGCTACTTCGGTACCGAGGTCGTCGATCCCTATCGCTGGATGGAGGACCTCACGTCGCCCGACGTGATCGCGTGGGCGAAGGCGCAGGACGCGTACACGCGCGGCGTGCTGGCGCAGATCCCCGGTCGCAACCCGCTGCTGGCGCGCATCAAGGCGCTGGAGGCGTCGGTGGCCGCACGCGTGACCGACGTGCGCCGCATTCCCGACGGCCGGGTGTTCTACGAAAAGCGCGGCGCCGACGACAACCAGTTCAAGGTCTACGTGCGCAATGCGCAGGGCAGGGGCGAGCGCCTGCTCGTCGACCCGGACGCGCTCGCCAAGACGCATGGCGAGCCGTATGCCGTGACGTTCTTCCAGCCGTCGCCGAGCGGCCGCTACCTCGCTTACGGGCTGTCGACCGGCGGGTCGGAGGAAGCCTCGATCCACGTGCTCGACGTCGCGACGCTCGCGCCCATCGGCGCGCCCATCGATCGCGCGCACTACTCGGGGGCCGCATGGATGCCCGACGAGGGCGGCTTCTTCCTGTTTCGGCAGCGCGCGCTGCGGCCCGGCACGCCCGAGACCGAGAAATACCGCTTCCAGACCGCGTACTACCACGCGCTCGACGGCAAGACGCCCGATCGCGCCGTCATCACCGCCGGCGAGTCGAAGGCGATCGACATCGCCGCCGACGAGTTTCCCGAGATCGACACGCTGCTTTCGGAGCCGTGGGTGGTCGCGATCCCGCGCAAGGGCGTGCAGAACGAGATCACCGTCTACGTGAAGCCGCGCGCGGCGGCGCTCGACGACAACGTGCCGTGGCGCAAGATCGTCGGCGAGAAGGACGACGTCACCAACCTCGCGGTGCACGGCGACGACCTGTTCCTGCTGACCCACAAGGACGCGTCGCGCTTCAAGGTGCTGCGCACGAGCTTCGCCCATCCTGACCTCGCCACGGCGGCGGTGGTGCTGCCGGCGTCGCGCGAGGTGATCACCGACCTCGTCGCCGCGAAGGATGCGCTGTACATCGTCGCGCGCGACGGCACGCTCGGCAAGCTCTATCGGCTCGCCTACGCGCACGATGCCAAGCCGGTGGCGCTCGCACTGCCGCGCGCCGGCTCCGTCGAGCTCGCATCGCCCGATTCGCGCATCCCCGGCGTGCTCGTCCAGATCGGCTCGTGGACGCACGATTTCACCTACTACGCCTACGATCCGGCGACGCGAAAGTTCACCGACACCGGCTTGCAGCCGCTCGGTCCCTTCGGCGCGCCGGCGAACCTCGCGTCGAAGGAAGTGCTGGTACGAAGCCACGACGGCGTCGAGGTGCCGCTGTCGATCGTCCATCCGAAGCACATCAAGCTCGACGGCAGCAATCCGGTGCTGCTGTACGGCTACGGCGCCTACGGGATCACCGACGACCCGTTCTACATCCCGCGCTACCTCGCCTGGTACGAGCAGGGCGGCGTGCGTGCCACCTGTCACGTGCGCGGCGGCGGCGCATTCGGCGAGGACTGGCATCTGGCGGGCAAGCAGGCGCAAAAGCCCAATACCTGGAAGGATCTCGCCGCTTGCGCGAAGTACCTGATCGACCACCACTACACGACCACCGCGCGGCTCGCGATCAACGGCGGCAGCGCAGGAGGGATCCTGGTCGGCCGCGCGATGACGGCCGATCCCGGGCTCTACGGCGTCGCGGTGCCGCAGGTCGGCGTTCTGAACGCGCTGCTGGCCGAGACTTCGGCCAATGGCGGTCCGAACGTTCCGGAGTTCGGCACGTTCAAGATCGAGGCGCAGTTCCATGCGCTGCTCGAGATGGACGCGCTCCACCACGTCGTGGACGGCGTCAAGTATCCGGCGACACTGGTGACGACCGGCATCAACGACCCGCGCGTGCCGCCGTGGGAATCGTTCAAGTTCGCCGCGCGCCTCCAGGCGGCCACCGCCTCGGGCAAGCCGGTGCTGCTGCGCGTCGATTTCGCGGGCGGGCACGGCATCGGCGCGACCAAGACGCAGCGCCAGGAAGAGACCGCCGACATCTGGAGCTTCATGCTCTGGCAGTTCGGAATGCCGAAGTTCCAGCCGGCGCAGTGATGCGGTGCCGACGAAGCCGAGACCTGCAGTTGCGACAACGTTGGCGATCTGCTCAACCACCGGCAACGCGAATTACTGTCTGCGCAATTCCGGTCCGCCGAGCACGCGCCCCGTGTTGCGCAGCGCCGCCAGCATCTCCTCGAACGCAGCCGTCGGCGGATGGTCATTGCGGGTGATCACGCCGACCGGTCCCGACGGCAGGGGCAGCGGTACGCGCAGCACGGCGAGCGCGTCGGCGCGCGCATAGTGCCGCGCGACGTTCTGGGGCATCACGCCCAGCATGTCCGATTCCTGCAGCAGCGTCGTGTTCGACAGGTAGGACGTCGACTCGACGAGCTCGGTGGGCGGCTCCACGCCGCCGCGGCGGAACGCGGCATCGATGCGCTGGCGGAACGCGGCGTCGGGCGGCGGCAGCACCCAGCTTTCGCGCGCGAGGTCGGCGAGTGCCAGGTTGCGACGGCGCTGCAGCGGATGCCCACGCCGCGCCACGACCACCATCGGCTCGTCGTAGCAATGCGTGAAGCGCAGCCCCGCGGTCGCGAAGTCCGAGGTCAGTCGTCCGACCACGAGGTCGAGCTCGCCGCGCGAAAGCCGCGGCAAGAGCGTGCCGAGATTCCCCTCGTGGAGCTGCACGGTCACGCGCGGGTTGCGGCGCTTGAACGCGAGCAGTGCGCGCGGCAGCAGCAGCGGCGCAGCCACCAGCAACATGCCGATGGCGAGCTTGCCGGTGGCGCCGGCCTTGAGCGCCGTCATCTCCTCGCGCGCGTGGTCGAGCATGCCGAGCACGCTGCGCGCGTGGCGCGCGAGGCTCTCGCCGTGCGGCGTCGGGATGATGCCGCGCGTGCTGCGCTCGAAGAGCCGCACGTCGAGCAGATGCTCGAGCTCGGCCAGGAGCTTGGTCGTCGCGGGCTGCGTCATCCGCAGGCGCGCCGCGGCCTTGTGGATGCTGCGCGCCTCGTCGACGGCGGCGACGAGCTGGATGTGGCGCATCTTGAGGCGCGAGCGCAGGAACCATCCGGGAGGAGAGAACTCGGCCATGGCGAGACTCGTATCGGAGGGGATGCCAAAAGTGGCATGAATCGAGCCGATTATTTCATTAACCGGCGCGCGGCGGGCCGGCCTACACTGCCGCCTGATCGAAGGGCTCCCCGCGCAAGCATCGCGCGGCGGACGCGCGCCGGCGACACGCGGCAGGCGCGCGCGAACCTCGCGTTGCGCGCCGCGGCGCC
>JAICUU010000177.1 GCA_025935675.1 Burkholderiales bacterium
CCGAGCGCCTGCTGCAATCGCTGCGCCAGGAAGCGCGCATAGATGTCGGCAGGGCCGCCCGCGGCGAACGGCACGACGATCCTGACCGGCTTGCTCGGGTAGTCGTCGGCACGCGCGATACCGGGGACGAACACGAGCGCCGCGATCGCGAGCGCCGCGAAGCGGCCTGCAAGATCGAGCTTCATCGATATCCTCCTCGTCGTTTTCGGATCGTGCCGCGTCGGGCCGCGCCGCACGGCCTCGAAGCGTCAGCCCGGCGCTTTGCGGTGCGGCTCCGCCACATACGCCGGCACGGGCTGCGTGAAAAACGCATGCAGGATGTGATAGAACATCCGGTAGTTCTTCTGCTGGAAGCTCGCGTGCGAGATGCCCTGCATCACCGCGAAATGCTTGTCGGGATGCGGCAAGCGCATGAAGAACGCGATGAGGTCGTCCATCGACGCGATGCCGTCGAACTCGCCGCGCATGATGATCGTCGGCACGGCGATCCGCGCCGGGTCGACCACCGGCAACCGCGAGCACATGTCGATGTAGGTGCCGTTGGGCATCGAGTCGTCGAGCGCGAGGATCGCGTCGGCGAACGCTTCGACCACCTTCGGCTCGACGGTGTCGGGATGGTCGCGCTGGAAGATCGACCGCACGAACGCGCGGTCGATCGGGCGCCGCTTCGACTTCAGGAACTCCGGCAGCTTGCGGCGCCGCTGCTCGAGCGTCGGCGAGCCTTCGCCGGTCCAGACGAAGGCGTCGAGCGCGAGCCTCGCCACGCGCTCGGGGAAGCGATCCGCGAAGAGCGCGGCGCGCAACGCGCCCGACGAGATGCCGTAGGTGAGGAAGCCGCCGCCGCCGCGCAGGCCCATCATGTACTCGGTGGCGCTGGCGAGATCGTCGGCACCGTTGGCGATGTCGCAGGTGATGTCGCGCGACTTGCCGGAGCGGCCGTAGCCTTCCATGTCGACGCACCAACAATCGAAGCCGCGGCGCGCGAACCAGTCCATCACCGACGAGTCGGGCCGGCCCGGCACCGCGAGGTCGAACGTCGGCTGCGACGCCATCGACGACCCGTGCACGAACAGCACCGCGGGCTTGCCGTCGGGCGTGCCGACGAACTTCTGCCACAGGAAGAGCTTGACGTTGCCCTTGTGCGTCCAGTGCTCGATGCCGGTGACGGTCGTGCCGTCGGTCCCGGCCGCGTTGTCGCGTGCATTCATGCAAGGTTCCTGTCGACGGCGCCGGGGGCGCCGCTCAATCGATATGCGCGCCGGTCTCGTGGATCACCGCGGCCCAGCGCGCCTTTTCCTCGTGGAAGTAGCGGTCGAACTCGCCGGGCGTGCCGCCGACGATCTCGATCGACGCTTTCGCCATGTAGTCCTTGACCTGCGGCTCGGCGAGCGCCGCGACGACGGCGCGATGGAGCGTTTCGATCGTCGCGGGCGGCGTCCCCTTCGGCGCCAGCAATCCCATCCAGACGTAGGCGGCGTAATTCGGAAAGCCGGATTCGGCGAGCGTCGGCAATTCGGGCATCTCCGGCGAGCGGCTCGTTCCCGTCACCGCGAGCGCACGCAGCTTGCCGGCGCGGATGAGACCGGTGACGCTGGCGAGCCCCGGCATGATCACCGGCACGCGGCCGCCGACGACGTCGCTCACCGCCGGTGCGCTGCCGCGGTAGGGCACATGGTTCATCTTGAGGCCGGCCATCGACGCGAGCATCGCGGCGAAGAGATGCTGGCCGCTGCCGTTGCCGGACGACGCGAAGTCCACCTGGCCCGGATGCGCTTTCACGTAGGCGACGAACTCGCCGACGGTCTTCACCGGCAGCGACGGATTCACCGCGAGCACGCCCTGCTCGCGGCCGATCAGCGAGATCGGCGCGAAATCCTCGATCGGATCGTAGGTGAGCTTCGCGTACATCGTCGCGCTGATCGCGTTGGTCTGCGACGCCAGCAGCAGCGTGTAGCCGTCGGGCGTCGCGCGCGCGACGCCCTCGCTGCCGATCGTGGCGCCCGCGCCCGGCTTGTTCTCGATGTACACCGATTGGCCGAGACGTCGCGCCATCGCGTCCGCGATCACGCGAATCGGGCCGTCGACGGCGCCGCCCGCGGAAAACGGCACGACGATCTTGACCGGCCGCGCCGGGAAGTCATCGCCGGCCGCCAGCGCGGTCGACGCGAGCACGCCGGCAAGGATCGCGGTGACGTAGGTTCGCAGCATCGAATGCTCGGGGAGCGGCCTTGCGGGCGAGAACAGCGATGATAGTCCTCATGCGCCCCCGGCGCTGCAACATCGCTTCCTGCGCGACGTCAACTTCGCGAACGCGCCGTCGCCCGGCGCCGCGCTAGCGCCCCCCGGCGGCCGTCGTGCGCCGTCGCAGCACGATGAGATTGCCCGCGACGGCCAGCGCGAGGCCGACGAACGTATACGGCGTCGGCCGGTAGCCTTCGAACGCGGTCGACAGCAGCATCGCCAGCACCGGCGTCGACACGCCGACGTACGACGCGCGCGCCATGCCGATCTCGCGCATCAGCGCAAGATAGGCGACGAATGCGACGACGGTGCCGGCGAACGCGAGGTAGGCGAGCGAGACGACATAGGGCGTGCGCGTGTCGAACGACCACGACGCGCCGACCGCGAGCGCGAGGATCGCCGTCGCGAGCGTGCCGTAGCCCATCGCCCACGCGGTCGACGGCACGATCGCGATGCCGCGCGCGTGCACGCGCGTCGCGACGAGATTGCCGAGCGTCGCCGCCACCGTGCCGGCGAGCGCATAGCCGATGCCGAGGAGCGTGTCGCGATCGCCAAGCCTGGCGTCGGCGAGCTCCGGCAGGAACAGCAGCGCCACGCCGCCCACGCCCAGCACCGCGCCGGCGACCGCGCGGCGCGCGATCGGCAGGCCGTCGACCGCGCGCTGCGCGAAAAGGCTCATGAACGTGAACAGCGAGAACACCACCGCGACGAGGCCCGACACCACGTGCTGCTCGGCCCAGTACACGAGCACGTAGTTGCCGCAGAACATCAGCGAGCCCTGCAGCGCCATCCGTGCGTGATCGGCCGGCGCGAAGCGCAGCGATCGCCGCGTCGCGACGCAGAAGAGCGCAAGCGTGACCGCCGCGAGGCCGAAGCGCCACACCACCGACACCTCGGGCGCGACGACGCCGAGCTGGAAGGTGATGACGAGCCACGTCGATCCCCAGATGGCCGTGCACAGTGCGAAAAGGCTCGCCGAGCTCAATGGACTACCCTGCGCGCTCACGCGGCGCGCAACGCGTCGACGATCTTCATCCGCGCCGCGCGCGCGGCCGGCAGGAAGCCGCCGACGAACCCCATCGCCAGCGCGAAGAGGAGCGCGTCGACGACGATGCGCGGCGTCAGCGCGAACGAGAACGCGACCTCGGCGAACGTCTGGAAATTGGTCGTCGAGATCGACAGTGCCTGCATCAGCGACGCGGCGAAGATGCCGGCGAGGCCGCCGACGAGTCCGAGCAGCAGCGACTCGATCAGGAACGCGGCGAGGATCGACCCGCGCGAGAAGCCGAGCGCGCGCAGCGTGCCGATCTCGCCGGTCCGCGAGGCTACGCTCGCGTACATCGTGATCATCGCGCCGATCACCGCGCCGATCGAGAAGATGACCGAGATCGACACGCCGAGGTAATCGATGAAGCGGGCGAGCCCTTCCGACTGCTCGGCGTAGAAGCGCGACTCCCGCTTCGCCTCGACGGTAAGACGCGGGTCGGCCTCGAGCGTCGACTTGACGGCGTCGAAACGCGACGGGTCCACCAGGCGGAACACCACCGCCGAGAATGTCTGGCGGCGGAACGCCTGCATCATCTGCTCGGCGTCGCCCCACACCTCGGAATCGAAGCCGCTGTGCCCAGCGTCGAAGACGCCGACCACCCGCCAGTCGCGCTGCGCGAAATGCAGGCTCTCACCGAGCCCGGCACGCTGGAAGCCCTCGGCGATGCTGCGCCCGGCGACGATCTCTGAGGTACCCGGCGTGAACATCCGGCCCTCGACGATGCCGACCTGCGGGCGCAGCTCGAGCCCCGCGGGGGTGACGCCGCGGATGACGACGTTCGCCGGCTTGCCGCTCGCGCGCTTGGGCAGGTTGATGAGCACGACGGGCTCGCGCGACAGGAGCTTGCGGCCATCGGTGCCCGCGGCGATCTCGGGCAGGCTCTCGATGATGGCCGCCGACGACCGGTCGACGCTCGACTGCACCTCGGTCTGCGACGCGCGGCGGATGACGATGACGTTGTCGTGGCGCCCCGTGGCGACCATCGTCTTCTCGAGACCGGCGGAGAGCATCAGCACCGTCGTGAACACGTAGACGACGAGCGCCATTCCGCCGGCGGTCAGGATCGTCGTCAGCTTGCGCGCCGAGAGGTTGCGCGCGATGTACGCGAGCGGGACCTTCATCGCCTCACGCCACCGCGCGCAGGCCGTCGACGATGCGCACCCGCGCCGCGCGCCACGCCGGCACGCCCGCGGCCACGACGCCGACCAGCGCCGCGGCGCCCACCTGCATCGCCAGCGTCCGCGCCGACACGTTGAACACCGGGAAGAGGGTGCCCACCGCGCCCGCGAACGCGTGCGCGAGCGGGAACGTGAGCACGATGCCGAGCGCGCCGCCCAGCAGCGCGATGCCGAGCGACTCGGCGAAGATCAGCCACGCCACGTAATCGTTGCCGAAGCCCAGCGCCTTCATCGTCGCGTACTCGGCGTAGCGCTCGCGCGCCGTCATCGCCATCGTGTTCGCCATCACCGCCATGATGATGACGATCACCACGAACGACACCGCCTGGACCGCGACGAGGATCGCCTCGGTCATCGACACGAAGCCCAGCTGGAACGCCTTCTCGGTCTCGGTCAGCGTCTCGGCGAGGGAGTTCCTGAACGTCGCGTCGATCGACTGCGAGATCTCGGCGGCGCGCGTCGGGTCGCGGATCTCGACGACGTACACGCCGACCTGGTCGCCGCGCTTCGGGTAGCGCTGCTTGATCGTCTCGTTGAGGAGCTTCCAGTGGAAGTAGAACTGCGTCTCGTCGGTCTTGGCGTCGACGCCGTCGTAGATCGCGCGCAGCGTGAACGTCCACGTGCCCGGGAAGATCGTGCCGCGGATCGGGATCCGGTCGCCGATCTTCCAGCCGTACTCGTTGGCGAGCTTGCGCCCCGCGATCGCGCCGTTGCGGTCGACGAGGAACGCCTTGCGCTCCTCGGGCTTGATGACGAACTCGGGGTACATGTCGAGGTACGTGTCGGCGTCGATGCCGAACTGCGGGAAGAAGTTGCGCTCGGTGATGTACACGCCGCCGAACCAGTTCGCCCACGACACCGCGGCGACGCCGTCGACCTGCCGCAGCTTCTGCGCGTAGGTGAGCGGCAGCGGGAATACCAGCGAGATCGCGTTGCGCGTGACGAGCCGCGTCGAAGACGTGGCATCGACGCCCGCGTACCACGCCTCGACGATCGTGCGCAAAAGGCCGAACGCCGTGATCGCGACGACGATGCCGGCGATCGTCAGCGTCGTACGGAGCTTGTGCCGGAACGCGTTGCGCAGGACGAGGAGCGCGAACATGCGGAAGGCGGGCGCCTGCGTCAGGCGTCGACCAGCACGCCTTTCTCGAGATGGACGAGCCGTTTCGCATGCTCGGCCGCCTTGGGGTCGTGCGTCACCATGACGATCGTCTTGCGGAGCTCCCGGTTGAGCCGCTCCATCAGCGCGAGGATCTCCTCGGCCGTCGTGCGATCGAGGTCGCCGGTGGGCTCGTCGGCGACGATCAGCGTGGGATCGGTAATCAGCGCGCGCGCGATCGCCACGCGCTGCTGCTGGCCGCCGGAGAGCTCGTTCGGGAAATGGTCCATCCGGTCGGTGAGCCCGACCAGCGCGAGGCAGGTGAGGACGCGCTCGCGGCGCTCGGCGCGCGACAGCGACGTGAGATGCAGCGGCAGGTCGACGTTCTGGTACGCCGTCAGCACCGGCATCAGGTTGTAGAACTGGAAGATGAAGCCGACGTGCTCGGCGCGCCACGCCGCGAGGTCGGCCTCCGACAGGCGCGCGATGTCGACGCCGGCGACGCGGATCGACCCCGCGCTCGGCTTGTCGATGCCGGCGATGAGGTTGAGCAGCGTCGACTTGCCCGACCCCGACGGCCCCATCAGCGCGACGTAATCGCCTTCGCGGACCCCGAGGTTGATGTCGACCAGCACCGGGATCACCTGGTCGCCCCGCACGTAGACCTTCGACAGGCCCTCGATCGCGACCAGCGGAAGCGCGTCGCCGTCGCGGCGCACGGCATCGGCGGCGGCCGCCATCGCTCCGCCGCTACTTGACGACGCTCTTGACGCGCGCGCCCGATGCGAGCTTCGCATCGGGCTTCTGCACGACGCGATCGCCGGCGGCGACATTGCCGGTGATCGCGGTGAGGTCGCCGACCTTGATGCCCGGCGTCACCGGCACCGCGGTGGCGACGTCGTCCTTGACAACGAACACCACGGGCTTGGCGTCGCGCTCGGCGATCGCGTCGGTCGCGACGGCCTTCAGCGGCTTCTGCTGCTCGGCCGTCACTTCCTGGGACAGGAACGACACCTTGGCGCTCATGTCGGGCAGCACGCGCGGGTCGATCGCGTCGAACTTGACCTTGGTCATCACCGTCGCCTTGGCGCGGTCGACGGTGGGCACGATGCGGTCGATGCGGCCGCGAAATCGCGAGTCGGGCAGCGCGTCGAGCGCGATCTCCGCCGGCTGACCGACCTTGATCTTGCCGAGGCTCGATTCCGAGACGTCGGCCTCGACCTCGAGCGTGCTCATGTCGGCCATGTTGACGACCGCGCCCTTCGAGTCGACCGCGCTCGAGAACGGCGTCACCATGTCGCCGACGTTAGCGCTCTTCGACAGGATCACGCCGTCGAACGGCGCGCGGATCTGCGTGTAGTCGACGGCGACCTCGGCGTTGCGCGCCGACGCC
>JAICUU010000061.1 GCA_025935675.1 Burkholderiales bacterium
AAGCGGAGGCGGGCATACCCCTCGCCCGATGACACTCGCATGGCGCAAGGCGGGCATACCCCTCGCCCGATGACACGCGCACGACGGGAGGCGGACGTACCCCTCGCCCGATGACACGCGCACGGCGGGAGGCGGACGTACCCCTCGCCCGATGACACGCGCACGACGGGAGGCGGACGTACCCCTCGCCCGATGACACCTGCATGGCGCGACGCGAGCGGCTTGTCCCCATCGGTCCCAGCCCGCATCTTTGCCAAAATGCCAGGAACTCGCCGTTCGAACAGGCGGACAATGGTGGTCTTGGTTCGGCTCGGACGACCATGACAGGAGCAGGGTTATGAATCGCGACGTCGCCGAGGGGAATAAGCCGAGCACGGTGGCGGGCGCGCTCGCGCCGCAGCCCATCTCGGCCGACGTGCTGCGCGAGAAATATGCGAAGGGCGACGAGCGTACGCCCGACGACGTTCGACGGCGCGTCGCCCGTGCACTCGCCGAGGTCGAAAGCCCCGAGGCACGCGCTCGTTGGGAGGCGGCGTTTTTCCAGGCGCAAGTGGATGGCCTGATCCTCGGCGGGCGCATCAACTCCGCGGCCGGCACGGATCTCAAGGCCACGCTGATCAACTGCTTCGTGCAGCCGGTCGGCGATTCCATTTCCAGCGACGACGGCGAGGTGGGCATCTACGCGGCGTTGAACCAGGCCGCGGAGACGATGAGACGAGGGGGCGGTGTCGGCTACGACTTCTCGCGCATCCGACCGCAGGGCGCCTACGTCAAGGGCACGCACAGCCGCGCCAGCGGGCCGTTGTCCTACATGCACGTGTTCGACGAGTCGTGCAAGACCGTCGAGTCCGCCGGTGCGCGGCGCGGCGCGCAGATGGCGGTGCTGCGCTGCGACCACCCTGACATCGAGGCGTTCGTGCACGCGAAAGACGGCGGCGCGCTCGCCAACTTCAACCTGTCGGTCGCCGTCACCGATGCCTTCATGCAGGCGCTCGCGCGCGACGGCGACTGGGAGCTCGTCCACCGCGCGCCGCCCGCGCCGGCGCTCGCCGATGCCGGTGCGCGGTTGCGCGACGACGGCCTGTGGATCTACCGGACGCTGCCGGCGCGCGACCTGTGGCGGCAGGTGATGGCGAGCACCTACGACCATGCCGAGCCCGGCGTGGTGTTCATCGACGCGGTGAACCGCGACAACAACCTGTCCTACTGCGAGGTCATCGAGGCGACCAATCCGTGCGGCGAGGAGCCGCTGCCGGCGTACGGCTGCTGCGACCTCGGCAGCATCGACCTCGCGCGCTTCGTCCGCGATCCGTTCACGCCGGGTGCCGCGTTCGACTTCGCGGCGTTCCGCGACGTCGTGCCGGTCGCGGTGCGGATGCTCGACAACGTGCTCGACGCGACCGTGTGGCCGCTGCCTGAGCAAGAGCGCGAGGCGATGGCGAAGCGCCGCATCGGCCTCGGCTTCACTGCGCTCGGCGACGCACTGTTGATGCTCGGCCTGCGTTACGACGCCGAGGAGGGACGCGCGATGGCTGCGCGCATCGCGCGCGAGATGCGCGACGCGGCGTACCTCGCGTCGGTCGCGCTCGCGCGCGAGAAGGGCGCGTTCGCGCTGTTCGATGCCAAGCTCTACCTCGCGTCGCCGCGCTTTGCGTCGCGCCTTCCCGACGACGTCAAGGCGGCGATCCGCGCGCACGGGCTGCGCAACAGCCACCTGCTCGCGATCGCGCCGACCGGCACGATCTCGCTCGCATTCGCCGACAACGCGTCGAACGGCATCGAGCCCGCGTTCAGCTGGCGCTACACCCGCAAGAAGCGCATGCCCGACGATTCACGCCGCGAATACGCGGTCGAGGATCATGCGTATCGCCTGTACCGCCATGTCAACGGCCTCGGCGACGACGTGACGATGCTGCCGTTCGACGCCACGCTGGCGCGCGAGGCGGGCCGCCCGTGGACCGATGCGCAGGGCCTGCGCGTGGCGATGCTCCCGGCGCATTTCGTCACCGCGCTGGAAATGAGCGCGCGCGACCACATGCGGATGAGCGCCGCCGTGCAGCCGTACGTCGACACGGCGATCAGCAAGACGGTGAACGTCGCCGCGGACTACCCGTTCGCCGACTTCGAGGACCTCTACCTCGAGGCGTGGAAGAGCGGGTTGAAGGGCATCACCACGTACCGGCCGAACGTCGTCGTCGGCTCGGTGCTCGATACCGCGCAGGATGCCTCGGCGCCACAGGACTTCATCGCCGATCCGGACCGGCGCATCCGCCTCGACAAGGCGCCCGCGCCGCCGCTCGCGAGCCTGCGCTGGCCGGGACGGCCGGAGTTGCCCAACGGCAACCCGTGCTGGACCTATTCGGTTCGCCATCCGCTCGGCGATTTCGCCGTGTTCATCGGCCACCTCGAGCAGGACGGCCGGCCGTACCCGTTCGAGGTGTGGGTCAACGGCAGCGAGCAGCCGCGCGGCCTGTCGGCGATCGCCAAGACGCTGTCGATGGACATGCGCGCCGAGGATCGCCAGTGGCTCGACAAGAAGCTCTCCGCGCTCGAGAAGGCGGCGGGCGACGACGCGTTCGACCTCGCGATGCCGCCGCGCGGCGAGCCGCTGCGCGTGCCGAGCCTCGTGTCGGGCTTCGCGCGCCTCGTCCGACATCGCATCCGCGAGCTCGGCGCGTTCGACGCGGCGCGCGGCGGCGCGACGCCGGTGATGGACGCGCTGATCGGCGTCAAGGAGCCCAAGGCAGGACCCGACGGCACGCTGTCCTGGACGGTCGACGTGCGCAACCACGCGACCGGCGACGACTGCGTGCTGTTCCTCAAGGAGCTCGTGATGCCGGGCGGCCAGCGCCGCCCATACTCGATGTGGCTGTCGGGCGAGTACCCGCGCGTGTTCGACGGCCTCTGCAAGGCGCTGTCGCTCGATATGCGCGTCTACGACCCGGCGTGGATCGGCATGAAGCTGCGCAAGCTCCTCAACTACGGCGAGCCCAACGGCGCGTTCCTCGCGCGCATTCCCGGCTCGGACAAGTCGCAGCTGTGGCCGTCGACGATCGCGTATCTCGCGGCGCTGATGATCCACCGCTACGCGATGCTCGGCATCCTCACCGAGGACGGCTATCCGATCGCGCATGCCGGCATCCTGGCGGTGCCCGAGCGCGAGCGGCGCGCGCCGGCGCTGGTGGCGATTCCCGGCCGGCGATGCCCCGAATGCGGCAACCGCACGCTGATCCGCCGGGACGGCTGCGATTTCTGCACCGCCTGCGGGAATACCGGCGCCTGCGGATAGCATCGCGGGGGCTGCGCGCCGGGGCCGCCGGTGATCGCGCGAATGGCGGCCAACCGGCGGAATTTCATCAGGCGCTCCCGCGATCCGGCCGCGCTGCCCCCGGCTACGGCGCGGCGCGGGAATAAACCCGGCGCCCGCGCGGTATTCACCGGATGCACGACAACGGCGGATCCGACCCGCGGCGCTTCGAGGCGCTCGTCATGCCCCATCTCGACGCCGGCTACAACCTGGCGCGCTGGCTGACGCGCGACGTCCACGATGCCGAGGACGTCGTGCAGGACGCCTGCGTGCGGGCGATCCGCTACGCGGCGACATTGCGGCGCGACGATGCGCGCGCGTGGTTCCTCGCGATCGTGCGCAACGCCTTCTACGACTGGCTCGCGCGCAACCGTCCCGCGGAGGTCGTGCATGACGACGACGCGATCGACGCCGCCGTCGACGACGCCGCGGTCGATCCGGCCCGCGCGGCGGAGCGAATCGCCGACCTGCGCGACCTCGCCGACGCGGTCGCGGCGCTGCCGCTGCAGTTCCGCGAGGTGCTGATCCTGCGCGAGCTCGAGGAGCTCTCGTACAAGGAGATTGCGCGCGTCGCTGCGATTCCCGTCGGCACGGTGATGTCGCGGCTCGCGCGGGCGCGTGCGCTGCTGCGACGCTCGCCGCTGCTCAGCGTCGTGACGCGGCCGATGACCGGGAGCGGACGATGAAATGCAAGGACGCCGTGCGCCTGATCGATGCCGCGGGCGATGGCGAGGCGCGCCGCCTCGACGCGCATTCGCTCAAGCGCCATCTCGCGACCTGCCGCGACTGCGCGGCGCGGAGCGCCGCCGCCGCCGCGCTGTCCGCAAGGCTGCGCGCCGAGCTGCCGCGCCATCCGGCGCCCGACGCGTTGCGTGCGCGCTCGCGCGACCTCTTCGCGACAATGCAGGCAGCGCCGCGCGCCGCACCGCGCTGGCCGTGGTTCGCGGGCGGCGTTGCCGCCGGCTGCGCGGCGACGCTCGTCGCGTGGTTCGTCGGCACGGCGGCGATCGACATGCGCGACAACGCCGACGTCGCCGTCGAGGCGGTGACGTCGCACGTGCGCGCGACGCTCGGCAATCACCTGATCCAGGTCGCGTCGTCCGACCAGCACACGGTCAAGCCGTGGCTGTCGGCGCGGCTCGACTATTCGCCGCCGGTGCCCGACATGCGCGCGGACGGCTTCACGCTGGTCGGCGGCCGCGTCGACTACCTCGACGGCCGGCCGGTGGCCACGCTGGTCTACCGGATCCGCGACCACATGATCGACGTCTACGTGCGGCCGCAGTTGCCGCGCCACGCGCCGCCGGCGCTCACCACGCTGCGCGGCTTCAACGTCGCGCACGCGAGCGGCGCCGACATGGACTGGCTCGCCGTATCCGACCTGAGCGCCGACGCGCTGGCCGCGTTCGCGGACGCGCTCGCCCACGACGCCGCGCAGCGCTGAGCGCGCGCCCGCTCGCGCCGGAATAAACGGCGCCGCGCGGCGATCTCCACGGGCGAGGGCTGTTCCTCGATTCGCTCGGAGCAACGCACCATGGACGATTCTCGACGGCGTGCCGATGCACGCGCGCTGACGCGCCGGCAGGCGCTCGGCTGCCTCGCCGCGTGGAGCGGCGCAGCGGTGGTATGGACGGTGGCGGGCGGCGTGCCGCGCGCGCTCGGCGCGACGAGCACGGGCGCGCCGATGGCGCCAGCGGACGGCACGCTGACGTTCGTGCAGATCAGCGACACGCACATCGGCTTCAACAAGGCCGCGAACCCCGACGTGGCCGGCAGCCTGCGCCGTGCGATCGCCGAGATCCACGCCTTGCCGGTGGCGCCGGCGCTCGCCGTGCACACGGGCGACGTCAGCCATCTCTCCAAGCCGGAGGAATTCGGCCAGGCGCGCGACATCCTGAAGGAGATCCGCGTCGACCGCGTGCACACGATCCCCGGCGAGCACGACACGATCGACGAGGGCACGACCGGCTATCTCAGATACTTCGACCACGACGGCAAGGGTCGCTCCTGGTACAGCTTCGACCAGGGCGGCGTGCATTTCGTCGGCTTGAACAACGTGCAGAATTTCAAGCTCGGCACGCTCGCCGCGCTCGGTCCCGAGCAGCTCGCGTGGCTCAAGTCCGATCTGGCCGGCGTGTCGCATTCGACGCCGCTCGTCGTGCTCGCGCACATCCCGCTGTGGACGATCTGGGAGCCGTGGGGCTGGGGCACCGCCGACTCGGGCGAGGCGATGGCGATGCTGCGTCCATTCGGATCGGTGACGGTGCTGAACGGCCATATCCACCAGGTGCTGCAGAAGGTCGAGGGCACCGTCGCGCTGCACACGGCGAACTCGCTCGCGTACCCGCTGCCGACGCCCGGGCAGGCCGGCATCGGCGAACCGGGCCCCGTCACCGTGCCCGCGGGCGAGCTCGGCCATCGCCTCGGCACGCGCGAGCTGCACGTCGTGCGCGGCCAGCAGGCGCTGGCGCTGATCGACCGGCCTCTCGAAGGCTAGCGCGCGCCGCGACGATGTTCCGTCGACGACAACCAATGGAGATTCCCTTGCACGATCGCATTCACCTGCGCGCCAGCCTGGCGGCGCGCGCCCGCACCGCGATGCTCGCCGGCGCGATCGCCGTGGCCGCGGCGCTGACTCAGGCCACCGCCGCGGCCGCGGCCGACGTCGACGTCGAGATCACGAAGTTCGCATTCGCGCCGAAGGAGATCACCGTGACGCCGGGCACGCGCGTCGCCTTCGTCAACCGTGACGAGACGCCGCATTCGGTGTCGGCGACCGACAAGTCGTTCGCGTCGAAGGGCCTCGACACCGGCGAGCGCTACGAGCACGTGTTCGACGCCGAGGGCGACTACGCTTACCTCTGCACGATCCATCCGTTCATGACGGGCGTTGTCCACGTGCGCAAGCGCTGATCGCGACACGGCGTGAAGCGCGGCGCGCGAGCCATGCGCGCGCCGCGCTACGATGACCGCGACATGCAGACACTCGCCGACTTCCCGATCACGCGCAAATGGCCGCCGCGCCATCCCGCGCGCCTGCAACTCTATTCGCTGCCCACGCCCAACGGCGTCAAGGTGTCGATCATGCTGGAGGAGACGGGAATTCCCTACGAAGCCCACCGCGTGAGCTTCGACGCGCGCGACCAGATGTCGCCGGAATTCCTGTCGCTCAACCCCAACAACAAGATTCCGGCGATCGTCGACCCGGACGGGCCCGACGGCCGCCCGCTTGCGCTGTTCGAATCGGGCGCGATCCTCGTCTACCTCGCCGACAAGTCGGGCAAGCTGATGCCGGCCGACGCGCATGGCCGCTATGAGACGCTGCAGTGGGTGATGTTCCAGATGGGCGGCGTCGGCCCGATGTTCGGGCAGGTGGGCTTCTTCCACAAGTTCGCGGGCCGCGAATTCGAGGACAAGCGGCCGCGCGACCGCTATGCCGCCGAAGCGCGCCGGCTGCTCGGCGTGCTCGACGAGCGCCTCGCGTCGCGCGCGTGGATCATGGGCGACGACTATGGCATCGCCGACATCGCGATCTTCCCGTGGGTGCGCAACCTCGTCGGTTTCTACGACGCGGCCGAGCTTGTCGGCTTCGCCGACTTCGCGCACGTGACGCGCGCGCTCGCGGCATTCGTCGCGCGCCCGGCCGTGCAACGCGGGCTCGCCATCCCGAAGCCGCCGGGTTGACGCAGCGGCGGCGCGCGCCGCGACGAACGCCTCGAGCGCGCTGTTGGCCAAAGAGCCTGCATTCGCGGGCTGGACAAACGAAAGGGCCCCCCATTAGCGGGCTCGACAAACGAAAGGGCCCGCAGTCGCGGGCTGGACAAACGAAAGGGCCCGCAGTCGCGCGGGCCCTTGTCGATGATCGGATGCTTACGTCGTAAGCATCGGCAGTCGCTGCCGTCAGTGCCGCGTCGCGGCCTTGTCGCTGGAATTGGCCGGCGTCGTCGCGACGGTCGTGGCCGTGGTGTCCGCGCTTGCCTTCTGCGTCGTCTGCGCGGCCTGCGCCGGCGCGGTCTTGCTCGCCGATGCGACGACCACAGGCTCCGCAGGCTTCGACACCGAGGCGTCCTTCATGCTCATCGGCGCGTCGCCGCACGCGAACGCACTGCCAAAGACCCCGCTCAGACCCAGCGCGAGGAGGGACATCGAGCGCTTCGTCATGGGCCTCCTTCAAAAAAACAGGGAACGTTCATCCTCCGCGCGCGCCTTTGCATTGTCAAGCGGGCCCGGTGCAAACCGCAGATCGCGCGAGGCGCCCGTCGTCGCCGCGACGCCCCGCGCGGATGTATGCTTCGCCGTCGAAGGCGGGAGGCTTCGGGATGGCGCGCCTGGCAGCGGTGCTGTGGGTGCTGGCGCTCGGCGCGACTGCGGTCGCCGCGGGACCCTTGCCGCTGCCCGATCGCCCGATCACGCTGGTCGTCGGCGCTGCCGCCGGCGGCGGCATCGACGTCATCGCACGGCTCGTCGCGCCCCGCCTTTCCACCGCGCTGGGACGTGCGGTCGTCGTCGAGAACCGGCCGGGCGCGGGCACGCGGATGGCGCGCGATTTCGTCGCGCGCGCGCAGCCCGACGGCGCGACGCTCCTCGTGACGACGGCGGGCGCGATGATCGACGATGCGCTGCGGGCGGGCGGCGGCGACATCCCGCGCGTCGAGCCCGTGTCGACGATCGCGGCGACGTCGATGCTGATGGTCGTCAGGCGGTCGCTGCCGGTCGTCGACGTCGGCGGGCTCGTCGCCCTCGCGCGCCGGCGGCCCGGCGCTCTCAACTTCTCGTCGTCGGGCGTCGGCACGATCGGCCATCTCGCCGGCGAGGCGTTCAAGGCGCAGGCCGGGGTCGATATCGTGCACGTCCCGTACAAGGGTGCGGCCCCGTCGGCGGCCGCGCTCGTCGCCGGCGAGGTCGACATGACGTTCGCGTCGGTGCCGGCGGTGCGCGCGTTCGTCGACGCCGGCCGCCTGCGCGCACTTGCCGTGCTCGGCGCACGGCGCTCGCCGCTCGTTCCCGGATTGCCGACGCTTGCGGAAGCGGGCGTGGCGGGCGTCGAGGCGGAGCTCTGGTACGGCGTGTTCGCGCCGCCCGGCACGCCGCGCGAGGTCATCGAGACGCTGGCGCACGCGATCATCGCGATCGCCCGCGATCCCGCGTTCGCGCGCGACCTCGCCATGCTCGGCGCCGAGACCTTCGTCACGACACCGGCCGAGCTGGCGCAGCGTGTGCGCAACGACACGTCGCACTGGTCGGCGGTCGCGCGCGCTGCCGGCGCGACCGCCCACTGATATCAGCGATGGTCACCCCCTCCGTCAACGAAGCGCGCCTTGCCGAAGCGTCCGCCGGAGCGCCCGTTCGCGCGCCCGCCGAGGATCCGCGCGATGCGATCGGCGCGCGGTTCGCGCGTGTCGCGGCGCGTCACCCAGGGCATGCGGCGGTGGTGGAAGACGGCGTCGAGACGAGCTACGCGGCGCTCGACGCCCGCGCGAGCGCGATCGCGCAACGCATCGTCGCGTGCGGGCGGCGTGGCGCCGTCGGCCTGCTGTTCGAGCGCAAGCGCGACGCGATCGAGGCACTGCTTGGCGCCTGCCGCAGCGGGCAGCCGTACGTGCCGCTCGACGGCGGCGACCCGGACGCGCGGCTCGCGTTCATCGTCGCCGATTGCGAGCCCGCGGCAATCGTCGCCGAATCCTCGCTTGCGGCGCGCGCACGTGCGCTCGCGCCGCGCGGATGCGAGGTGATCGACGCCGCGAACGCGCGCGAGGTGGACGGCGCATTCGCCGCGCCGGCGGTGTCGTCCGATTCGCCGGCGATGATCTATTACACGTCGGGGTCGACCGGCGAGCCCAAGGGCGTCGTGCAGACGCACGCCAACCTCATGCATTTCGCCAGGGGGTACGCGGCGACGCTCGGGCTCACCTCGCGCGATCGCTTCGCGCTGCTCTACACGCTCGCGTTCGCGGCCGGCAACAACGGCGTGCTGCGCAGCGTGCTGTGCGGCGCGACGGTGTGCGCGTTCGACCTGCGCCGCGACGGCATTGCCATGCTGCCCGAATGGCTCGATCGCGAGCGCATCAGCGTGCTGCAGACGGTGCCGACGGTGTTTCGCGACCTGTGCGGCCGCTTGGCGCCCGACCGCGCGTTCCCGCACCTTCGCGCCGTGCATCTCGCGGGCGAGGCGCTCTTCGCCAACGACGTCGCGACGTTCCGCCGCCACACGCTGCCGCAGTGCCTGCTGATGAACCAGCTCGGCTCGACCGAGGCGTGCATCGTCGCGCAGAAGATCCTCGCGTACGGCGACCCGCTGCCGGCGACGCCGATCGTGCCGGTTGGCCGGCCGCCGCAAGGCGTCGCGGTCGACATCCGCCGCGACGACGGCATGCCCGCCGCCGTCGACGAGGTCGGCGAGGTCGTCGTGTCGAGCGCGTTCCTGAGCCCGGGCTATTGGCGGCGACCGGCGCTCGACCGCGCGGCGTTTGGCGACGATCCCGCGCGTCCGGGCCATCGAACGTTCCGCAGCGGCGACCGCGGCCGGATCGACGCCGCCGGCGAGCTCCATTTCATCGGCCGCGCCGGAACCCGCGTCAAGGTGCGCGGCCATTCGGTCGATCTCGCCGAGGTCGAGGCGGCATTGTCGGCGGTGGAGGGCGTCGCCGCGTGCGCGGTGACCGTCGGCGGCGGCGATGTCGTCATGGCGGCGACGCGCCTCGTCGCGCTCGTCGAGCCGGCGGGCGATGCGCCGCGCGACCCGCGACGCATCCTGCGCGCGCTCGCCGCTCGGCTGCCGGGCTACATGCTGCCGGCGTCCATCGCCTTCGTCGAGCGCTTGCCGCGCCTCGCCGGCGGCAAGATCGATCGCGCCGCGCTCGCGACACTCGCGCCGGTAGCCGCCGACGCGCGCGTCGCGTCGCCACCGCGCGACGAGGTCGAGCGTGCCGTCGCCGCCGCGTTCGCGCAATTGCTCGGGCTCGATGGCGTCGGCCGCGACGACGACTTCTTCCTGCTCGGCGGGGACTCGCTGCTCGTCACCGGATTGCAGCAGCGGCTCCTCGAGTCGCTCGCCGTGCGCGTCGGGCCGTTGCACGAGGACGCCACCGTCGCCGCGATCGCCGGCGCCATCCGGCGCGCGCGCGCGGCGCCGCCGTCGCGCGCGCCGCTGCCGATGCTGTTGCCGCTGTGGCGCCATGGCAGCGCGCCGCCGCTCTTCCTCGTCCACGGCCGCCATGGCCAGGCGCACGTCAGCCCGCACTTCATGCGCCTGCTCGGCGACGACCAGCCGGTGTGGTCGTTCCAGGCGCGCGGGCTCGACGACCTCGCGCCGCCGCACGCGACGATCGACGCGATGGCCGCCGACTACGTCGCCGAGCTGCGCCGCGTGAGCCCCCGCGGGCCGTACTTCATCGCGTCGCTGTGCGTCGGCGCGTACGTCGCGGCGGCGATGGCGCACAGCCTGCGCGACGAAGGTGCCGACGTGTTGCCGCTCCTGCTGCTCGACCCGCCCAACCGGATGCGCGGTCGGGTCGCCGCACATGCCGATCCGGCGCGGGTCGCCGCGAAGATGAAGGCGCGCAAGGCGCAGGGACGCATCCTGGGCCCGGTCGAGGACCCGCGCTACCTCGACGCCGCGATCCGCACCGCCGCCGCGTTCGACGACGCGGTGTCGCGCCATCGCCCGCAGCCCTACGACGGTCCCGCTTACGTACTGTCGAGCCGCCAGCGGATGCACGGCGCAGACGACTGGTTCGAGCTCCGTACGATCTTCACCGGGCGCGTCCGGCGCTACGAGGTGGCGGCGACGCACGGCGAGGCGCTCGATCCGCGCAATCCGGTGTTCGCGTCGACGCTGACGCGCTGCGTGGAGCTGATCCTCGGCGCCGCGCGACGCTGATGCCGGCCGCGGTGCAGCGCCACGCGTAGCGGCGCTGCCGGTCGGGGCGATGTCCCGGCCGCACCGCGCACTGCGGTTGCTGCACTGCCGCAATCCAAAATGTTGCTTGCGCATGCGCAAGGACCCGTTGCACCATAGCGCCGCCGGTGCACCCGGGCCGACCAGAACGCAGGATCCACCTGCGCGCATTCGGCGTCCACGACACGCAAGGAGGATCGAGATGGAGGAGTCCAAAGGTAACGCGAGCGCCCCGCCGCCCGCCGAGACGTTGCAGCAGCCGTCGCGCCGCAAGCTTCTCAAGACGGCAAGCGTGGCGGCCGCCGGCGCCGCGACGGTGATCGGCGCGCCGTTCATCCGCAATGCCCGTGCCGCGGAGACCACCGTCTGGAAGATCCAGACGTCGTGGCCGGCGGGCGTAGGCCTGACGACGTTCAAGAACTGGTGCTCCACCATCAAGGAAAAGACCGGTGGCGAGCTCGAATTCAAGGGCTTCGCCGCCAAGGAAGTGGTCGGCGACTTCGAGCTCCTCGACGGCGTGCGCAACGGCGTGCTCGAGGGCATGAACTCGTTCTGCGTCTACTGGGTGGGCAAGATCCCCGCGACGGCGTTCCTGAGCTCCTACCTGATGGGCATGCGCTATCCGCACGAGTGGGACATCTTCTTCTACAGCAAGGGCGGCAACGAGCTCGCGCGAGAGATCTACGCCAAGCAGGGCCTCTACTGGGTCGGCCGCGTACACCACGGCCCCAACATCATCCATTCGAAGAAGCCGATCCGCACGATCGAGGACTTCAAGGGCCTCAAGCTGCGCGTTCCCGGCGGCATGATCGCCGAGGGCTTCGCCGCGATCGGCGCGCGCACGACGCTGCTTCCGGGCGGCGAGGTGTTCGCGGCGCTCGAGAAGGGCACCGTCGACGCGGCCGACTATACCGGCCCCGCCGTCAACTGGGACCTGGGCTTCCAGCAGGTGACCAAGTACATCTGGACCGGGCCTCCCGGGCTCGAGTCGATCTACCAGCCGGTCGACCTGATGGACCTCGTGGTGCGGATGGACGTCTGGAACAAGCTCTCGCCGAAGATGAAGGTCTGGCTGGATGACGAGGTGCAGGTCTATTCCAACCAGCACTTCGGCGCGATCCAGAAGGCGGATCTCGAGGCCTGGGGCAAGTTCACCAAGCAGGGCATCCAGATCAACCGGCTGCCGGCCGAGGATCTCCCCAAGTTCCAGAAGGTCGCCGTGCCGATCTGGTTCAAGTGGGCGAACAAGGACAAGGACGCCGCGCGCGTCTTCAAGCTCCAGCTCGACCTCATGGAATCGCCCACGCTGGGCTACGTGACCCCTGACATGTACAAGGGCCTGAAGCTCGACCTCTAGCCCGGCGCGCGGCTACGGCGTCGACGAAGGCGCCCCCGCGGGGGCGCCTTCGCGTCGCTGTGCTCCGCAGGCGAGATCGCCATGCCACAACTCAACTTCGTCTTGCCGCTGTGGCTGTACTGGGCGGGATTGCTGCTGTTCCCGCTGGTGGCGGCGTGGCTCGTCGCGCGCCAGCGCCGGCGGCGCACCGTAACGAGCCCGTCGAATTTCGTCGCGTACCTGTTCTGGCTGACGGCGGGGTTCCTCGGCATCCACCGCTTCTACCTGCGAAGCATGGTGGGATTCGTGTTCATCCCGGTGTTCCTCGGGGTGCTCTACACCAACGGCGTCGCACGCGACGTTCGCGACGACGACTCGCGCACCTACGCCGAGGCGCAGGCGGCGCGCACGGCGTTCGAGACGGCCCGCGCGCCGGACGCCGACGCATCGCCGGAGGACGCGGCGGCGTACGCAGAGGCCAGGAAGGCCGTGGAAACCCGGAAGGCGGCGTACGACGAGGCGCATGGCGTCTACGAAGCCGCGCTGACGCACGGTCGCTGGGTCGCGTGGCTGTTGTTCGCGATGCTCGCCGTCGATGCCGTGCTGATTCCCGGCCTCGTGCGGCGCCGGCGCGCCGTCGAGGCGAAGCTGCCGCAGGCGGCCGTCGTCGAGCCGCCACCGATGCCTCCGGCAGGCACCGGAGAAGATCCGACGATGAGGCTGCATACGCGCTTCACCGACGCGATCGAATGGGTCAACGTCAAGGTCGGCGAGTTCGTCGCGTACTGGGCGGTCATCGCGGTGTTCGTCTACTACTACGAGGTGCTGGCGCGCTACGTCTTCAACTCGCCGACCAACTGGGTGCACGAGAGCATGTTCCTGATGTTCGGCATGCAATACCTGCTGTCGGGCGCCTACGCGTACCACGCGGACCAGCACGTGCGCGTCGACGTCGTCTACTCCAAGCTGTCCACGCGCGGCAAGGCGATCTGCGACATCGTCACCTCGGTGTTCTTCTTCATCTTCATCGGCACGATGCTGTGGACCGGCGCGCGCTTCGCGCTCGATGCCATCCATGCCGACGAGCACTCGTTCACGGAGTGGGGCGTGCAGTACTGGCCCATCAAGCTCGCGATTCCCGTCGGCGCGGCGCTGATCCTGCTGCAGGGCATCGCCAAGCTCGTCAAGGACGTCCTCATCGTGACCCGGCGGGAAGCCTGACCAATGGGACTCGAGATCGGCATCGAGTGGTTGTCGCTGCTGCTGTTCGGCGGACTGGGCCTTTTGCTGCTGCTCGGCCTGCCGATGGCGTTCTGCACGGGCAGCCTGGCGGTGATCTTCCTGTACGTGTTCGGCAGCGGCGGGATCCTCAACATGCTGCCGTCGCGGGTATTCCCGTTCATGACGGACTACCAGCTCTCGGCGGTGCCGCTGTTCATCTTCATGGCGGCGATGCTCGAGAAGGCGGGCATCATCGAGGAGCTGTTCGACGTCATCTACAAGTGGCTCGGCTCGGTCAAGGGCGGGCTCGCGTCGGCGACGGTGATCGCGTGCACGGTGCTCGCGGCGATGGTCGGCGTCGTGGGCGCCACCGAGATCACGATGGGCATGATCGCGCTGCCGGCGATGCTGCGGCGCGGCTACGAGCCCAAGCTCGCCTGCGGCTCGCTGCTGGCGGGCGGCACGCTCGGCATCCTGATCCCGCCGTCGGTGATGGCGATCGTCTACGCCGTCGTCGCGCAGCAATCGCTCGGCGAGCTTTTGATGGGGTCGGTGTTCCCCGGCATCCTGCTCTCGGGGTTGTATGTCGCCTACGTGACGATACGCTGCTACATCAACCCGGCGCTCGGCCCGGCGCTGCCGGTCGAGGAGCGCGTGTCGATGCGCGAGAAGCTGCGCCTCCTGCGCCGCACCATCACGCCGGTGCTGCTGATCATCCTCGTCCTCGGCGTCATCTTCTTCGGCATCGCCACGCCGGTCGAGGCCGCCGGCATCGGCAGCTTCGGCGCCTTCGCCGTGTGCGCGCTCCACCGGCGGCTCAACTGGGTGGCGATCCAGGAGGCGGCCATCGCGACATTGAAGGCCACGGCGATGGTGATGTGGATCTTCTTCGGCGCGACGATGTTCGTCGGATTCTTCATCGTCAAGGGCGGCCAGACGTTCGTGACCGGCCTCATCCTCGACGCGGGCTTGACGTCCTACGGCGTGCTCGCGCTGATGATGATCATCCTGATCGTGCTGGGCATGTTCCTCGACTGGGTCGGCATCCTGCTGCTCACCGTGCCGATCTTCCTGCCGATCATGACGAGCCTGCCGTTCCACGGCGTGTTCGGGCTGCCCGGCGTTCCCGCCGACCGCGTCGCGCTCTGGTACGGCGTGATCTTCATGGTGAACATGCAGGTGGCTTTCCTGAGTCCACCGTTCGGCTATTCGCTGTTCTACCTCAAGAGCGTCGCGCCGCCGCAGATCTCGATGGCGATGATCTTCCGCGCGGCGATGCCGTTCATCGCGTTGCAGATCCTCGGCATGACGCTGTGCATCGTCTTCCCGCAGATCATCCTGTGGCTGCCCGACGTGCTCTACGCGGGCGTGCGTTGAGGAACGCGCGCGCCGCCCTGCGTCGCGCGCTCACGCCAGGCGCGGGTCGAGCGCGTCGCGCAGGCCGTCGCCGACGACGTTGAACGACAGCACGAGCAGGAAGATCGACAGTCCCGGCCACACCGCCATCCACGGCGCGTTGTCGATGTAGTCCTTGGCGGTGTTGAGCATGCTGCCCCAGCTCGGCTGAGGCGGCTGCTGGCCGAGGCCCAGGAACGACAGGCTCGCCTCGGCGATGACCGCGGCGGCGATGGCGAGCGTCGCCTGCACGGTGAGCGGCGGCACGATGTTCGGCAGCACGTGGCGCAGCGCGATCCGCCACGGCGGGTTGCCGATCGCGCGCGCCGCCATCACGTAATCCTCCGCCTTCACCGCGAGCGTCGTCGCGCGCGTCAGGCGGATGAACGCCGGCGTCGCCGACACGCCGATCGCGATCATCGCGTTGGTGAGGCTCGGGCCCAGGAACGCCGCGAGCGCGATCGCGAGGATGAGGAACGGGCAGGCGAGGAGCGCGTCGGTGATCCTCGACACGACGAGGTCGGTGGCGCCGCCCGCATAGCCGGCGACGAGGCCGACCGGGACGCCGACGATCAAGATGACGGCTTGGACCACGATCCCGACGGTGAGGGAGATGCGGGCTCCGAAGACGAGGCGGGTGAAGATGTCCCGCCCAAGC
>JAICUU010000159.1 GCA_025935675.1 Burkholderiales bacterium
CACCGAGCCGTTGCCGATGCCGAACCAGATGATGGTGAGCGGCACCCACGCGATGCCGGCGATCGCCTGCAGGAACGACAGCACCGGCCGCGCCATGTCGGCGACGTGGCGATTGAGCGCGATCGCGAGCCCTGCCGGAATCGCCAGCGCCATGCCGATGACGAAGCCGATCGCGAGCCGCGCGAGGCTCGCGACGATCGCCTGCAGGAGCGAGCCGTCGAGGATCGAGTCGCGCGCGAACGCCGCCACCGCGCCGATCGACGGCAGCATGTACGCGGGGTAATGGACGAGGTGCGGCAGGATCGCCCACGTGGCGATGACGAGCAGGAACGGCACCGTGCCGTAGATCGCCGCCTGGCGCCTGGTCGGCGTCATGTGCGGTCCGCCGCGTCGACGGTGAGGCCCCAGCGTTGCACGGTGGCGCGCTCGAACGGCCGCAGGTAGAACTGGTCGATCGCGAGCCACATGAGACCCATCAGGATCATGCCGACGATCGTTCGCGAGGTCTGCTGCGTCTGCGCGCCGTCGAAGATGAGATATCCGACGCCGGTCTTGGCGGCGACCATCTCGGCGAACACGAGGCCGCGGAACGCGAAGCCGGCGGCGAGCCGCAAGCCGGTGATCATTCCCGGCAGCGCGCTCGGCAGGATCACGTAGCGCACCACGTCGACGCGGCTGCCGCCGAGCGAGCGCACCGCGTTGGCGAGCACCTGCGGCGCGGTGCGCACCGACAGCACCGTGTTGTAGAGGACCGGGAAGAACACCACGTAGACGAGCGCCAGCACGATGGTCTTGATGCCGTAGCCGAACCAGACGACGAAGATCGGGATCCACGCGACCTCGACGATCGCGAACATGAAGTTGAGGAGCGGCGACAGCGCGAGCGACACGCGCCGCGACAACCCGATCAGCATGCCGAACACGATGCCGAGCAGCACGCCCGCGCCGACGCCGACGCCGTAGCGCGCGAGGCTGTCGACGATGTAGACCGGCAGGATGCCCTTGCGGCAGAGGTCGACGAACGCCGCCCACACGTCGCTCGGCGCCGGGTAGAAGTACGCGCTCATGCCGACCAGCGGCACCGAGACCTGCCAGGCGACGAGCAGCAGCGCGACGCCGAGCGCGCCCTTGAGGCCGCGGGCGATGCGCGGCGAGACGCGCAGGCGCGCCGGTGCGGCGATCGCTGCGGCGTCCATCATCCGTTCCAACGTGCGACCGAATCGACCCAGTAGCGGCGCGCGATCGCCTTCAGCGCCGCCGGCTCGACGTCCTTCATGTAGACGGTCGCGCCCTTCACCTCGACGACGCGGCCGAGATCCTGCAGCGTCTGCTGGTGGAAGCGCTCGGGCGCGAAGTCGAGCGTGATCGCATAGTTGCCGGGCTTGCCGCCAAGCGGCTCGAGCGGCGCGAGCTTGTGCGCCGCACCCACACTGCCGGCGATCCAGAACGCGGCGACGGCGGCGGCCAGCACCAGCGTGGCGATGAGCGGGCCGCGCAGCATCACGCCGATGCGTGTTGCGCCGCCGGCGCCGCGGCGGAGGCCGCCGGCGTGCGCACGAGGTCGAGCAATTCCTCGCGCAGCGCGCCGAACGCCGGGTCGGCGTTGAGCGTTTTCCAGGTGCGCGCCGCCCTGCTGAACGGCACGTCGACGATGTGGCGCACGCGGCCGGGCCCCGGCGACATCACCGCGACCCGATCGCCGAGGAAGATCGCCTCCTCGACGCTGTGGGTGATGAAGAACACGGTCAGCGACGAGCGCTCGGAGATGCGCACGAGCTCCTCCTGCAGCACCATCCTCGTCTGCGCGTCGACGGCCGCGAACGGCTCGTCCATCAGCATCACCTCGGGCGAGTTGGCGAGCGTGCGCGCGACGGCGACGCGCTGGCGCATGCCGCCCGAGAGCTCGTGCGGGTACTTGTGCTCGACGCCGACGAGGTTGGCGATCGCGAGGTACCGGCGCGCGGTCGCGTAGCGCTCCTGGCGAGCCACGCCGCGCAGCTTCAGGCCGAGCGCGGCGTTGTCGAGCACGTTCATCCACGGCAGCAGCGCGTATTCCTGGAATACGACGCCGCGGTCGGCGCCGGGGCCTGCGATCGGGCGGCCGTCCATCGTCAGCGTGCCCGCGGTCGGCTTCAGGAATCCCGCGATCGCCGCCAGCAGCGTCGACTTGCCGCAGCCACTGGGACCCACGACGCACAGGAACTCGTCGGCGCGCACGTCGAGGTCGAGGCCCTGCACCGCGCGGTGGCGCTCGCCGCTCTCGGCGTTGACATAGTCGAGCGTCAGGTCGTCGATCGCAATCTTGGGCGCAATGCGGGCCGCGTCGGCCGAAGCGAACGGCTTCATCGCGGCGGCTTCGTCGCGTACATCGTTCAGAGTCCCAGCGCCCGCCGCTCGGCCCCGGCGAAATGCGCGGCGAGCGCGGCGGCCGCGAGGTCGGGATCGCGCGCCTTGAGCGCCTCGATCACCTTGAGGTGCTCCTCCATCGCGAGCGGCAGGTAGCGCGGCGAGCGCCCGTGCAGCCGGATCATCTTGATCTTGTCGAAGTTCTGGCGGTGCGCGTTGCCGAGGATCCGGTTGCCGACCGCGTCGATCATCATCGTGTGCATCCCCCAGTCGACCTGCAGCGCGGCGTCGATGAGCTTCGGATCGTCGTTGCTGCCGCCGTCGAGCCGCCGCAGCATGTCGGTGGTGTCGCGCTCGAGCCTCGCGATCGTGGCGTCGTCGGCTTCGCGCGCGAAGCGTCGCACCGCGGCGAGCTCGAGGATCGCGCGGAACTCGAACGCCTCGTGGATCAGCGTGACGCCGATGTCCGCGATCTGGATGCCGCGCTGCGGGATGAGGCGCACCAGGCTCTCCGCCTCGAGCCGCTTCAGCGCCTCGCGCGTCGGGCCGAGCGGAACGTCGAGGAGCTCGCAGAGCTCGCCCTGCGACACGAACTGGCCGGGCACGAGGTTGCGGCGGAACAGCTCGGCCTTGAAGCGCTCGTAGGCGACCTCGCGCATCAGCGATTTCGGCTTCAGCTTGCGCGTCCGGGCCCCGGCCATCGTTGCGTCACCCCCGCTCATCTTGCGGCGCCCATCGTAACAGAGTTAGGATGCAAGTAAGATATTACCGATAGCCCACGGCGGGCAAGACGAGGAGGACAGATGCGACGGTTCCTGCGGTACGGATTGGCGGCGGTCGCCGCCGCGGCATTGATCGGCGGCCCGGCGCGCGCCGAGCCCTTGCGGGTGGCGGTGACGACGGCGGCGGAGAACGCGCCATTCTTCTCGGCGGTCGAGAAAGGCCTCTTCGCCAAGGCCGGGCTCGACGTCAAGGTCGACATGATGCCGAGCGGCGTCGAGATCTCGAACGCGCTCGCGAGCGGCACCGTCGACGTCGGCCTGTTCGGCACCTACCCGTTCCTGACGGCGGTGTCGCGCGGCGTGCCGGTGGTGCTGATCGGCCACACCTGGAACAACGCGCTCAACAACCCGCAGAGCGAGGTCATCTCGATGATCGCGCGGCCGGGCGCGGGCGTGACCAAGGACGACCTCACCAAGCTCAAGGGCAAGAAGATCGGCGTGACGCGCGGCGCCGGCGGCGAGCCGTACATCGCCGGCATCTTGAAGCAGAACGGCCTCTCGCTCGACGACGTGACGCTCGTCAACACCGCGCCATCGAGCATGGCGACCGCGCTCGCCAACAAGGACGCCGACGTGATCGCGGCATGGGAGCCGTGGCCGAGCGCCGCGCTCACCAACGTCAAGGGCTCGTACAAGCTCCTCTACGGCGGCTGCAAGAGCTGCTACGACGCCGGCACGATGGTGACGACGAAGGACGTGATCGCCAAGAAGTCGAAGGACCTCGCCGCCTTCGTCGACGCCTATGCGCAGGCGCAGAACTGGACGCGCGCGCATCGCGACGAGGCCGCCGAGATCTCCACGCGCTGGATTCCCGGCATGGACAAGGCGACGCTGAAGCTGGCGCTCGAGAACCTGCCGCTCGACGTGCGCCTCTCGAAGAACACGCTCGAAGGCTTCAAGGAGCACGCGATCCCGCTGCTGCTGTCGCAGAAGCGCATTCCGCAGGCGTTCGATCCCGCGCCCGCGGTCGACAACGAGTTCGTCGCCGCCGCCGAGAAGAAGGACCCGGCGGCATTCGCGGACTTGAAACCCATCCAGCCGGACAAGCGGCTGTGACATGCATCCGGTGCCGCGAGGCGGCGATTTCGCGCGGCGCCGGGCCCTCTCATCGATGAAGCGCCCCAACCTCCTCTTCCTGTTCTCGGACCAGCACACCCAGCGTGTCGCCGGCTGCTACGGCGATCGCGCCGCCTCGACGCCGAACCTCGACGCGCTCGCCGCGCAGGGCGTCCTGTTCGACAACGTCTACTGCCCGTCGCCGCTGTGCGTGCCGAGCCGGATGGCGATGCTGACCGAACGCCATCCGTACGAGCAGGAATGCTGGACCAACGACGATTACCTGCGCTCCGATGCGCCGACATGGCTGCACGCCGCCGGCGCCGCCGGCTATCGCCCGGTGCTGGCGGGGCGCCTCCATGCGATGGGGCCCGACCAGCTCCACGGCTACGCCGAGCGCACCGTCGGCGACCACAGCCCCAACTGGGGCGGCGTGCCGCGCCACGACCTTGGCGTGCTCGAGCGCGCCAACGACCCCTGGCGCGAGAGCCTGACGCGCTCCGGCGTCGGCCAGTCCGCGTACCAGGTCAAGGATGCGGAGACGACCGCGTCGGCCTGCGAGTTCCTGCGCGCGCATGCCGCGCGCCGTCGCGCCGGCAGCGACGAGCCGTTCTGCCTCACCGTCGGCTACCTGCTGCCGCATCCGCCCTACGTCGCCTGGCGCGAGGACTACGCGCGCTTCGAGGGCCGCGTGCCGCCGCCGCGCCACGACGCGCCTTCGTCGCCCCCGCATCCGTGGGAGCTGTGGTGGCGCGGTGACCGCAACATCGCCGACGTCGATGCCGCCGACACGCTGCGCGCGCTCACCGCGTACTACGCGCTCGTGCACCGCCTCGACGCGATGATCGGCGAGGTGATGAAGACGCTCGCGGCGGAGGGGCTCGACGAGGACACCTTCGTCGTCTACACGACCGACCACGGCGACCAGCTCGGCGAGCGCGGCCTGTGGTGGAAACACACGCTGTTCGAGGATTCGGTGCGCGTTCCGGCGATCCTGCGCTGGCCCGGCATGCTGCCGTCCGGCGAGCGCCGCGCGCAGGTGGCCAACCTGATCGACGTCGCGGCGACGATGCGCGACGCGCTCGGCGCGCCCGCGCTTCCCACGGGCCGCGGCCGCAGTCTGCTCGGCGTCGCGCGTGATGCGCACGGCGCGTGGATCGACGAGACGTTCAGCGAGCACTGCACGGACATCGTGCCGGCATGGACCGGCGGCCGCGCGATCCAGCACCGGATGGTCCGACGCGGACGCCACAAGCTCATCTACTACCACGGCGATGCGCCGCAGCTCTACGACCTTCGCGACGATCCGCACGAGCGCCGCGACCTCGCGACATCGCCCGCGCACGCGGCGCTGCGCGACGATCTCGTCGCGCGCGTGCTCGACGGCTGGAATCCCGAGGCGATCGCCACGCGCATCCGCGAGCGGCGCCGCGACAAGGACGTGCTCGATGCCTGGGCGCGCAACGTCCATCCCGCCGACGCGTATCGCTGGACCCTCACCCCCGAGCTCAACCGGCTCGATCCGGTGCCGGCGTGACGTTCGAGCCCGTTGCCTGGCCGCGCGTGGGCGTCGGCTGCGCGTCGCTTGCCGCGCCCGGCGTCAGCGAGCGCGACGCGGACGAGACGCTCGCCCGCGCGATCGAGCGCGGCGTCCGCTTTTTCGACGTCGCCCCGCTCTACGGCGGCGGCCTGGGGGAAGTTCGCCTCGGGCGCGCGTTGCGCGGTCTGCCACGCCGCGACTACGTGCTGTGCACGAAGGTCGGCGTCACGCGCCCGTACGGGCAGCCGCCGACGCCGCCGGGGTCGTCGACGCCGCGCAGCGGCGATCGCTGGGACTACAGTCGCGCCGCGACGCGCGCGTCGATCGAACAAAGCCTCGAGCGGCTCGGCGTCGCGCACATCGACGTCGTCCACCTGCACGACGTCGAGGATCATCTCGACGCGTGCCTCGAGGCGTACGCGGAGCTCGAAGCGCTGCGCCTCGAGCACAAGGTCGCGATGATCGGCATCGGCTCGAACCTCGTCGCACCCGTGGCGACGCTCATCGGCCGCGAACGCTTCGACGCGCTCCTGCTCGCGGGCCGCTACACGCTGCTCGACGACAGCGGCGCCGCGTTGATCGCCGACGCCGCGCGCCGCGGCATCGCCGTCATCGCCGGCGGCGCCTTCAACTCGGGAATCCTCGCGCGCTGGCCGCAGCCCGCGCCGAGCTATGCCTATCGCCCCGCGCCGCCCGCGGTGGTCGCGCGCACCGCGCGGATCGCCGCGATCGCGGCACGCCACGGCGTCGCGTTGCCGACGGCGGCGCTGCAGTTCGTCGCGCGCAACCGCGCGATCCTCACGCTCTTGCTCGGGCCGCGATCGGCCGACGAGGTCGACGCGAGCCTCGACGCGCTCGACGCCGAGGTGCCGCCGCAACTTTGGGAAGACCTCGCCGCCGAGCGCGACACCGCGCGCGCCGCGGCGCAACCATCATGATGCGGGACACCGGCGCGCGGTACGATGCGACGGCGACGCGCATCCGCCTTCAATGCACGGCGCACGCGCGCCGGATTTCGACCACGGAGCACATCGCATGAAACGTTCGCAGATCAACGCCGCCCTCGATCTCGCGCAGAGGACCCTCGCGCGCCACGGCATCCGCCTGCCCGAATGGGCGTACTGGCCGGCGGCGAGATGGAAGTCGGCCGGCAAGGAGGTGGACCGGATCAAGCTCAACGCGCTCGGCTGGGCGTGCACCGACTTCGGCCAGGGCGACTTCGACAACATCGGCATCACGATGTTCGACGCACGCAACGGCACGCGCGAGCATCCCGACCAGGGCACGCCGTACGGCGAGAAGATCTTCGTGCTGAAGCCCGGCCAGCGGCTGCCGTATCACTTCCACTACACGAAGACCGAGGACATCATCAGCTACAACGGCGGCACGCTGATGATCCAGCTCTTCAAGGCGAAGGACGACGAATCGATGGACGAGGCATCGCCGGGTGTCGTCTGGTGCGACGGCGTCGAGAGGCCGTTCACCGCCGGACAGGTTTTCGAGATCCCGCACGGCGCGAGCCTCACCATCGTGCCGGGCCTCTATCACCGCTTCTGGGCGAAGGAAGGCGGCGACGTGCTGGTCGGCGGCGAGATCTCGACGATCTCGGTGCCGAAGACCGACAACCATTTCGGCGGCAACGCCCGCCGCTTCGTGGCGATCGAGGAGGACGTGCCGCCCACGCACCTCCTCAACATCGACTACCCGAAACTGCACGAGCTGGTCTGACGATGGCCGGACGACTCGACGGGCGCGTCGCGCTGGTGACGGGCGGCGCATCGGGCATCGGTGCGGCGATCGCGGAGGCCTTCGCCGCCGAAGGCGTGCGCGTGGGCGTCGCCGACCTCGACGCCGCGGGTGCTACGCGCATCGCGGCGACGCTCGGCCACGGCGCGATCGGCACGGCGGTCGACGTCGCGAGCGAGCGGAGCGTGCAGGCCGCCGTGGCGGCGGTGCGCGATCGCCTCGGCCCCATCGACATCCTCGTCAACAGCGCCGGCATCATCCGCAAGGCCTGGGTCGCGGAGATGACCGAGGCGACGTGGGACCAGGTGCTCGACATCAACCTCAAGGGTACGTTCCTGTGCGCGAAGGCGGTGCTGCCCGACATGATCGCGAAAAAGCGCGGCCGCATCGTCAACATCGCGTCGATCGCCGGCAAGGTCGG
>JAICUU010000250.1 GCA_025935675.1 Burkholderiales bacterium
CCGGATGCCCACGCCCACTGGAAGTTGTAGCCGCCGAGCCAGCCCGTCACGTCGACGGCTTCGCCCACGAAGTAGAGGCCCGGCACAGTGATCGAGGCCATCGTCTTCGACGACAGCCCGCGCGTGTCCACGCCGCCCAGCGTGACTTCGGCCTTGTTGTACCCGAGCGTGCCCGACGGGTGCACTTTCCACGCGTTCAGCATCGCGCCCACGGCGTGGCGGCGCGCATCCGACAGCGTGCGAACCGGCACCGCGACGTCCTGCGCAACGCACCACTGCCGCGCGAGGCGCGCCGGAAGGCGCTCGGCCAGCACGTTGTCGAGTAGCGCCGGAGACCCGGCGTGCTGGTCGAGCCAGCGCGATGCGTCGACACCGGGCAGCAGGTCGATGACCAGCGGCGTTCGATGGTCCCAATACGACGAAGCCTGCAGCGCCGCCGGTCCCGACAGGCCGCGGTGCGTAAACAGCAGGTTCTCGCGGAAGCGCGCATGCCCGCAGGTGATCTCGACATCGGCCGATACGCCCGCCAGGACTCCGAATTGCGCGAGAAGTTCCGGTGCGCAAGCGAACGGCACGAGCGCGGGACTGGGCGGCACGACTGCGAGCCCGAACTGCGCGGCGACCTGGTACGCGAACGGCGTGGCACCGATCTTCGGCACCGTCAGGCCGCCCGTGGCGATGACGAGCGACGTGCAGTCGACGCGCCCCATCGACGTCGCGATGCCGAAGCCCGCGTCCTCGCGCGTCACGCGCTCGATCGAGCACGGCATCCGCCAGCTCACGCCGCCCAGCGCGCATTCCGACTGCAGCATCGCGATGATGTCGCGCGCCGAGCGGTCGCAGAAGAGCTGGCCTAGCGTCTTCTCGTGGTACGCGATGCCGTAGCGCTCGACGAGTCCGGTGAAATGGGCCGGCGTGTAGCGCGCCAGTGCCGAGCGGCAGAAATCCGGGTTCTGCGAGAGGTAGTTGTCGGGGCCGGCGTTGCGGTTCGTGAAGTTGCATCGACCTCCGCCGGAAATGCGAATCTTCTCGCCGACGACGCCGTAGTGCTCGACGAGCAGCACGCGGCGGCCGCGTTGTCCGGCACGCGCCGCGCACATCATGCCGGCCGCGCCGGCACCGATGACGACGACGTCGAAGTGGATGGTCATGCAGCAGCCCGCGACGATGCCAAACAATTGACAGCCCCGCAATAGGCGCCATCATGAAGGTCCGGCATTGAGCAGCGGCGAGGTTCGATTGGCAACGTACGACTACACGTCGATGGGGTTCTACACGTTCGACTGCCTCGGCTGGCCGTTCACCGCCATCCCTCCGGAAGGCGGCTGCCTGCCGATCGAGGAGATGACGCTCGCGGTTTCCGGTGCGGCCGGCACCGCGGCGATCGCCGCGGCGAAGATGGGCTTGCGCACGCTGGCGGTCGGCGGCGTCGGTGACGACCTGATGGGCGATTGGGTGCTGCAGCGGCTCGCGCGCTTCGGCGTCGACACGTCGTGCATGCAACGCGAGGCGGGCTGGAAGACGTCGGCGTCGATCGTGACGACGCGCGCCGATGGCTCGCGCCCCGCGCTGCACAGGGCCGGCGCCACGGGCGACTTCGTCGTCGCCGACGCGATGGTCGCGAAAGTGATCGACGCCACCGTCGTCCACGCGGGCGGCGTCGGCCTGATGCATGCGATGGATCGCGGCCGCACGGCCGAGGTGTTGCGCGCCGCGAAAGCCGTCGGCGCGATGACCACCGTGGACGTGTTCGCAGGCTCCCCGGCGGACATGCCGGCGGTCGCGTCGGTGCTTCCGTTCACCGACTATTTCATGCCTTCGATCGAGGAGGCGCAGGCGCTTTCGGGCCTGCGCGACCGCGAGAGTGCCGCGCGCTACTTCCTCGATCGCGGCGCGAAGGCGTGCGTGCTCACGCTCGGCGGCGAGGGGGCGTATTACCACGACAGCCAGGGCGTCGCGTTCCGGATGCCGGCGTTCGACGTCGCGGTCAAATGCACCTGCGGCTGCGGCGACGCCTTCAACGCGGGGTTCGCGGTCGGGCTGGTCAAAGGCTTCGCGATCGACGAGACGGTGCGCTTCGCGCAGGCCACCGCCGCGCTGAACGCGACCGGGCTCGGCTCGCAGGCGGGCGTCGAATCGCTCGAGCACACGCTGCGCTTCGCCGGGCGGACCCGCCAGCGGCGCTGACGCTCGTCCGGAGGGCCCGGCGCCGACGTACACTGTGCGTCCCGGGCGTTCCGGCCATGCCGGCGACCCGGCGGGCCACTGCGCCCGGGGAGGGCAGGGATGGGCCGCGACGCCAGGACGTTGTCGTTGTGGGATGCCTTGCGATTCCTTTGGCACGTCGCCATTCCGGGGACGCTACTCGGTGTCGTCGTGCCGAACCGCGCGATCATGTCGCGCTTCGCGCGACGCGACCGCGGACGGCGCACACACCGCTTCATCCGTGAGCTCCGCGCGCGGTACCGCAGCGAATTGCTGTGGGTCTGGTTCCCGTTCCGGCGCACCTTGCTCGTGCTGTCGCCGGCGGCGATCGACGACGTGCTCGCGTCGGACGACAACGCGCCCGACCCGTGGCTCAAGAAACGCGCGATCTCGCGGTTCGCGCCGGAAGCGCTGGTGGCCTCGGGCGACGCTGCGGAGGGGAACCGGCGCACGTTCAACACCGGAGTCCTCGATCTCGGACATGTGCATCGCGACGCCGATGCGTTCGCCGGCATCGTCGCCGGCGAGTCGCGACGGCTCGTCGACAACGGCGGCCCGGCGCTGCGCTGGCCCGACTTCCAGTCACTCGGCCGCCGCATCTCGCAACAGGTCATCCTCGGCGCCGGCCGCCTGGACGACACGCTCGACGACGATCTCGCGCGGATGCTTCGGCGCGCCAACCTGCTGCTGCGCGATGCGTCGTCGTTCGGCGACCTGCGCCGCCGGATCGAAACGTCGCTCGCACCGGCGGGCGCCGCGCCGCCGAGCGGATGCCTGATGCACGCCGCTGCCCGCGCGATCGCCGCAGGCAACACATCGCCGGCGACGTGCGTGACTTCGCAGGCGACGTTCTGGTGCTTCGTGCTGAAGGATGCCGTCGAGTTGCACGTGCCGCGCACGCTCGCGCTGATCGCCGCGCATCCGCAGGTGCAGGCGAAGGTCCGTGATGAGATTCGCGCAGCGGGCGCGCCCACGGCGCGGGCGATCGACGGGCTCCGCTACGTCGAGGCGTGCCTCGTCGAGCAGTTGCGGCTGTGGACGCCCGTGCCGCTGCTGCTGCGCCGCGCGGTGCGGCCGAGCCGTATCGGCAACGCCGGCGTCGACACCGAGCAACAAGTAATGATCCACGCGGGCTTCCATCATCGCGATCGACGCGTCTTCGGCCGCGCCGCCGATGCGTTCGCGCCGGACGAAGCGGCGGCCGGCGCGCTGCCAGCCGTGTATGTGTTCAGCGCGCATGCCCGCAGTTGCGCCGGCGAATCGCTCGTGAGATTCGTGCTGAAGGGCGTGCTCGCGACGATGCTCGCCGGCCATCGCTTCGAGCTCGCGGGTCCGGCGATCGCACCCGGCCGCATCCCGCACCTGTATGACCATTTCGGCATCGAGCTTCGCGCGGTGCCGGATGCGCGCACGGCGGCGATGCGTCCATGATCGCGCCGGCGACGCCCCGTGCGCCCGAGCGACGGCAGCTCACCGTGATGTTCTGCGACATGGTCGGCTCGACGGCGCTGTCGCTGCGCCTCGATCCGGAGGAGCTCGCCGACGTCATCGAAGCGTACCGAAAGCGATGCACCTCGGTGATCGAGCGCCACGGAGGCTTCGTCGCGCGCTACATCGGTGACGCGATCCTCGCGTACTTCGGCTATCCGCACGCGCACGAGAACGACGCCGAGCGCGCGATCCGTGCGGCGCTCGAGATTGCCGCCACGCGATGGTCGACGGTGGCGACGACAGGGCTCGCGGTGCATCTCGGCATCGCCACCGGCGAGGTCGTCGTCGGCGACTTGTCGCAGGGCGGCATCGAGCTGTCGGCGATCGGCAGCGCGCCCAACCTCGCCGCGCGTCTCGAGGGCATCGCTGAGCCCGGCAGCGTCGTCATCGCCGATCTCACGCGGACACTCGCCGGCCGGCTGTTCGAGTACCGCGACCTCGGCCGCCACGACCTCAAGGGATTCGACGCACCGGTGCCGGCGTGGCAGGTCACCGGCGAGCGCACGGTCGGCAGCCGCTTCCACGCGCTGCGCGCGTCGGTGACGCCGCTCGTCGATCGCGTCGCCGAGCTCGCCGAGCTGCAACGCCTTTGGCAGCTCGTGCGGCAGGGGCAGGGGCAGGCCGCGCGGGTCACGTCGGAGGCGGGCGTCGGCAAATCGCGGCTGACCGAAGCGCTCGCCGAGCGGATCGATCCGGGTTGCATGCGCGTCTGGTATCACGCGTCGCCCAACCTGCAGGCAAGTCCGCTCGCGCCGGTGATCCGGCAGTTCGCGGTCGCGGCGGGAATCGCGCAG
>JAICUU010000404.1 GCA_025935675.1 Burkholderiales bacterium
GAAGGGCGACCAGCTCGAGGTCTACGAGGTCGTCGAGGTCTCGCGCACGCTCTGACGGGAAGGGGCGCGGGAGGCGGGTTCGCCTCCGCCCGCGCCGACGAACATGCCGCATCGCACGACGCCGCGCAGCCGCAAGGTCGCCGACGAGATCCAGCGCGATCTCGCCGAGATCCTGCGCAGCGAGGTCAAGGACCCGCGCGTCGGCATGGTGACGGTCACGTCGGTCGACGTGGCCGCGGACTTGAAGCACGCGAAGGTCTGGTTCACCCATCTCGCCGGCAAGGCGCATGCGGCCGAGGCGGTCGCGGCGCTGACGCGCATCGCCGGCTTCCTGCGCAGCGCGCTGGCGCGCCGGCTGTCGCTCTACTCGGTGCCGGAGCTCGCGTTCGCGTACGACGACTCGATCGAGTCGGGCATGCGGTTGTCGAAGCTCATCGACGAGGCGGTGGCGTCCGACCGCGACCGCGAGCCCGAGTGACGGCCGCCGCGCCGCGCCGCGCGAGGCGGCGCGTCGACGGCGTGCTGCTCGTCGACAAGCCCGCCGGCACGACGTCCAACGGCGCGCTGCAAGTGGCCAAGCGTCTTTTCGCCGCCGACAAGGCCGGGCATACCGGCACGCTCGATCCCTTTGCCACCGGACTCCTGCCGCTGTGCTTCGGCGAGGCGACCAAGTTCGCGCAAACGGTGCTCGACGCATCGAAGTCGTACGTCGCGACCGTGCATTTCGGCGTGACGACGACGACCGGCGACCCCGACGGCGACGTCATCGCGGAAGCGCCGGTGGCGTTCGAGCGGGCCGCGATCGAGGCCGCGCTCGCCCGCTTTCGCGGCACGATCGCGCAGCTGCCGCCGATGCACTCGGCGCTGAAGCGCGACGGCCGCGCCTACTACGACTACGCGCGGCGTGGCATCACGCTCGAGCGCGCGCCGCGCGAGGTGGTGATCGAGCGGCTCGCGCTCGCCGGTTGGCAACCGCCGCTGGCGACGCTCGAGGTCACCTGCGGCAAGGGCACGTACGTGCGCGTGCTCGCGGAGGACTTGGGCGCGGCGCTCGGCTGCGGCGCGCACCTCGCCGCGTTGCGGCGCATCGCCGCGGCGGGGTTCGACGTGCGTCATGCGGTGACGCTCGACGCGCTCGCGGAGGATTCGCGCGAGGCGCGCGATGCGCGCCTGCTGCCGGTCGCGTCGCTGCTTGCCGGCATGCCGGCGTTGCCGTTGCCGCCGCACGACGCCGAGCGCCTGCGCAACGGCCAGGCACTCGCGTCCGGCGTGCCCGAAGGGCGCTACCGCGCGCTGGACGGCGATGCGCTCGTCGGCGTCGTGCGCGTAGGCGGCGGGCTCGTGCACGCCGAACGGCTTTTGCGCACCGATCCTGCGCCGCCGCAGGCCGTCGAGGCCGGCTAGCTCGCCGGCGTCGTGAGTCGCCAGCGCGCGCCCGACCGCCTTGAAATTGCAGCGCTTTTTGCTGTACAATCACGGGCTTCGCAGAAATCACCGAACATGGCCCGGCGCGTGGCGCGGGCGAGCTCACAAAAGGATGCATCGATGAGTGTCACGATCGCAGA
>JAICUU010000308.1 GCA_025935675.1 Burkholderiales bacterium
AGCGTCGCCGCCGCCCGGAGAGGGAGAGCCACGCCATGCCCCAACCGTCGCGTCCGCAGCCGCTGCCACCCGGGTGGCGCGGCATCGCCCGACTCGCGCTCGACGCGCTCATCGCCGGCTGCATCGCCAGCGGCGTGCTGCTCGTTGCGGCCTTCACCGTCGCCACGCAGGCGCACGCCGCGGCCGCGGCGCCGGTGCACGCATCGCTGGTGCTGGGCGACGCCGGCAATCCGCCGCTCGACGCGCCGCTCGTCGCCACCGAGGTCGACGTCGCCGTCGCCGGCGTCGTCGCACGCACGACGGTGACGCAGCACTTCATCAACCCGACCGGGCAATGGCGCGAGGGCCTCTACACGTTCCCGCTGCCGGACCGCGCCGCGGTCGACCAGTTGCACATGCAGGTCGGCGAGCGCGTTGTCGAAGGCGAGATCCGCGAGAAGGAGGAGGCGCGCGCGACCTACGCGAAGGCCAAGGCCGCCGGCATCAAGGCGTCGCTCGTCGAGTCGTCGCGTCCCAACCTCTTCAGCGCGCGCGTGGCGCACCTCGGGCCCGGCGAGACGGTGACCGTCACGATCGAGTACCAGGAGACGCTGCACTACGACCAGGGATCGTTCTCGCTGCGCGTGCCGCTCGCGGTGACGCCGCGCTATTCGCCCGGCTCGTCGCCCGATGCCGTCGACGGGGGTGCCGGATTTCGCGCGGTTGCGCTCGCCGACCTCGACGATGACGACGACGCGATGCCGCCGGCGCCGTACCTCGCGCCCGGATCGCCTCCGGTCAATCCGGTCAAGCTGCACGTCAGCGTCGACGCCGGCTTCGCGCTCGCCGGCATCGCGAGCGCGAGCCACGCGATCGACGTGAAGGAGGACGTCGCGCATCGCTACGACGTCACGCTCGCCGACGACATCGTGCCGGCCAATCGCGACTTCGAGCTCGCCTGGCAGCCGGAGGTCGGCGCGGCGCCGGGCGCCGCGCTCTTCACCGAGACGCTCGGCGGCAAGACCTATGCGCTATTGATGATGATGCCGCCGAGCGATGCCACGCCCGCGCCGATCGCACCGCGCGAGGCGACGTTCATCGTCGACACGTCGGGCTCCATGGGCGGCGCCTCGATCGAGCAGGCGCGCGAGGCGGTGCTGTTCGCGCTGGCGCGTCTCCGGCCGGGCGACCGCTTCAACGTCATCGAGTTCAATTCGGTGACGCGTCCGCTGTTCGGCGCGCCGATGCCGGTCGACACGATGACGCTCGCGAGCGCTCAGCGATTCGTGCGCGCATTGAAGGCCGACGGCGGCACCGAGATGAAGCCTGCCCTCGAGGCCGCGTTCGCGGCGCCGCCGGCCGACGGCTTCGTCCAGCAGGTCGTGTTCCTGACCGACGGCGCCGTCGACAACGAGCGCGATCTGCTCGCGCTCATCGCCGCGCGCGCCGGCAACCGGCGGCTCTTCACCGTCGGCATCGGCGCGGGCCCGAATACCTGGTTCCTGCGCAAGGCCGCCGAGGCGGGCCGCGGCACCGCGACGTTCATCGGCGACATCCACGACGTCAAGGCGCGGATGACCGCGCTGTATGCGAAGCTCGAGAACCCGGCGCTGACCGGCATCGAGGCCGCGTGGTCGGCCGCCGCTGATGCGTATCCAGGCAAAATGCCCGACCTCTACGATGGCGAGCCCATCGTGATGACCGCCGCGTTCGACACGTCGCTCGTCACGCTCTCGCTGACGGCGAAGCGCGGCGAACGCGCGTACGGCGCGCTGTTGCCGCTCGCCTCGGCGCGGCCCGCGCACGGCATCGCCACGTTGTGGGCGCGCGATCGCATCGAGGCGCTATCCGACGCGATGATCGGCGGCGACGCTGCGGCAATCAAGCCGCTGATCGTCAAGACGGCGCTCGACCATCATCTTGTCAGCCGCTACACGAGCCTCGTCGCCGTCGACGTGACACCGACGCTGCCGGCCGGCGAGTCGAGCATTCCTTCGCCGATGCCGCTCAACCTGCCGGCGGGCTACGACGACGCGACGCTCGGCGCGCTGCCGCAGACTGCGACGCCGGCGCCGCTGCTGCTCGTGCTCGCGGCGTTGCTGGCCGCAATCGCGCTGGCGATGCGCGCCCTCGCCATGCGCCGCCACGGCACGACGTTGGCCGCGCGCGTGCACGCCGCGCGCCACGTCTGCTGACGCGGGGGTTGCGATGCGCGCGTCAGTGTCGATCGGGGAGGACCTGTCGGCCGGGCGGCTTGCGCCGACGCACGCGAGCGATCGCGTCGCGTCCGCAGGTCCGGCATCCGCCGGAGGTCCGGCCGAGTCTTCCCCGATCGACAGCGGCGCGGCTGCGACATCGCGCTCGCCGCGGAAGCGCATTCGACGGGGCGATGCCGCACGCTCCGGCAACGAAACGGTCGATGCGGCGCGTTCACGCGGCGGATCGGGCGATGTGGCGCGCATGCTGCGCGTCCTCGCCGGGCTGACCCTCGCCGCGGCGCTGGCCGCGTTCGCGTGGGGCACGACGATCGTCGGCAAGGCCGCGCTCGGACAGGTGCTCCTCGAGCGCGCGTGGCGCGAATCGCGGGCGACGGGCGCCGAGGTCAAGCCGTGGTCCTGGGCGGACACGCACCCGGTCGCGCGGCTGCGCTCGGTTGCGCACGACGCGGACGTGATCGTGCTGGCAGGCGCGACCGGCCGCACGCTTGCATGGGGTCCGGGACAGCTCGACGGCTCGGCGCGCCCTGGCGATGCCGGCAATACCGTGTTCACCGCGCATCGCGACACGCACTTCGCGTTCCTCGCGCACGTGCAGCGCGGCGACGTCCTCGACGTCGAGCGCGTCGACGGCGTCCATGTGCGCTATCGCGTCCGCGCGATGGCGATCGTCGACGTCGGCTCGCTCGCGCTGCGCGCGCATGGCGACGCGCCGACGCTGACGCTCGTAACTTGTTACCCGTTCGACGCGATCGCGCCCAACACGCCGCTGCGCTACGTCGTCAGCGCGACGATCGAAGCACCGGCCGCGGGAACGGCCGGCGCCTGAACGCTCAGTTGCCCATCTTGGGCGTGAGCTTCGGTGGAAGCGCGTTCTTGATGCCTTGAGCGTCGGTCGTCGTCGACGCGTCCGCCTCGGTGTGCGAGCCGGCCCGCGACGGCAGGTTGCTGCCCGTGCGGTACTCGGG
>JAICUU010000208.1 GCA_025935675.1 Burkholderiales bacterium
AAGGCGCTGCCGCAGGTCGGACGCGTCGAGGTGTCGATCATCGAGGAATCGCAGCCGATGATCCTCGCCTTCGAGCAGGGCAGCCTCGACCTCGCCGCGCTCGGCGGCGACGACATCCGCTTCGTCACGGGCAGCGACGGCAAGCTCAAGCCGTCGCTCCGCGCGCGCGGCGTCACGCACCTGCGCTACGCCGCGCCGAACCTAACGTTCACGTACTTCAACATGGACGATCCCGTCGTCGGCGGCTACACACCGGAGAAGATCGCACTACGCCGCGCGATGGCGATGGGCTTCGACGTCGACACGATGATCCGCGTGCTGTTCGCCGGCAACGCCGAGGTCGCGAACCAGCTGCTGCCGCCGGGCGCGACGGCATACGATCCGACGCTGCCGAAGCGCTCGCTCTACGACCCTGCGGCGGCGCGCGCGTTGCTCGACCGCTTCGGCTACAAGGACCGCGACGGTGACGGCTACCGCGAGACGCCCGACGGCAAGCCCCTCGTGGTGTCGCGCGGCACGCTGCCGGAGTCGTGGTACCGCGAAGCGGACACGCTGTTCAAGAAGAACATGGACGCGATCGGCATCCGCATGCAGGTCGAGCAGCGCACGTTCTCCGAGCTCATCAACATGTCGCGCGCCGGCAAGCTGCAGATGTTCAACCTCGGCTACCGCTCGCTCGCGCCGTCGGGGTTCCAGATCCTGCAGTCGCTGTGGGGCAAGGCGCCGATGGGCGACACCAACCCGTCGCGCTTCCGGCGTCCCGACTACGACGCCGCGTACGAGGCGTTCGTGCGCACGCCCGAGGGACCCGAGCGGGTCGCGCTGGCGCGCAGGATGACCGAGATCGAGCAGATCTACATGCCGATGATGCTGCACACCTTCGGCATCGGCAACACGCTCACCTACCCGTGGCTCGAAGGCTACTGGCCGTCGGCCTACACGTACACCTGGAAGTACCTCGACATCGACACGGCGAAGCGCCAGGCAGCGCTGGCGAAATGGTGACGCGCCGCGCGTGACGCACGGCGCGGCCTACTCCATCGCCCAGCCGTGGCTGACGATCAGCGACTGGCCCGTCAGCGCATTGGTCGGGAACGCCGCGAACAGCAGCGCCACCTCGGCGACATCGTCGAGCGTGGTGAACTCGCCGTCGACGGTGTTGTTGAGGAATACCTTGCGGATCACGTCCTCCTCGGTCATGCCGAGGAGCTGCGCCTGCTCGGGGATCTGCTTCTCGACGAGCGGCGTGCGCACGAAGCCCGGGCAGATGACGTTGGCGCGCACGCCGTGCGCGGCGCCCTCTTTCGCGATCGTGCGGGCAAGCCCGAGCAGCCCGTGCTTCGCCGTCACGTACGGCGCCTTCAGCACCGACGCGAGCTTCGAATGCACCGAGCCCATGTAGATGATCGCGCCGCGCTTCGCGCGGTACATGTGCGGCAGGCACGCGCGAGTCGTCAGGAATGCGCCGTCGAGGTGAATCGCGAGCATCCGCTTCCACTCGGCATACGTGAATTCCTCGAGCGGATGGACGATCTGGATGCCGGCGTTGCTGACCAGCACGTCGATGCGGCCATGCTCGCGCGCCACCTTCGCCACGCCGTCGTTGACCGCCGCCTCGTCGGTGACGTCCATCGCCAGCGCCGACGCACGGCCGCCCGATTGCGTGATGGTCGCGGCAGTCGCTTCGGCCGCCCGCCCGTCGAGGTCGGCGATCACAACCTGCGCGCCTTCCGTCGCAAATTTCCGCGCGATCGCGCGGCCGAGGCCGCCCGCCGCGCCGGTCACGATCGCCACCTGGTTCGCGAGCTTCATCGTTTCACGTCTCCACCGGAAGCGCGACGCCGAAGAGCTGCTCCTTGAGCTGGTAGAGCCGGTCGCGCAGCTCCGCCGCCTTCTCGAACTCGAGGTTGCGTGCCGCCTCGACCATCTGCTTCTCGAGGAGCTTCAACTCCTTCTCGAGGTCCTTCTCGGGCATCGACTCGTACTTCGCCTTCGCCTGCGCGGCCTTGAGCTCGCGGCGGCCCTCGTCGACGTCGTAGACGCCGTCGATGATGTCCTTGATGCGCTTCTCGACACCCCGCGGCGTGATCCCCTGCGCGGTGTTGTACTCGCGCTGCTTGGTGCGGCGCCGCTCGGTCTCGTCGATCGCCGCGCGCATCGAGTCGGTGATCCTGTCGCCGTAGAGGATGGCCATGCCGTTGATGTGCCGCGCGGCGCGGCCGATCGTCTGGATCAGCGATCGCTCGGCGCGCAGGAAGCCCTCCTTGTCGGCGTCGAGCACCGCCACCAGCGAGACCTCCGGGATATCGAGCCCCTCGCGCAGCAGGTTGATGCCGACCAGCACGTCGAACTCGCCGAGCCGAAGGTCGCGGACGATCTCGACGCGCTCGACGGTGTCGATGTCCGAGTGCAGGTAGCGCACCTTGACGCCGTGCTCGGCGAGGTAGTCGGTCAGGTCCTCGGCCATCCGCTTGGTCAGCGTCGTCACCAGCACGCGCTCGTTGCGCTCGACGCGCAGGCGGATCTCGGACAGGAGGTCGTCGACCTGCGTCTGCGCCGGGCGCACCTCGAGCAGCGGGTCGATGAGGCCGGTCGGCCGCACCACCTGCTCGACCACCTGGCCGGCGTGCGTCTTTTCGTAGTCGGCCGGCGTCGCCGACACGAAGATCGTCTGCGGGAGCATCCGCTCGAACTCGTCGAAGCGCAGCGGCCGGTTGTCGAGCGCCGACGGCAGCCGGAAGCCGTAGTTGACGAGGTTCTCCTTGCGCGCGCGGTCGCCCTTGTACATGCCGCCGACCTGCGGCACCGTCACGTGCGACTCGTCGATGAACATGATCGTGTCGCGCGGCAGGTAGTCGATCAGCGTCGGCGGCGGCTCGCCGGGCTGGCGACCCGACAGGTGGCGCGAGTAGTTCTCGATGCCCTTGCAGAAGCCGATCTCGACCATCATCTCGAGATCGAAGCGCGTGCGCTGCTCGATGCGCTGCGCCTCGATCAGCTTCATCTCGCCGACGAACTTGTCCTTCTGCAGCACGAGCTCGCGCTTGATCGCGTCGACGGCGTCGAGCGTCTTCTGGCGCCCGGTGACGTAGTGCGACGACGGGAACACGGTGAAGCGGGCGATGCGCTGCTTGACGTGGCCGGTCAGCGGGTCGAAGAGCTGCAGCGACTCGATCTCGTCGTCGAACAGCGAGACGCGCACCGCGTTCTCGGCGTGCTCGGCCGGGAAGATATCGAGCACGTCGCCGCGCACGCGGAACGTGCCGCGGCGGAAGTCGGCGTCGTTGCGCGAGTACTGCAGCTCCGTGAGCCGCTTGATCGCGTCGCGCTGCGTGAGCTTCTCGCCCTCGTGCAGGTGCAGGATCATGCTGTGGTACTCGGACGGGTCGCCGATGCCGTAGATCGCCGACACCGTCGCCACGATCACGCAGTCGGGACGCTCGAGGATGGCCTTGGTGGCGGACAGCCGCATCTGCTCGATGTGCTCGTTGATCGAGCTGTCCTTCTCGATGTAGAGGTCGCGCGAGGGCACGTACGCCTCGGGCTGGTAGTAGTCGTAGTAGCTGACGAAGTACTCGACGGCGTTGTGCGGCAGGAACTCGCGGAACTCCGAGTAGAGCTGCGCGGCGAGCGTCTTGTTGGGCGCGAGCACCAGCGCCGGGCGGCCGGTGCGCGCGATGACGTTGGCCATCGTGTACGTCTTGCCCGATCCCGTGACACCGAGGAGCGTCTGGAACGACAGGCCGTCCTCGAGGCCCTCGACCAGCTTGTCGATCGCCTGCGGCTGGTCGCCGGCCGGCGGAAAGGGCTGGTGGAGCTCGTACGGGCTGTCGGGATGGCGGACGATCATCAAAGGCTCGAAATGCGTGGAACCGTATAGATTAACGGTATCCGGCGGTCATGTCCAAGGCGCTCGGCCGGCGGTAGCCTGCCGCCCGGATCACGCCGCAGCGTACGCGCCGTCGCGCCCGGCCGGCGCGCCCGGCGCGTCGACGAACTGCAGCGACGCGAGACGCGCGTACAACGGGCTCGTCCGCAACAGTTCGTCGTGCGGGCCGATGGCGACGACGCGGCCCTCGTCCATCACGACGATGCGGTCGGCGTGGCGCACCGTGGCAAGCCGATGCGCGATCATCACCACGGTGCGGCCGGTCATCAATCTTTCAAGGGCGAGCTGCACCTCGCGCTCGCTTTCGGCGTCGAGCGCGCTCGTCGCCTCGTCGAGCAGCAGGAACGGCCGGTCGGCGAGGATCGCGCGCGCGATCGCGATGCGCTGGCGCTGGCCGCCGGAAAGGCGCACGCCGCGCTCGCCGAGGTGGGTTGCGTAGCCTTGCGGCAAGCGATGCACGAAGCCATCGGCGTGCGCGGCGATGCACGCGGCCTCGACGTCGGCGTCGCTCGCACCGATCCGGCCGTAGCGGACGTTCTCGGCGACGCTCGCGGCGAACACCACCGGATCCTGCGGGACCAACGCGAAGCGGCGCCGCACCGCGCGCGGATCCGCAAACGCGACATCGACGCCGTCGACGCGGATGCGCCCGCTCGCCGCGTCGTAGAAGCGCATCAGGAGCTGCAGCACCGTCGTCTTGCCCGCGCCGGACGGCCCCACCAGCGCTACCTTCTCGCCGGCTCGGACGTCGAGCGTGAAGTCGGCGAGGGCTGCATGATCGGGACGCGACGGATAGCGGAACGTCACGTCGGCGAACGACAGCGTGCCGTGCGACGGCTCGGGCAGCGGCTTCGGGTCGGCCGGTGCGCGGATCGACGGCTCGACGGCGAGCAGCTCGAACAGGCGCTCGGTGGCGCCGGCGGCGCGCTGCAGGTCGCCGATCACCTCGCTGATCGTGCCCGAGGCGCTCGCCACCAGGATCGCGTAGAACACGAACGCCGAAAGCTGGCCGGCGCTCATCCGCCCGGTGATCACGTCGTGGCCGCCGATCCACAGGATGACACCGACCGCGCCGAACACGAGCAGGATGACGCAGGCGACGAGGAACGCGCGCTGGCGGATGCGCTGCACCGCGGTCGTGAACGCCACCTCGACGCGCTCGCCGAAGCGCCGGCGATCCTCGCCCTCGTGGCCGTACGCCTGCACGACGCGGATCTCGTGCAGCGACTCGTCGAGGAAGCTTGAAACGTCGCCGACCCGGTCCTGGCTCGCGCGCGAGAGCTTCCTCACCTTGCGCCCGAACAGCACGATCGGCACGACCACCAGCGGGATGCCGAGCAGCACCAGCAGCGTCAGCTTGAGGCTCGTCGCCAGCATCATCGCGATGCCGCCGATCATCAGCAGCGCGTTGCGCACCGCCATCGACGCGCTCGAGCCGATGACGGTGTCGAGCATCGTCGTGTCGTTGGTGAGCCGCGACATCACCTCGCCGGTACGCGCGTCCTCGAAGAACGACGGCGGCAGGTCGAGAAGGTGGTCGAACACCGCGCGGCGCAGGTCCGCGGTGACGCGCTCGCCGATCCACGACACGAAGTAGAAGCGCGTGTAGGTGGCGAGCGCGAGCAGCACGATGACGCCGAGCGACAGCGCCAGCGTGCGGTCGAGCTCGGCGGCGTTGCTCGCCGCGAAGCCGCGGTCGATGACGAACTTGAGGCCCTGGCCGAACATCAGCACCGCCGCCGCGGCGACGACCAGCGCCACGGCGGCGGCGAGCACCTGCCGGCGATACGGCCGGATGAAGCCGGCAACGCGCGCGACGGTGCGCAGCGCCGTCGCGGGCGGGATGCGGGGTGCGGGCTCGAGCCGCGTGTCGAAGCGGGCCATGCGGGGCTTGTGGGGACCGGATGCGGGTAAAATACAGGGTTTGTCCGACCCACCGGATTGCAAT
>JAICUU010000400.1 GCA_025935675.1 Burkholderiales bacterium
AACGGCTCGTGCGACGACGACGTGCGCGTGGCCGGCGACGCCAATTGCAAGGGGCGCTCGTTCACCGGCATGGACCGCGGAATCGCGCCGTTGTGCAGCCGCTATGCGTCGCTGGTTCGCGGCCAGCGCGCGCCGGCCGACGTCGCGTCCGCGCAGCCCGCGCCGGCGGCCGCCGCGCAACCGGCCAACCCGCTCGAAAGCGGCGTCAACGCGGTGCGCAAGCTGCTGCCGTTCTGACGGACGGTACGCGGCGCGCGGTGGTGGCGTCTCGGCGCGCAGCGCGCGTGTGCCCGGTTCCCGCCACCGCTCGTCCTGCAGCCGCATGATCGCCCGCGCCGGCGCGCGCATGGCGCTCATCGCCGCGCTGGTGGCGACGTGCGGCGGCGCGGGCGACGCGGCGGCGCAGCCGCTCGACGATCCGTTTCCCGGCGTCGCGCGCGGCTACGTCGTCGCAGTCGACGGCGTCGCGCGCTGGGGCTTCGCCGTCGACATGCCGCTTGCGCCGGCGAGCCTCACCAAGCTCATGACCGCGCTCGTGGTCGTCGAGGCGAAACGCGCGGCCCTCGAGCGCGACGACGTCACGGTGTCGTCGCGTGCGGCCGCGGCGGGCGGTGCGCGCCTGGGCTTGCGCGCTGGCGAGGCGATGCACGCGGGCGATCTCCTCACGGCGATGCTGCTGCGCTCGGCCAACGACGCCTGTGTCGCGCTCGCCGAATGGACGGGCGGCAGCGAGCATGCGTTCGTCGCGCGGATGAACGCGCGCGCCGCCGCGCTGGGCCTCGCCGACACGCATTTCGTCAACGCCTGCGGCTTCGACGCGCCCGGCCAGCAGGCCAGCGCGCGCGACCTCGCGACGCTGGTGCACGCGTTCATGGCCGAGTCGACGCTCGCCGCGCGGGCGCGCATCGAGTCGGCGGTCGTGCGCACCCGCGGCGGGCGATCGATGCGCGTGGCCAACACCAACGCGCTCCTCGGGCGCGTGCCCGGCGTGATCGGCGCCAAGACCGGCTACACGTCGCGCGCGGGGCGCTGCCTCGCCGTCGTCGCCGAGCGCAAGGGCGTGCGGGTCGTCGCGGTGCTGCTCGGCGCGGGCGATCGCTGGTGGGACGCGGCGGCGATGATCGAGCGCGCGTTCGACGCCGCGCGGTGAGCGAGCGCCACGGTGCGTGGGTGGTGGCGGCGGTCGTCGTCGCCGCCGTGCTGGCCGCGTACGCGAACGCGTGGCCCGGCGCGTGGCAGTTCGACGACTTCGTCGCGATCGTCGACGAGCCGCGCGTGCACGGCTTCGCATCGTGGTGGCTGTCGATGCCCGGGCTTCGGCCGCTGCTCAAGGCGAGCTACGCGCTGACCTGGGAGTTGGGCGGTGGCAGCCCGACACCGTTCCTCGCGCTCAACGTCGCGCTGCACGCGCTCGACGCGCTGATGGTGGCGGCGTTGGCGCGTCGGCTGATGCCGCGGCTCGCGCCGGATGTCGACGATAGCCGCCCGCGCGCGGCGCTCGCCGCGATGCTGGCGGCGCTCGCCTTTGCGCTGCATCCCGCGGCGACGGAAGCCGTCACGTACCTGTCGGGCCGCTCGACGTCG
>JAICUU010000100.1 GCA_025935675.1 Burkholderiales bacterium
CGCGGTGCCGAAGCGGATGCCGTGGTCGCGCTCGAGGAGCGGGCGGAACGTGCGCGCGAGGAGCTCGTCCTCGGCGGCCTCGCCCTCGATCCGCGGATCGGCGAGCGCCTCGATCAGTCGCCGCGAGCGCAGCGAGAATCCACCGTTGCCGACGTCCATGCCGTCGGTATGCCAGTACCAGCGCGCGCCGAGGTAGTCGCAATCGAGGAACGCCGGATCCCAGGCGTCGGCGTGCAGCACGAAGCCGTCCCATTGCACGACGAGGACGTGCGACGTCGTCACGTACGGTGCGAGTCCCTTCAGCATCAACCGCGAGTAGGCGTGCCGCGAGGCGATCGGCGCAATCGCGACGACATCGACGCCGCCGGGGACCTCGACGCCCGACGGCACCGCATCGGTGAGCCACAGCGCGCGCGCGAAGCGGATACCTTCGATCGAGCGCGCGAGCGCGCGTGCGGCGAGCGCGTGGTTTGCCGTGTCGGCGACGAGCAGCGTGACCTCGGGTAATGCGAGCACGGCGGTCGCCGTCACGTCATCGCGGGCCGGGTCGCCGCATCGAGGCGTGCGGCGCCCGCGCGGAACACGAGCATCGCCCAGACGACGACCAGCGGCGCGAGGTGCAGGATCGCGCGGTTGACCGTCGTCTGCGTATCGACCCACGCGCGCGCGTTGGTGAACGCGAACACGAAGAACAGGAACAGCACACCGGCGGCGACCAGCATCGTCAGCGGCGCGATGCGCGGCGCGGTCCAGTCGCGCACGCCGATCGCCGCGGCGGCGACGACGCCGTACCAGAGGATGTTCCATGTGCCGAGCAGGAACAGGCTGTCCGCGAGACCGCTCCATGGCGGCGCGAAATCGAGATGAAGCCGGTAGCCGAGCACCGTTGCCGACGTCTGGGCGAGCACCAGCAGCACTGCGAGCGCGACGGCGAATCCCGCGAGCACCAGCTTGACGCCGAAGCGCGGAATCAGCGCGACGACGAGCGGAACGGCGAGCGTCGCCAGCCAGGCGATCCCCGGCTGCTTGATCGTCGGGCACGCGGCGGCGAAGAGGAGCGCCACCAGCGCATCGCCGCGGTCGCGCCGCTCGAGCGCGAACAGCAGCGCGAGTGCTGCGAGCGTGAAATAGGCGGCCATCGGCAGGTCGGCATAACCGGCCAGCGCGACGTGCATGTCGAGGATCGGAAGCGTCGCCACCACCGCGGCGCCGGCAAGCGCGGCGAGCGGTCCGAAATCGAAGCGGCGCAGCGCGCCGTAGATCGCGGTCGTGAACGCGACCGCCAGCATCCACCAGGGGATGTTCATAAGCGCGTCGTCGAAGCGCCCGAGCGCGACCGACGACAGCACCTGCCACAACGGCACCGTCGCCGGGTAGCTGGGCGAGGCGTCGGTATAGAACGCGCCGTTGCCGGCGAGCCATTGCGCCGTATCGACGAACGGCACCATGCGGTGGAGCTCGAACCACACGCGCGCCTTGGTCGCCCACTGGATCCACGCGTCCCATGGATACAGCGGCTGCAGCACGACGTCGGCGAACAGGAAAGCGAAGCGCAACACGAGCCACGCGAGAAGCGCAGCGAAGGCGACGCGCGTCCAGCCGTTCACCATTCGCAAGCCGGTCGCCTCGCGCAGCGCGCTCATGATCGCGGCGGGCGGCGGCATTCCGCGTCGCCACACGATCGCCGCGGCGACCACGGCGAGCGCGGCGATCGGCAGCCCGATCGAGGCGATACCGAATGCGATGCCGAGCGCCGACAGCGCGCGCATCCACAGCGTGGCGATGAATGCGCCGGCCACGAAGCCCGCGCCTTTCGTCCATGCCGCCTCGCCGGGCGCACGCACGTCGAACGGGCCGCGCAGCGCCGCCACGACCAGCGTGCCGGCGATCCATACGCACAACCACGCGACGGTGACGATGAGGATAGCCATCGCGCTATTCGATCAGGAACAACGCGGCGCCGTGCGGCTCGAGGAGCTTCAGCTCGGCGTGAACCGGCGGATTGCCGTCCCAGCGCAGCATGCGACGCGCGGCGTCGTACTGGACGTTGCGCCGGTCGTAGACGACGAGCCAGTCGCCGGGCTTCATCCATGCCGGCGGCGCAATCGCGTTCTGGAACGGCGCGAACTGCACATTGTGCGGATAGAGATGCCATGCGGCGCGGCCACGGAAGTAGTGCTCGTCGGACGCGACGAAGACGCGCTGCGGCGACTTCGGCATGATGGCGCGCGCGTGCTCGATGAAGGTGTACAGCGCTCCGTCCTCGGCCGCGCGGTGGCGCTCTTCCGGTGTCTTGCCGGCGTATTTCGCGTAGCTGACCTCGGTTTGCCGCGCGAGGTTTTGCGCGAAGCGCGCGTCGAGGAGAAGCCACGCGGCGACGAACAGGCCGCCGATCGTGCACGCCGCGCCGAGACCGTAAGCCGACGGTACGAAGCGCCGCAGCGCCAGCAGCACGAGCGCCGCGAGCAGCACGCTCGCCGCGGCGAGCGGCGGCAGCGGCAGGTCCTGCGAATCGGCGCCACCGCCGATCGTGTTGATCGTCGCGCCGTTGATCGGCTCGAAGCGCAGCCACTCGCCGATGCGCGCACGCGCGATGTCGAGCGCGCCGAGGGGCCGCGCGACGACGCCGTCGATGCGGATCGGACCGGCAAGCGGCGCCCGGATCGCGAGCGCGATGCCGGTGACGCGGCCGAGCCACGCCGGGTCGCGCGCGAGCACGAACGTCCGGAGCGCGCCCGCCTCGACGACACCGACCGCCATGTTCGTGCGCCGCGTCGCCACGTCGGTCTTCCACAGCATGCGCACGTCGGCGCCGTCGGGAACGCCCCGCACGATCCACTGCACGCCGGGGAAGTCGGCGCTGCGCAAATCGGTTTCGAGCGTGACGAGCGTCGTGTCGTTCGCGCCGGGCGCGGTGACGACGAGCGTGCCGCGATCGAGCGTGCCGGTGCCGTCGGCGAGCTTGAGCTCGGTGGCCGTGAAGGCGCGATCGACCGCGCGCGGAAACCATGCGCCGGGGATCGAGACGGCGAGGTAGACGATCGCGAGAACGAGCGCCGCGCCGAGGCCGGCGACGGCGGCGACCAGGGCGTCGTGCCGCGACCTGCTCGCGGGCGCCGGCGCATCGGCCACCATCGCGCCGGCGTCACTTGCAGCGGCGCCGCTCGTGGCATCCCCCGGCACGACCTCGGCCGCGTCCGGACGCGCCGGGCTCAATGCGCGTTGCGGCTCGTCAGGATGTGCCAAAGCGTGAGGGCGAGGATGCGCAGGTCGAAGCCGAGCGACCAGTGCTCGACGTAATAGAGGTCGTATTCTATGCGCCGCGCGAGGTCGCTGTCGCCGCGCAGGTCGTTGACCTGCGCCCAGCCGGTGATGCCGGCCTTGACGAGGTGCTTCTGCATGTAGCCCGGGATCTCCTCGCGGAAGCGCGTGACGAACTCGGGCCGCTCGGGCCGCGGGCCGACCAGCGACATCTCGCCCTTCAGCACGTTGAATAGCTGCGGCAATTCGTCGAGGCTCGTGCGGCGCAGGAAGTTTCCGAAGGCCGTCGCGCGGTCGTCGCCGTGCCGCGACCACACGGCGCCGGACGCAGCCTCGGTGCCGACGGGCATCGTGCGGAACTTGAGCATCGGGAATTGCGCGCCGTTCCACGTCACGCGTGACTGGCGGTACAACACCGGCCCGCGCGACGTGAGCTTGATGCCGATCGCGATCGCGAGCATGAACGGCAGCGCGACGACGAGGAACACGGCGGCCAGGAGATGGTCCTCGATCGCCTTGGCGATCCGCGCGAACCCTGCCATCGGCGTGGCCGTCAGCGACAGCACCGGCAGTCCCGCGACCTCGGTGAGCGAATGGTTGACCAGGTGGAAGCCGAAGATGTCCGGCACGAAGCGCACCTCGACGGCGCTGTTGCGCAACAGGTCGAGGATCGCGCGCATCCGCACTTCGGCGCGCAGCGGCAGCGCGAGCCAGACCTGGTCGATGCCGCGCGCGTCGGCGTCGGTGGCGAGCCGCTCGGCGGCGCCGAGCACCGGCAGCCCGGCCACCTCGCGGCCGTGCAGCGACGCATCGTCGTCGTAGAAGCCGACGACGTTGAGGCCGGTCCACGGCGCGTGACGGAGATCGCGCGCGACGCGCTCGCCGAGCGCGCCGGCGCCGACGATGACGATGTGGCGCAGGTTGCGTCCCTGGCGCCGCCAGTGGCGCAGCGTCGCGCGCACCGCGCCGCGCAGCGTCGCGGACATGACAAAGCCGAGCGCGAGCCAGATCGCCATCCATGCGCGCGAGAACCGGCCGCCGGTCTTGGTCACGAACAGCGCGATCGCCACGAGCGCGGCGATGGCGATCCATGCCACGCAGAGGTCGCGCAGCTCGGACGCGAGGCTGGCGCCGCGATAGGTGTCGTAGAGCCCGAATGCCGGGAACGCGACGCCGATCGCGATCATGCTGGCGGCGACCAGCGCCACGTAGTGCTCGGGCGACAATGTCGCCGGCTCGTACAGCGCATAGGCGAGGACGGCCGCAACAACCGCGCACGCGGGGTCGAGGAGCCGCAGGAGCGTCGCGAACGTCGCGGCGTGAGGCTTTAAGAGCGAGCGCGCCATCGGCGGCGATTATGGCGTAGCGGCGGCCGCCGGTGCGGCCGGCACGCCGGTCCAGTCGGCGATCTCGCGGCGGAACCGCGCCGTGCCGAAGCGCTCGGCGTTGGCGCGGCACGCGGCCGCGTCAATCGGGACCGAGCGCGCCTCGAACGCGCGCACCGCGGTCGCGATCGCCTCCGCCGATTGCGCGCCGAAGAACGCGCCGGTCGGATGCTCGCCGGTCGCGACGATCGTCTCGGTGACGCCGCCGCGGCCATAGGCGATCACCGGCGTGCCGCAGGCCTGTGCCTCGAGTGGCGCGATGCCGAAATCCTCCTCCGCCGCGAACACGAAGGCGCGCGCATCGCGCATGAGATCGCGCAGCTTCGCGCGCGGCACGGCGCCGGCGAATGCCACGTTGGCGGGCGCCGCGCGCTGCACGCGCGCGACGTCGGGGCCGCTGCCCGCGACGACGAGGCGCCGCTCGGGCAGTCCCGCGAACGCGGCGACGACGGCATCGAGGCGCTTGTACGGCACCCAGTGCGAGGCCGCGAGGTAGAAGCCGTATGACGGCGGGGCCGCGCCCGGCGTGAACCAATCGGTGTCCACCGGCGGATGAATGACGCGCGCAGGACGCGCGTAATGGCGCGCGATGCGCTCGGCGATGAACGCCGAGATCGCCGCGAACTCGGTGACGCCGTCGTTGCTCGCGCGATCCCAGTCGCGGATCCTGTCGAGCACCGGATCGGCGAGCGGGCGCAACCAGGCGGCCGGCGTGCCACGCCGGAAATACGTGTCGCGCAAGTCCCAGGCGTAGCGCATCGGCGTCAGGCAATACGCGAAGTGCCGCTGGCCCTCGCGGATGCGCACGCCTTTCGCGACCGCATGCGAGATCGAGATGACGACGTCGTACGCGCCGACGTCGAGCGATGCGATCGCGCGCGGGAAGAGCGGCAGGTACTTGCGGAAATGCCGGCGCGCGCCGGGCAGGCGCTGCAGGTACGACGTCGTCGCGCGGCGGCCGCCGAGGCGCGCACGCTCCGCGGCCGGCAGGAAGTCGACGAGCGCGAAGAGATCGGCATCCGGATAGAGCGCCGCGATTTCCGCGAGCACGTTCTCGCCGCCCCGCCAGGTGTCGAGCCAGTCGTGGACGATCGCGACGCGCAAGGTTGAGGAAACGTGCAAGAGGCGCGGGGCGGCGGCCCCTCGATGTATATGACAATGCGATAATACTGGGTCGAATCGGCGCCTGGCGTGGGCGGCCGCGGGAGCGGGGAATAATGGGAAAGCGGGCGTTCGTGACGGGAGTCACCGGCCAGGACGGGGCGTACCTGTCGAAGCTGCTGCTCGACAAGGGCTACGCCGTCACGGGCCTGATGGCGCGCCGCGCGACCGAGACCGACTGGCGGCTGCGCGAGCTCGGCATCTTCGATGCCGTCGAGCTGATCCGTGGCGACATGACCGACCTCCAGTCGCTGTGCATTGCGCTCGAGGCAGCGCCGCCGGACGAGGTCTACAACCTCGCCGCGCAGAGCTTCGTGGGCATCTCGTGGTCGCAGCCGCAGCACACGACGCAGGTCAACGCGATCGGCACGCTCAACCTGCTCGATGCGGTGCGCCGCGTCATTCCTTCGGCGCGCTTTTACCAGGCCTCGACCAGCGAGATGTTCGGGCTGGTGCAGGCGTCGAACCAGGACGAGAACACGCCGTTCTACCCGCGCAGCCCCTATGGCGTCGCCAAGCTCGCCGCGCACTGGTTCACCGTGAACTACCGCGAGAGCTACGGGCTGCACGCGTCGTGCGGCATCCTGTTCAACCACGAGTCGCCGCTGCGCGGCATCGAGTTCGTCACGCGCAAGGTTACCGATGCCGTGGCGCGGATCAAGCTCGGCAAGCAGAAGGAGCTGCGCCTCGGCAACATCGACGCGCGACGCGACTGGGGCTATGCCGGCGACTACGTCGACGCGATGTGGCGGATGCTGCAGCAGGACAAGGCGGACGATTACGTCATCGCCACGGGCACGACGACGACGGTGCGCGACATGTGCAAGATCGCGTTCGATTGCGTCGGCCTCGATCACGAGGCGCACGTCGTCGTCGATCCCGCGCTGTTCCGTCCGGCCGAGGTCGACGTCCTGCTCGGCAACCCCGCCAAGGCGAAGCGTGTGCTCGGCTGGACGCCGGCCACCGGTCTCGACGCGCTGATCCCGATGATGGTCGACGCCGACCTGCGGCGTGTCGCCCGTGAGCCATGACGCCGCGCCGCGGGGGTATTACCGCGACCTCGTCGTCACGCTCACCATCAAGGAGATCAAGGTCCGCTACAAGCGGACGTTCCTCGGCTACGCGTGGTCGCTGCTCAACCCGATCGTCTACGCGGTGACGTACTGGATCGCGTTCAAGGCGATCCTCAACGTCAAGATCGAAGGCTATTTCGTCTTCCTGCTGTGCGGACTCTTCCCGTGGCAGTGGCTGTCGAGCTCGCTGCAGTCGGCGCCGGGCTCGTTCGTCACCAACGCGTCGCTGATCAAGAAGATCGCGTTCCCGCGCCACCTCGTCGTGCTGTCGACGATCATCACCGAGGGGCTGCATTTCCTGCTGTGCATCCCGGTGCTGACCGTCATCATGCTGTTGATGGGCCGCGGCGGCCCGCACTGGTCGTGGCTGGCCGGAATCCCGCTGCTGTTGCTGTTGCAGGGCTCGATCGCGTTCGGCATCGCGCTCGCGATCGCGTCGTGCAACGTTTTCTTCCGCGACATCGAGCGCCTCCTGACGCTGGTGATGACCGTGCTGTTCTACATGACACCGGTCATCTTCGAGCCGAAGATGGTGCCGCCGATGTTCCAGCCGATCCTCGCCGCCAATCCGTTCGCGCCGCTCATCGTCGCGTGGCGGCACCTGTTCATCGACGGCTTCGTCGACTGGTCGTCGCTCGGCACCGCCGCGATCGCCGCCGTCGTGTCGCTCGTGATCGGCGCGCTGACGTTCCGCCAGATGCAGTGGAAGTTCGCGGAGGCGCTGTGAGCACGAAGGGCCGCCCCGAGGGCGAACAAGCCCCGAAGCGCGTAGCGCGAAGGGTCGTGCCATGAGCGCGAAAGGCCGCCCCAAGCGCGAACAGGCCCCGGAGCGCGCAGCGCGGAGGGGCGCCCCGGCGATCGACGCGCCCGCCATCGTGTTCGACAACGTCTCGAAGACCTATTCGATGGGGCTGCACATGGCGGGCGGCATCAAGGGTCTCATCCTGCGGCCGAGCGAGGCGATGCGCCGGATGCGCCTCGTCGCGCGCGAGGTGCTCCACGAGGTGAGCTTCACCGTCGGCCATGGCGAGTCGGTCGGCATCATCGGCCGCAACGGCGTCGGCAAGAGCACGATCCTCGCGCTGATCGCCGGCGTGCTGCGGCCCACGTCCGGCAGCGTGCGGGTGACGGGGCGCGTCGCGCCGCTGCTGCAGCTCGGCGCCGGCTTCCATCCGGAGCTCACCGGGCGCGACAACATTGTGCTCAACGGCGTGCTGCTCGGCATGCGCCGCGCCGAGGTCGCGGCGAAGTCGGAGGCGATCATCGAGTTCGCCGAGCTCGCCGATTCCATCGACGAGCCGATCCGCGTCTATTCGAGCGGCATGGTGTCGCGCCTCGGCTTCGCGGTCGCCGTGCATCTCGAGCCCGACGTCCTGCTGATCGACGAGTCGCTGACGGTCGGCGACGCGACGTTCCAGGAGAAATGCATCGACAAGATCGCCGAGCTGCACGCGCGCGGCGTCACGACGCTGCTGGTCTCCCACGATCTTGGCAGCATCGCGCGGCTGTGCGATCGCGCGATGGTGCTCGACGCGCGCCAGATCGCGTTCATCGGCGATCCCGCCGCCGCCGTCGAGTTCTACCGCCCGGGGGTCGCGTCATGACGGCGGTCGCGCGGGCGCGCACGGCATTGGGCACGCTCGTGCGCCGCGCCACCGCGCCAGCGGCAACGCCGGTGCCGAGCGGGTTTCGTGCGGGCAGCGACGGCGGGATGCCGGATCGCGACGGTGGCCCGTGGGTGTTCGACAGCGGCGTCTGCCGCGAGGCGCACTTCCACATGCCGCTGTTCGCTGCGTGGTGCCGGCGCCTGAAGGAGCCGCTGCGCGTGCATCGCAAGCTCTGGGAATTCGTTTATATCGCGCAGGTCCTCGAGGAGCGCGGCGCGCTGGCGCCGGGTGCGCGCGGTGTCGGCTTCGGGGTCGGAAGGGAGCCGCTCGCAGCGCTGTTCGCGAGCTTGGGCGCCGACGTTCTCGCGACCGACGTCGACGCCGAGGCGGCTGTCGAAGCGGGCTGGGTGCGCACCCACCAGCACGCCGCCAGTCTCGCCGAGCTCAACGATCGCGGCATCTGCGATACGGCTCACTTCGATGCGCGGGTGCGCTATGGGACCGTCGACATGAATGCCGTCCCGGACGATCTTCGCGGCTTCGATTTCTGCTGGTCGAGCTGCGCCTGCGAGCACCTCGGCAGCATCGAGCAAGGCCTCGCGTTCCTGCGCCGCTCGCTCGACGTGCTGCGGCCGGGCGGCATCGCCGTCCACACGACCGAGCTCAACCTGACCTCGCCCACCCGCACGATCGACCACGGCAGCACCGTGCTGTTCCGCCGCCCCGACCTCGAATCGCTCGTTGCGGCGCTGCGCGGCGACGGGCACCAGGCATCGCCGGTCGACTTCGCATTCGGCGCCGACGCGATCGAGCGTTACATCGACCTGCCCCCGTATCGCGCGGAGCCGCATCTGCGCGTCGCGCTGGCGGGGAAGGTGCGCTGGTACGAGACCACCTCGGTCGGGCTGGTCTTCGTCAAGGGCGGCGAGCCATGATGATCTCGTGGGCGCAGAACCTCGAGGATGTCATGCTGGCGCGCGCGCTGGCGGACGTCGAGCAGGGCTTCTACGTCGACGTCGGCGCGTTCGACCCGCGCAGCGACTCGGTGACGCGCCACTTCTACGAGCACGGATGGCGCGGCATCAATATCGATCCGCTGCCCTCGCAGATCGCGCCCTTCGTCCGCGAGCGCCCGCGCGACGTCAACCTCGCCGTCGCCGTCGCGGCTACAGCGGGCACGATGCGCTTCTTCGATTTCTCGCCGGTAGGACTGTCGACGCTCGACGCGACCGTCGCGGCACAGATGCGCGCTCGCGGCTTCGAGTGCCGCGAGATCGAAGTGCCGGTGACGACACTCGCGGACGTGCTCGACGCGCACGCGCCGGGTACGATCGACTTCCTCAAGATCGACGTCGAGGGCGGCGAGCACGGTGTCCTGGCGGGCGCCGACTTCGCCCGTCATCGGCCGCGCATCGTCGTCGTCGAGGCGACGGCGCCGATGCGGCCGGACGCGACGCACGCGACGTGGGAGCCGCTCCTGCTCCGGCGCGGGTACGTGTTCGCGTGGTTCGACGGCCTCAATCGCTTCTACGTGCGTCGCGAGGACGCCGAGCGCCTGCGGCACTTCCGCGTGCAGCCCAACGTGTTCGACGACTACGTGCGCGGGATCGCGCTGCGCGAGGCCGATCGCGCCGGGCTCGCGCGCCTACGTCGCATTCCGGCGCGCACGCGCAGGATGCTGTCGCGCACCGGCCGCTGGATCGCCGAGCGCATGCGCGATCCCGAGGCGAAGTCGTGAGCGATGCGCGCGCGCCGACGATCTACGTCGAATGCACGACGACGTTCCGCCACGACCATGGCACCGGGATTCCGCGCGTGGCAAACGCCATCGTGCGGCAGCTTGGCGCGCTGGCGCCGGCGCACGGCTACGACGTCGTGCCGGTGTATCTCGACGGGAGTGCGTTGCGACCCGCGACGCTCGCCACTGACGGCGGGCTCGGTGCGCCGGTCGAGGATCGCGCGGCGCCGCCGAGCCGCGCGCGCCGGGCGATGGACGGGCTCGCGCGGGCGATGCCTGCGGGCGCGGCGCGCAATTTCGTCGCCGCGCCGTCGAGCCAGCCGGGCCTTGCGCGCCTGCTGCGCAGCGCGAGCGAGCGACTGCGTGCCCGGCCTTCTGAACTGGCGGTCGCCGCGCCGGGCGGCGTGCCGATCGGCGCGCGCGACGTCCTGCTGCACGCCGACATCCACCTCGGCGCCGACTATCGCGCGCTCCACGCCGCACTGCACGAACAGGGAACGCCCGTTTGCGCCGTCGTCTACGACCTCATCCCGGTCCGCCATCCCGCGATCTGGCCCGCGTTGCCGGTGCGGCAATTCCGCGAGTGGCTCGATCGCACGATCGCCGGCGCCGATACGCTTTGCGCGATCTCGGAGGTGGTGCGCGACGATCTCGCCCGCTATATCGCGGAAACACCCGGGCTCACGCGACCGCGCGGGCAGTCGATCGAGTGGTTTCATCTCGGCCACGACATGGATGCGAGCCGCGACAACGGGCCGATCCGCGATTCGACGCGCGCATTGTTCACGACCGACACGCCGGTCCTGCTGTGTGTCGGATGGCTCGACCCGCGCAAGAACCAGCCGCGGCTCATCGAGGCGGTCGCGACGCTGCAGGCGCGCGGCGTGACGGCGCGGCTCGTCCTGATCGGGCGACGCGGCTTCGGCACGACGGAGGTCATGCGCGCGCTCGACGCAGTGGCGGGACGCGCCGACGTCCACCTCGTCGACGACGCGAGCGACGCCGAGGTCCGTCATGCGCTCGAACATTCGCGCGCGCTCGTCTACCCGTCGTACGCGGAAGGCTTCGGACTGCCGCTCGTCGAGGCGCTGCGCTTCCGGCTGCCCGTCCTGTGCAGCGACATCCCGATCTTCCGCGAGATTGCCGGGCCGCACGCCGTTTATTTCGACCCGTTCGACGTCGGGTCGATCGTCGCCACGCTGGAGGCCTTCCTCGTGCGTGACGACCATCCGCCGCGCTCGCTCGCCGAGCCATTCACGTGGATCTCGTGGGAGGACAGCGTTGGCCTGCTGCTCGACCTGCTGCTGGATGCGCGGGAACGCGCGACGGTGAATGCCGGCGTGCAACGCGAAGCCGGCGAGCTCGCGCCGATGTCGCGATGACGCTGCGCGTCGGGCTGTCCTGCACGATCCTCGTCGACCCGCTGACACGCGACGTCCTCGATGGCATCGGCGTTTATACGCGCGAGCTCGGCGCGCGGTTGCCTGCGATGCCCGGCATTTCGGTCGTGCCGGCCGTCGTCGGCCCGCGCGCCGCGGCGGCGGCGCCACCCGGCAGCTTCGCGTTTCCCGGGCGGCATTCGCTCGACACGTTGCGCTCGATGGTGCTCGGCGTCGAGCACCGCAACGCGCGTGCGCTCGCGTCGGTCGCCGACGTCTATTTCGCGACCGACCAGCGCGTGCCGCGGCTGAAGCGCACGCCGGTGTGCGCGACGATCCACGATGCCATTCCGATGCGGCACCCCGAATGGGCGAATCCGCGCCTGCGCCGACTCAAGAACCTGCTGCTGAAGCAGTCGTTCGGCTGGGCCGACCGCGTGCTGGTGCTGTCGCGCGCGACGGTGGCCGAGGTCGTCGAGCATTACCGCATACCCGAATCGCGGATCGCGGTGACGCCGCTCGGGGTGGCCGATGCCTGGTTCGAGGCACCGCCCGCCGGGACGCTTGCGGCCACGCTGCACCGCTACGGGCTCGCGCGCGGCTACCTGCTGTTCGTCGGCACGCTGCAGCCGCGCAAGAACGTCGAGCGGATTGTCGACGCCTACAACCTGCTGCCGCCGGCGCTGCGCGCGAGCTTCGACCTCGTCGTCGTCGGCAAGGTGGGCTGGAGCGCGGCGCCGATCGTCGCCAAGCTCCGCGCGCACGCGGGCGAGGGCGTGCGCTGGCTCGAGCGCGTGCCCGACGCCGACCTTCGCGCGCTCTTTCGCGGTGCCGCCGCATTCGTGTTTCCGTCGCTGTACGAGGGCTTCGGCTTGCCGGTGCTCGAGGCCTTCGCGTCGGGACTGCCGGTCGTC
>JAICUU010000184.1 GCA_025935675.1 Burkholderiales bacterium
ATTTCGGCGCGACCACCGACACGCTCGACGACGCGCTCCTGCAGGAAGCGCAGGAGCTTCGCCTGCAGCGGCATCGGCAGGTCGCCGATCTCGTCCAGCATCAGCGTGCCGTCGTTGGCTGTCTCGATGCGGCCGAGCGTCTGCTTGACGGCGCCGGTGAACGCGCCCTTCTCGTAGCCGAAGAGCTCGCTCTCGAGCAGGTTCTCGGGGATCGCGGCGCAGTTGATCGCGACGAAGCGCCCGTCGCGGCGCGACAGCTCGTGCAGCGCACGCGCGAGGAGCTCCTTGCCGGTGCCGCTCTCGCCCAGCAACATCACCGTCGCGTTGCTCGACGCCACTTTTTCGATGACGCGCAGGATCCGCATCATCTCCGGGTCGCGCGTGACCACGCCGGAAAACGCATCCGGGCGCTTGAGGTTCTGCAGCCGGCGATTCTCCATCTGCAGGTCGTAAAGGCGGAACGCGCGATCGATCGTCAACTTGAGGAGATCGGGCTCGAACGGCTTGGCGAAGAAGTCGTAGGCACCGGCGGCGATCGCGCGGAGCGCGTTCTCTCGGTCGTGCTGGCCCGTCAGCACGATCGCCTTGGTGTCCGGCGCCGCGGCGAGCAGCTCGTCGAGCAGCTTGAACCCTTCGGTGACCGCATCCGGGTCGGGCGGCAGGCCGAGGTCCATCGTCACCACCGGCGGCGCCTGGCGACGCACGTGCGCCATCGCCGCGGCACGATCGGTGGCGAGCAGCGTCTCGTACTGGTCGAACGCCCAGCGCATCTGCTTTTGCAGCGCGGGGTCGTCCTCGACGATCAGCAGCGGGCGGCTCTTGTCGGTCATGGCTGATTTCTACGCGACATCGCGCTGCTCGTCGGCAGAGGTCACCGCCTGCGGCCTGAACAACGGCAGAAGGATACGCATCCGCGTCCCCGCGCCGGGCGTCGTGTCGACGAGCACGCGTCCGCCGAGCTCCTGCACGTATTGATGGCTCTCGTAGGCGCCGATGCCCATGCCGGTGCGCTTGGTCGTCTGGAACGGCTTGAACAGGCGCTCGCGGACGAACTCGGTGGTCATGCCGTGGCCGGTGTCGCCGATCTCCACTTGCGCCTCGCCGCCCTGCCGCGTCAGGCGGATCCAGACACGGCCGCGGCCCTCGGTGGCGTCGAGCGCGTTCTGCACGAGATGGCCGATCACGCGCTCGAGGCGGTCGTCGTGCCCGATCGCGGCCACGTCGTCGACGATCTCGATTTCGAGCGGCGGCTGCTGGCCGGCTTTCGCGTGCTCGATGCGCCGGATGACGGCGGCTAGGTCGACGCCGTGGCTCGCCTCGATCGGCGTCGTGCCCTCGCGGAGCTGCATCATCAGCTGCTTCATGCGCTCGACCGAGTGCTCGATGGTCATCAGCATGTCGTTCTGGAATTCCGGGTTGTCGCGATGGCGCTCGGCGTTGCGCAGCAGCAGCGAAAGCTGCGCGACGATGTTCTTCAGGTCGTGCACGACGAACGCGGACATGCGGTTGAACGCGTCGAACTTGCGCGACTCGAGCAGCGCCTCGGTGGCCTGCATCTGCCCGAGGAAGCTCGCCGCCTGGCGGCCGGCCGTCTTGAGGAGATCGTTCACCTCCCAGTTGACGTCGATCGGCGTGCGCGCGGTCACCAGCACGGCGAAGCCCGTCAGGTCCGAGCCGGTCGACAGCGGGACGACGAGCCACGCGTTGGGAATGTCGGACAGCCACGCCGGCAGCCGCAGCTTGCCGTAGCGATCGGGCGCGAAGCGGAACTCCTCGAGGTTGACCACCCAGCCGCTGTCGAGGAGGAAGCGCGCGAGGTCGCCGTCGGCCGCCTCCGTGCCGTCGGACGCGGGCACGTTGAGCCGCGCCGCCTGGTGGAACGCGCGCGCGCCCGTTTCGCGCAGCCACAGCGCGCCGCCGGGGCTCTCGACGAGGTTCGCGAGGCCGCGGATCACGTGCTCGCCGACCGCCCCTTCGCCCTCGCTCGCCGATAGCGCGCGCGTGAACTTGAGCCATTCCTCGCGGTAGTCGTAGCGGTACTTGAAGAAGTGCTTGCTGACGAGCACGCGAACCTTGGCGCGCATCGACCCCGAGAACAGCATCAGCAGGAGCAGGAGGCCGCCGGCGACCACCAGCGCCGCCTGCAATGCCCGGCCCCACTGGCCGCCGAAGTAGCGGACGTAGTAGCCGGCGGCCGCCATGAACAACAGGTAGACGCCCGACGCGATCAGCGCCATCGAGCGGAACATGACCTGCCGCGAGACGACGACGTTGAGCGCGCCCCCGGCATGGCGCGACACCGACAACGCGATCAGCGGCACCGCGAGCGCGTGCACGAGGCCGCGCGCGCTCCAGATGTCGAGGTCGAGGCGGTTGAACAGGAGCGCATCGGCGAACACGTAGACGTCGAATGCCGCGGCGCCGGCGACGCCGACGCAGAGCGGCAGGATCGCCCAGCGCGCCGCCTCGGTGGTGTTGCGGAACAGCTGCTCGACGAGGATCAGCGTGAAGACGGCGCCGCCGAGCGTGCCGTACGCCGCGAGCCGCGCGGGATGGCCGAATGTGGTGACGTCGCCCGCGAGCAGGCCCTGGCAGACGATTCCCCAGCCGACGATGACCGCGCCGATCGCGACCAGCGCATGGTCGCGTACGCGCACGTCGCCGGCCGTGCGCGAGGTCCGGTCGGCGACCAGGATCAGGAACGCGAACCACGCGCCGCAGCGGAGCACGTCGGCGACGCCGCTCGCGATCAGCATCGAGCTCGGGCCCTCGAGGATCGCGTAAAGCAGCAGCGCGAGGCCCCACACGCCGGCAAGCCCCGTGGCCGCGAGCAGCGCGAAGTCGCGTGCGTCGCGCCGCGGCCGCGCGCCCGCCAGCCACAACGCGCACCCACCGTACGCGAGCGCGGCGAGGCCGTAGCTCCAGGCGAGGATCGTGGCGAGGGATGGGGTCATCGAAGGCACGGCGAAGTGGATCCTGATTTTCGCATGGTGCCCCTTGGCCGGTTGAAGGTCGCGCAAGGGGGGACGCCCGCGCCCGGCCGGTTCCGAAGGGGGATTCGACCGATCGCCGCAAGCATCGTGCCGACGGCCGGACGAACGGTCGTCAGCGCATCATGCGGGGGACTGGCGGGCCGGCTCCCGCCATGAGATGCCCCGGTTTCGCGCACCCGTCCGCCCATCCGGGCCCGAGCTGGGGCGGACTTTTGTAAGTATTTAAGGACAGATGACCGGCTGGTCAGCCGAACGGACTATTGCGCGCCCTTCCCGGTCACCACGACGCCGATCGTCTCGACCAGCACCAGGAGATCCAGGAACAGCGTGTGGTTCTTGACGTAGTAGAGGTCGTACTGGAGCTTCTGGACCGAGTCGTCGACCGACGACCCGTAGTGGTAGCGCACCTGCGCCCAGCCGGTGACCCCCGGCTTGACGCTGTGGCGCGCCGCATAGAACGGCACCTCGCGGGTCAGGCGATCGACGAAGAACGGCCGCTCGGGACGCGGGCCGACGAGGCTCATGTCGCCGCGCAGCACGTTGATGAGCTGAGGCAGCTCGTCGATCCGCAATTTGCGGATGATGCGGCCCACGCGCGTCACGCGGTCGTCGTTGGACGACGCCCAGCGCGGCTTGCCGTCGTCCTCGGCATTGCGGCGCATGCTGCGGAACTTGATGACGTCGAACACGCGGCCCGCCTGGCCGATGCGCGGCTGGCGATACAGCACCGGATAGCCGTCCTCGAGCGCGATCGCGATCACCGTCGCGATCATGATGGGCAACGTCACGGCGAACACCGCCGTCGACACGACCACGTCGAACAGCCGCTTGACCGTCGTGCGCACGAACCCCTGGCGGAAGCCTTCGCCGAAGATGAGCCAGCTGGCATGCAGCGCGTCGAGGCGCACCTGGCCGAGCGCGCGCTCGTAGTAGCTCGACAGGTCGAGCACGCGCACGCCGGAGAGCTTGCATTGCAGGAGGTCGTTGAGCGGCAGCACCCCGCCGCGACGCTCGCGCACGGCGACGATGAGGTCGTCGATGTCGTGGCGGCGTACCGTCTCGGCGAGCGGCAGACTGGAGGCGAAGACCTTGTCGCCCGCGACGTCGGCGCGCGAGACCTCACCCGGATTGGACGCCGGGTAGAAGCCGACGACGCTCATGCTCGGGCCGAACTGGTTGAGCGAGCGGCCGACGGCGAGCGCCTCGGCGCCGGTGCCGAGCACCAGCACGCGGCGCACGAACATCGGCGTGCGGCCCCAATGCGTCACATAGCCGCGCACCAGCGCGAGCACGCCGAGCGCACCGATAGCCGCGACCTTGAGCGCCTCCTGGTGGCTCTCGTTGCGTTGCAGGACGTAGAGAATGCCGTAAGCCAACGGCAGCGACAGCAGCAGCGACAGCATCACCCGCGCGACGGTCTGCATGCCGGTGCGATACGGGTTGCGCTGGTAGACGCCGATGATCGTGTTGAGCGCCGCGGTGGTGACCGCGAACAGGATCGCCGAAGGAAGCAGCAGCTCGATGCCCGGCGTGCCGTGCGTGAGCCATGCGGCGGCGAGCAGGAACGTGATGAACAGCAGCGCGGAATCGAACGCCACGTGCAGCACGGCGTTGGAAGGGAACCAGTGATTGAACAGTCTGACCATTGACGACTATGCGATGTGTTTCCGGAAGGTCTGTGGAGAACGTTGCCGAGGATTTGAATCGAGCCTTCGATTATCCGTTCGCGACGCCGGGAAAGCACGTCCGGCGGTCAGGTGGAAGTTGCCGGCGATCGAGGCTGCGCTCGGAGTTCTTGCATGGTGCAGCAATGTTTATACCTTGCGTGATACGGGCCGTAACGTGAATATTCGGCACGCCCTCGCCGCCTCGGCAGCGCTTCCGAAATTGACCGCGCGAGGGCCGTGCGGCGTCCGGAAAAAGCAATCGGTGGTTGAAGAATTCTTCTTGTGCTGAACGAATTGTCCTGGTTCAAAGCGGTGCTCAAGGTGCTGGTGCTGCCGCCGACAAGCCTTGTGCTCGTGGCGCTCGTCGCGCTGCTCGCGAGCCGGCGCTGGCCACGCACCGGCCGGACGATCGCCGCCGTTGCGCTCCTCGGGCTGCTGGCGATGTCGCTGCCGATCGTCGCCGGCGCGCTCGACGCCGCGTTGTCGCCGCCGGCGCCGTTCACCGCCGCGGCGGCCGCAAACGCCAAGGCGATCGTGGTGCTCGCCGGCGGCGCACGACGCTACGCCGCCGAATACAACGGTGACACGCTTTCCGCACTGTCGCTTGAACGGATACGCTACGGCGCGCGCGTGGCGAAGGCGACAGGGCTACCGGTGCTGGTGAGCGGCGGCGCGCCGCAACGCGGAGCGGCGGAAGCCGAGCTGATGCGCGATGCGCTCGAGCGAGAGCTCGGCGTGCCGGTGCGGTGGGTCGAGCACGCGTCGCGCAACACGCACGAGAACGCGGTGCTTTCCGCGGCGATCCTGCGGGGTGCCGGCATTCGTCGCGTGGTGCTGGTGACGCACGGCTTCGACATGCGTCGCGCGACGGCGGAATTCGCGTCGCAGGGAATCGAGGTGGTGCCGGCGGCGACCGGGCTCACGATCCCGCACCCGGTCGGTTGGCGCGACTTCGTGCCCCAGTTCGAGGCGTTCAGGCTGAGCTATTTCGCCGTGTACGAGATCCTGGGGAATGCGGCGATGGGGTGGGGCCTTTCGCCGTAGCGCCGTGCGCGCGCAACAGGCAACCGCAACCCGATGCTGTTCAACTCCTACGAGTTCATTTTCGGCTTCCTGCCGGTCACGCTTGCCGGCTTCTTCCTGATCGGCCGCTGGCATCCGCGCAGCGCGGCGGCGTTCCTCGCATTTGCGTCGTTCGTCTTCTACGCGTGGTGGGACGTGCGCTACGTCGCGCTGCTCGCTGCGTCGATCCTCGCCAACTATGCGGCGGGTTACGCGACGGCTCACGCGCACCGGCTGGCACGCCCGAATGTCGCGAAAGCTTGCACGACGCTCGGGGTCGGCTTCGACCTCGCGCTTCTCGGCTACTTCAAGTACGCGGGCTTCTTCGTGCGCAATGTCGATGCGCTGGCGGGCATCGACTGGCACATCGCCGCGATCGTGCTGCCGCTCGGCATCTCGTTCTTCACGTTCACGCAGATCGCTTTCCTGGTCGACGTCTACCAGCGCAAGGCGCGCGACTACAACCTCGTCCACTACGCGCTGTTCGTCACCTATTTCCCGCACCTCATCGCCGGGCCGATCCTGCACCACAAGGAAATGATGCCGCAGTTCGCGGCGCCGCGCACCTACGTGCCGCACTCGATCGACTTTTCCGTCGGCCTGACGATCTTCGCCATCGGCCTCTTCAAGAAGACGGTGCTCGCCGACGGCATCGCCGAGCACGCAAGCGCGCCGTTCGCCCTGGCGGCGGCGGGGACGAGCCTCGATTTCTTCCAGGCCTGGGGCGCCGCGCTTGCCTACACGCTGCAGCTCTATTTCGATTTCTCCGGCTACTCCGACATGGCAATCGGCCTTTCGCGGCTCTTCGGCGTGCGGTTGCCACTCAACTTCGCCTCGCCGTACAAGGCGACCTCGATCGTCGACTTCTGGCGACGCTGGCACATGACGCTGTCGCGCTTCCTGCGCGACTACCTCTATTTCCCGCTCGGCGGCAACCGGCACGGCAATGTCCGGCGCTACACGAATCTCATGGTGACGATGCTGCTGGGCGGGCTTTGGCATGGCGCGGGCTGGACGTTCGTCGTGTGGGGCGGCCTGCACGGGATTTACCTCTGTGTCAATCACGCCTGGCAGCACCTGCGGCAACGGCTCGGGTTGCGCGGCGGGA
>JAICUU010000214.1 GCA_025935675.1 Burkholderiales bacterium
CGTCTCGAGGTCGAAGTCGATCCGCGTGTGCACGCAGCCCTGCCCGAAGTGGCCGTACAGGTCGCCCGCGTAGTGATAGCGATCGAGCAGCGCGCGAAAGTCGCGGAGGTACCCCCCGAGCCGGTCGGGCGGCACCGCGGCGTCTTCCCAGCCTTCCCAGGTGATCGTCTTGTTCGGCACGTGCGCGGTGGCACCGAGGCCGGCCTCGCGCACTTTCCAGATCATCGCCTCCTCGACCGGGTCGTCGAAGAGCTTTGCGGTCGGCGGATGCGCGACCCTCGCGAGCGCCGCCATGCAGGCCCGCGCACGCGCGTCCGACTCGTCGCGATCGCGACCGCCGAATTCCGCGAGCAGCCAGCCGCCGCCGTCGGGCAGCAGCTCGACGTCGTCCGGATGGAGGCCGATCGCCTTCATGTCGGCGATCAGGCGGTCGTCGATGCCCTCGAGCCCGATCGGCGCGTGCGGGAGGATGTCGGTGACGTGATCGGCCGCGGCGAACACGTCGGGATAGCCGAACACGACGAGCGTGCGCCCCGGGGGGCTGTCGACGAGCCGCACCCTTGCGCCGAGCACGGTGACGCAGGTGCCCTCGGAGCCGACCAGCGCGCGCGCGACGTTGAAGCCGTTCTCGGGCAGGAGCTCGTCGAGCGCGAAGCCGGACACGCGCCGCGGGATCTTCGGGAAGCGCGCGCGGATCTCGTCGGCGTAGCGGTCGCGCAAGCTGCGCAGCGCGCGATAGATCTCGGCACGCCGGCCGCCGTCGCGAACGATGCCGGCGAACGTCGCGTCGTCGGTCGGGCCGACGGTCATCCGCGTGCCGTCGTAGGTGACGACGTCGAGCGCGATGACGTTGTCGCTGGTCTTGCCGCCCATCACCGAGTGCACGCCGCAGGAGTTGTTGCCGATCATCCCGCCCAGCGTGTTGTGCGAATGCGTCGACGGGTCCGGCGCGAACGTCAGGTGGTGGCGCTCCGCGGCGTCGCGCAGGTCGTCGAGCACGACGCCCGGCTCGACGCGCGCCGTCCGCGCGACGGGATCGAGCGCGACGATGCGGTGCAGGTATTTCGAGAAGTCGATGACGACCGCGACGTTGCAGCACTGCCCGGCGAGGCTCGTGCCGCCGCCGCGCGCGAGCACCGGCGCACCAGCCTCGCGGCAGGCGGCCAGCGTCTTCGTCACGTCGTCGATCGAGCGCGGAACGACGACACCGATCGGCACCTGCCGATAGTTGGAGCCGTCGGTCGCGTAGAGCGCGCGGCTGCCGTCGTCGAAGCGGACTTCGCCTTCGAGATCGACGGCGAGGCGGCGGGCGAGGGCGTCGCGGTCGACGTCGGGCGACACCGCCGCGCGCGGCGCGGGATCGTCCTTCACGACGGGAGCGGTGTCGTCCTTCACAGGGCGTAGCGCGTGGCGTCGGCGCGCTTCAGCGTGAGCCCGAAACCGGGACGATCGCGCGCCGGCGCGAGCATGCCGTCGACCGGCGCGAGCGCGCCGTCGAACAGGAGCCGCTCGATGCGCACGTGGTCGTGGAAGTATTCGAGGTGGCGCACGCGCGGCGCCGCGCAGCACGGATGGGCGTGGATCGACGGCGCACAATGGCTGGACAACGGCAGGCCGAACGCGTCGGCGAGCGCGGCGACGCGCATGAAGCCGGTGATGCCGAGGCAGCGCGTGGCGTCGGCCTGCAGCACGTCCACCGCGCCGGATTCGCACATGCGCCGGAAGTAGAACGCGTCATAGCCGTATTCGCCGGCGGCGATCTCCATCGGCGGCGGCGCGCGGTCGCGGACGAGGCGCAGCCCCTCGAGGTCGTCGCTCGACACCGGTTCCTCGAACCACGTGACGCCGAGCCCGGCGAAATCGTGGGCGAAGGCGAGTGCCGACTTGCGGCCGTACGCGCCGTTGGCGTCGACGAAGAGCGCGGCCGCCGGCCCGATCGCGTGGCGCGCGGCTTCCACGCGCGCGACGTCGCGACCCGGCTCGCGGCCGACCTTCATCTTCACCGCGCCGATGCCCTCGCGCACCCAGCCGCCGAGCTGCGCGGCGAGGCGCTCGTCGGTGTACGACGTGAAACCGCCGCTGCCGTAGACCGGGATCGCGTCGCGCGCGCGTCCGAGGAGGTCGGCGAGCGGCAGCGCAAGGATGCGGGCCTTTAGGTCCCACAGCGCGTTGTCCACCGCGGCGATGGCCGTCGCGGCGATGCCCGGGCGACCGAGGTTGCGGATCGCGTCGACCATCGCTTGCCAGCAGGCGGGCGTATCCATCGCGTCGCGGCCCGTCACGCTTCCGGCCAGAAGATCGTCAATCAGCGTTGCCGCGGCACGCCCGGTGTAGCTGTAGCCGATGCCGGTTTCGCCGGCGGCGCTCGCCTCGACCAGCACCATCGTCGTCGACGACCAGGCGAGCGTGCCGTCCGACTCCGGCGCGTCGGTGGGAATCCGGAAAGCCTCGACGCCGATGCGCTCGATCGGCGCCTCCATTCGACGTCGCGTATCCATGGCTGCACGCGCGTTACGCGAAGAGCTCCTTGATCGACGCGCGCATGATGCCCTTCGCGTCGGGATCGCCCTTGACGATCGATTCGGCGTAGGCGCGCGCCTGCTTGAAGGTGATGTGCGGCGGCAGCGGTGGCACGTCCGGGTCGGTGATGATCTCGAGCAGCGCGGGCCGGTCGGCGGCGAGTGCCGCGTCCCAACCGGCGCCGACGCGATCGGCGCGGTCGACGCGAATACCGGCGAGTCCGATCGATTCGGCGTAGCGCGCGTACGGGAAGTCGGGAATGTCCTGCGACGCCGCGTACTTGGGATCGCCTTCCATCGCGCGCTGCTCCCAGGTCACCTGGTTCAGGTCCTGGTTGGCGAGCACCATGATCACCAGCCGCGGATCGGACCAGCGCTTCCAGTACTTGCCGATGGTGATGAGCTCGTTCATGCCGTTCATCTGGAACGCGCCGTCGCCGACCATCGCGATCGCGATGCGGTCGGGATGCGCGAACTTGGCGGCGATCGCGTACGGCACGCCGGGCCCCATCGTCGCGAGGCCACCCGACAGCGAGGCCATCATGCCCTCGCGCAGCTTGAGATCGCGCGCATACCAGTTGGCCGACGAGCCGGAATCGCAGGTCAGGATCGCGCGGTCGGGGATGCGCGGCGACAGCTCCCAGAACACGCGCTGCGGGTTGATGGGATCGGCGTCGACCATCGCGCGCGCCTCGAGCGTCTTCCACCACTCGGCGACGTCCTTCTCGATGCGCGCCCGCCAGCGCCGCTCGGTCTTGCGCGACAAGAGCGGCAGCAGGCGCGCGAGCGTCTCGCGGCTGTCGCCGATCAGGTTCACCTCCATCGGGTAGCGGATCGACGTCATTCGCGGCTCGATGTCGATCTGCACGCCGCGCGCGTGACCCTCCTCCGGCAGGAATTCTGAATAGGGGAACGCCGAGCCGACCATCAGCAGCGTGTCGCAGTCCATCATCATCCGGTAGCTCGGCTGCGTGCCGAGGAGGCCGATCGAGCCGGTGACGAACGGCAGCGCGTCCGGCACCGCGGCCTTGCCGAGCAGCGCCTTGGCGACGCCCGCGCCGAGCGCGTCGGCGACGTCGACGATCTCGCGCGTGGCGTGCAGCGCGCCCGCGCCGACCAGCATCGCCACCTTGCTGCCGGCGTTGAGCGCTTCGGCGGCGCGAGCGAGCTCGTCGTCGGAGGGCTGCGGCCGCGCGACCACGTAGCCGGCGCCGGAATGCACGGTGCCGTGCGCGCGCGGCGGCGCTTCGGCCTCGAGCTGCTGCAGGTCGTTGGGCACGATGATGCACGTCACCGTGCGTTGCGCCTTGGCGATGCGCAGCGCGCGGTCGACGACGTGGCGCATCTGCGGCGGCGTGACGACCTCCTCGACGTACGCGCCGGCGACGTCCTTGAACAGCGTCGTCAGGTCGACTTCCTGCTGGTAGCTGCCCCCCAGCGCCGCGCGCGCCTGCTGGCCGACGATCGCGACGACGGGCTGGTGATCGAGCTTCGCGTCGTAGAGGCCGTTCAGGAGGTGAATTGCGCCGGGCCCCGAAGTGGCGAGGCAGACACCGACGTCGCCGGTGAACTTGGCGTGGCCGCAGGCCATGAACGCGGCCATCTCCTCGTGGCGAACCTGGATGAACTCGAAGCGATCGCCCGCGCGATTGAGCGCGCCCATGATGCCGTTGATGCCGTCGCCCGGAAAGCCGTAGATGCGGCGCACGCCGAACTCCGCGAGGCGATCGAGGAGGAAGTCGGCAACGGTCTGCATGGGATCGTGTTCGAGGCGCCGGTCGCGACGAAAGGCGGGATTCCGGGATCGCGACGACGGGAGACGGACAAGTCGACGATAGCGAGCGAGCGACGTGCGGCCAATCGGACGTTGCGCGCATCGCGCGTCGGTTTCGTCCTACGGTAACCTGCGATGCGCGACCTTGCATAATCGCGGCGACGGTGAACGCCGAACCGGAGCGAGGAGCGGTTTCATGAAGCATGGCAGCAAGCGCGCTGAGCGCATCGGCGCGAACGTCGACGTCGTCGGTGAGTCGCCGGTGTGGTGCGGAGAATCGCAGCGGCTGTGGTGGATCGACATACGCGCGCCGGCGCTGCGGCGTCTCGACCCGTCGACCGGCGCGCTCGAGAGCTTCGCGATGCCCGACCTGTGCGGCGCGGTGATGCTGACGCGCGACGCTCGCGTGCTCGTGTCGCTGCGCCTCGGCGTGTTCGTCTTCGACCCGCGCACGTCGGTGCTGGCGCCGCTGTGCGCGCCCGAGACGGCGTCGCTCGACAATCGCCTCAACGAGAGCAAGTGCGATCGCCGCGGCCGGCTGTGGGTGAGCACGATGCGCGATTTCGGCCTCGCGACGACCGGCGCACTCTACCGGATCGACGCCCAGCTCGCGTGCACGCGGATGCTGGGCGAGATCACCGTGCCCAACGCGATCGCGTGGAGTCCCGACGATCGCACGATGTATTTCGCCGACACCCGCGACGGGCGGCTGCGTGCCTACGATTTCGACGCGAACGCGGGAAAACTCGGCACGATGCGCGTCCTGAACGCCGAAGGCCTCCCGGGCCGTCCGGACGGCGCGGCCGTCGATGAGGAGGGCGGCGTGTGGAGCGCGCGCTACGGCGGCGGCATCGTCGCGCGCATCCTGCCGGATGGCCGCGTCGACCGCAGCGTCGCATTGCCGGCAACGCAGGTGACGTCGTGCGCGTTCGGCGGACCGGACCTTCGCACGCTGTTCGTTACCACCGCGCGGCAGAAGCTCACGCCCGCGGAGCTCGCTGCGCAGCCGGCGGCCGGCGGCCTCTTCGCCGTCGACGTCGGCGTCGCGGGCCTGCCCGAGCCGCGCTTCACGATGCCCGCGGCCGCCAGGCCCTCGTAGCGGTACGCCGCTTGCGAAAGGTCATTGCCGCGCGGGGAATCGCATGGATGTGGCGGATTGCAGGCCGGGGGCCGCCGGCCACCGGTTCAAGGTGCCCCCTGTCGGATCGACGGCCATGAGTTCGGTGTCGCCCGCTGCGGCGGCCGCTGACAGCCGATCACGGCAACCTTGATGGCGCCTGGCAACGCCGCAGTTGCGCGCCCGCAAACTGCGACGCGGGAAGTCGGACATTTGCCGATGCGTTCGCAGGCGACGGTGCACATCGCGAATCAGCGTCGCGCCGACTGCGCGGA
>JAICUU010000122.1 GCA_025935675.1 Burkholderiales bacterium
ATGCGCGCACGCGGCAGGCGTGTCGATGGTGGCGCCGGCACGCTTTTCGCGCCTCGCGTTCGACGCGGCGGGCGCGAGTCTCACGCTCGACGACGGCACGACGCTCGGCGCGCGGCTCGTCGTCGCCGCCGACGGCCTGCGGTCATGGGTGCGCGAGGCGGCAGGCATCGTCGCCGTCCCGCGGCCGTACCCGCAGATCGCCGTGGTCGCGAATTTCGCGTGCGCGAAGCCGCATCATGGCCGCGCACGGCAGTGGTTCCGCGCCGACGGCGGCGTGCTCGCGTTCCTGCCGCTGCCGGACGACTGCATCTCGATCGTCTGGTCGGCGCCGATCGCGCAAGGCGAGGCACTCGCGGCGATGTCGCCTGCCGACCTCGCCGCGCAGGTCGGCGAGGCGAGCGCGCGCGTGCAGGGCGAATTGACGCTGCGCGAAGGCCCGGCGAAGTTCCCACTCGCCTTCCTGCGGCCGCCGGCCGTGGTGGCGCACCGGCTCGCGCTGCTCGGCGATGCCGCTCACGGCGTGCATCCGCTCGCCGGTCAGGGCGTCAACCTCGGCTTCGGCGATGCGGCCGTGCTGGCGGGCATCTTGCATGAGCGCGGCGCGGTCGGCGATCCGGGCGCGCCGATCCTGCTCGAGCGCTATGCGAGGCGCCGCGCCGAGCCGGTGCTCGCGATGCAGACGCTGACGGACGCGCTCGCGCGCGTGTTCGGGATCGACCGGCGCTGGCTCGCCGGCCTTCGCAACCATGGAATGACGACGATCGACCGGCTCGGGGTGGTCAAGCGGGCGCTGGCGCAACCTGCGCTCCGGTAAACTGTCCAATTCGCCGGATTTTTGGAGTTATCGATGAATATCAAGCACTTGACTCTGGCGGCTGGCATGGCGGTAGCCCTGGTCGCGGCGCTGCCGGCGGCGGCGCAGGCGCCGGCACCGGCACGGCCCGCGGCCCCGGCCGCGCAAGCCGCCTCGCCCGAGATGGCCGCCATCCGCAAGCTCATCGAGCAGCGCGTCCCGGGCATGGAGATCCGCCAGATCACGAAGACCGACATCGCGGGCCTGTACGAGGTGCTGGCCGACGACCGCATCGTCTACGTCGATCCGGCCGTCAACTACCTCTTCATGGGCTCGATCTACGACCTCGCGTCGAAGCAGAACCTGACGGACGCGCGCTACCAGAAGCTCAATCGCATCGCCTTCGACAGCCTGCCGTTCGACCAGTCGTTCAAGCGCGTGCGCGGCGACGGCTCGCGGCGCATCGCGATGTTCTCCGACGCCGACTGCCCGTTCTGCGCGCGCATCGAGAAGGAGTTGCAGGGGATGACGAACGTGACGATCTACACGTTCCCATTCCCGATCGACTCGCTGCATCCGGCGGCGGCGCAGAAGTCGCGGCAGATCTGGTGCTCGGCCGACCGCGGCAAGGCGTGGGACGAGTGGTTCCAGAAGCAGAAGCTGCCCGACAACAAGGGCGATTGCGCGAACCCGGTGGTCGCCAACCAGGCGCTCGGCGAGAAGCTCCACATCTCGGCGACGCCGACGCTGGTGTTCGCCGACGGCTCGGTCGTGCCCGGCGCGCTGCCGCTCGCGCAGCTCGAGCAGATGCTCGCCAAGGCCGAGACCGAGGCGAAGGCCGCGGCGAAGTAGAATCCACGCTTCGCCGCGCGGCCACGCCCGCGCGCGGCCGCCTGACTGCGCAACGACCGCGCGCCGCGAGGCGCGCGCTTTCGCATTGGAGCCCCCACCGATGGCGATCATCGACTTCCTCAAGAAACAGTTCATCGACGTCATCGAGTGGACCGACGACTCGCGCGACACGCTGTCGTACCGCTTCCCCGACGAGGACAAGGAGATCAAGAACGGCGCGCAACTGATCGTGCGCGAGTCGCAGGTCGCGCAGTTCGTCTACCTCGGCGAGTTCGGCGACACGTTCGGCCCCGGCAAGCACACGCTGACCACCGACAACATCCCGGTGCTCACGAGCCTCAGGAGCTGGAAGTACGCGTTCAACTCGCCGTTCAAGGCCGACGTCTACTACGTCGTCACGCGGCTTTTCACCGGCAACAAGTGGGGCACGGCCAACCCGGTGATGATGCGCGATTCCGACTTCGGCATCGTGCGCCTGCGCGCCTACGGCACCTACGACTTCCGGATCGCCGACCCGAAGAAGTTCCTGAAGGAGGTGGCCGGCACCGACGACCACTTCAGGCTCGACGAATTCAACGACGCGATGCGCTCGCGGATCGTCAGCGTGTTCTCCGACGCGCTGGCGCAGGCGAAGATCCCGGCGCTCGACGTCGCCGCGCGCTACACCGAGCTCGGCGAGGCGCTGATGCCGATCATCAACCCGGCGCTCGGCGACAAGTACGGCCTCGCGATGACGTCGTTCATCGTCGAGAACGTCTCGGTGCCACCCGAGGTCGAACAGGCGATCGACAAGCGCTCGAGCATGGCGGCGGTCGGAAACCTCAACGACTACGTGAAATTCCAGATGGCACAGGGCATGGAGAAGGGCAACGGCGGCCCCGGCGGCATGGCCGCGGAAATGGCGGTGGGCATGTCGATGGCGCAGCAGATGATGAACCAGCAGGGAGGATTGATGGCGCAGGCGACGCCTGGGGTCGCGGCGCCAGCGCCCGCGGCCGGCAACGTCGCCGCCGACCTCCTCAACCCGGCGCAGGTCGCGCAGATGCTCGGGGTCGCCGAGTCCGACGTCATGTCGAGCCTCGAGTCGGGCGACTTGAAGGGCAAGAAGATCGGAACGCAGTGGCGCGTCACCCGCGACGCCGTCAACGCGTTCCTCGCAAGCTGATGCGCCGCCGGCTGCTGTTGGCGCTGTGCGCGCTGGCGATCGTCGCCGCGATGCCGGTGCACGCGCAGGACGCGCGCTCGTCAGAGGCGCAGGATGCCGCGCGCGACTGGCTCGCGATCGTCGACAAGGGCGACGCCGGAACCGCCTACGCGAGCGCGGGCGAGCGCTTTCGCCGCCAAGTGAGCAATCGCCAATGGGCGAAGGGCATGGCCGACGCGCGCGAGCCGCTCGGCGCCAATACGCGGCGCACGATCGAGTCGACGCGCTTCGTCGATCGCATCCAGGGCGTCGGCAAGGGCGACTTCGCGATGCTGGTGTTCCGCTCGTCGTTTGCCAACAAGGACTTCGTGCGCGAGCAGGTGACGCTCGAGAACACCGCGACGGGCTGGAAGGTGATCGGCTACCTGATCCGCTGACGTCTCACCCTTGCACGGACACTTCCGTTGAACGAGCCCGCGGCGCCGGCGCCGGAGGTCAATGCGCGCGAGAAGTTCATCTGCCCGGCGTGCGGCGGCGAGGCGGTGTGGGACCCGCGCAAGCAGAAGCTCGTCTGCCCCTTCTGCGGCACCGAGTCGATGGCGAAGCTGCCTGCGTCGGGCGCAATCGAGGAGCACGACCTCGCCGCGGCGCTGAAGGCGATGCTCGCTGCGCCGGCGACGGGCGCGACCGCCGATGGTGCGCGCCAGGTGCGCTGCCAGAGCTGCAACGCCATCTCGGTGCTCGATCCTTCCCGCCAGGCGCAGCGCTGCGAGTTCTGCGGCTCGGCGCAGCTCGTGCCCTACGCCGCGACGCGCGCGATGATCAAGCCGGAGAGCGTGCTGCCGTTTCGCGTCGCCGAGGACAGCGCGCGCGACCGCATCCGCGCGTGGTACGGCAGGCTGTGGCTCGCGCCCGGCGCGCTCAAGCGCCGCGCGCTCACCGACACGGTCAAGGGCGTCTACCTGCCGTACTGGACGTTCGACGCGCACGTCGACGCCGAATGGACCGCCGAGCGCGGCCACTACTACTACACGACCGAGACATATACCGAGAACGGCCAGGCGCGCACGCGGCAGGTGCGCCAGGTGCGCTGGGAGCCGGCCGCGGGCCGGCTCACGCACGCCTTCGACAACGAGCTCGTCTGCGGCTCGGTCGGCGTGCACCCGTCGCTGATGCGTGGCGTCGAGCCGTTCCCGATGGACGCGCTGAAGCCGTACGACGCGGGCTACGTCAGCGGCTGGGTGGTCGAGCGCTACCAAATCGACCTGGCCGACGCCGCGACGCGCGCGCGGGCGACGATGGATGCGGAGACGCGCGCGCTGTGCGGCGCCGCGGTCGGCGGCGACACGTACCGCAACCTCGACGTGCGCACGCAATACTCGGCGCAGACGTTCAAGCACATTCTCGCGCCGGTGTGGCTCCTGTCGTACACGTTCGGCGCAAAGGCCTTCCAGTGCGTGATCAACGGCGTATCGGGCGCGATCGCCGGCGAATACCCGAAGAGCCCGTGGAAGATCGCGCTCATCGTCATCGCCGTCATCATCGTCCTGATCATCGTCGCGTCGAGCGGCGGCCAGCACTGATGCGACGCGCGTCGCAGCGAGCGTCATGATCCGCGTCGCTTTCGTCACCGGCGTGTCGCGCGGACTGGGCGAGGCGCTTGCAGGCGGTCTCGCCGCCGCGGGCTGGCAGGTGACCGGCATCGGCCGCAGCCTCGCGCCGGCGCTCGCGCGCCAGGGCGTCGAGCTCCTGTCGTGCGACCTGCGCGACGTCGAGGCCGCGGCATCCGCGGCCGAAGCGGCGATGCGCGCGGCCGCGGCCGCGAACCCCGCGCGCGCGCTCCTCGTCAACAACGCCGCGGTCGCGGGGCCGATCGGGCGTCTCGGCGAGGTCGACTCGCGCGAGCTCGCCCAATCGATCGCCGTCAACCTCGCCGCGACGGTCGTGCTCGCCAACGCGTTCTGCGCCGCGTTCACGCGCGGCGAGCGGCGCATCGTCAACGTGTCGTCGGGCCTCGCCGCGCGCGCGATGACCGGCGCCGCCGCGTACAGTGTGGCGAAGTGCGGCATGGAGATGCTGACGCGTGCGCTCGCCGTCGATCATTCGGATCGAGGCTTCGCCGCAGTCACCTACCGTCCGGGCATCATCGACACGCCGATGCAGGCGTACATGCGCAGCCGCCCGGCGAGCGCGCTGCCCGAAGTCTCGATGTTCACGCGCTTCCACGAAGGGGGCGAGCTCGTCGATCCGGCGCGCGTTGCCGAGGTCGCGATCGCTGGCCTCGTCGACCGCGAAGTCGAGTCGGGCCGCACCTACAGCTACGCCGAGCTCGCCGCGGGCTAGCCGGTCGCCGGTCGGATCGTGATGCGGTAGCTCACCAGCGCGCCCTCGGCGCCCGCCTTGAATGCGAGGCAATAGCGCCCCGGAATTCGCACCTCGAGCACGGCGCCGTCGGCGACGACGGCGCGTCGCGACAGCGGAATGATCACCGCGGCGCCCTGGTGGTAGTAAACGTCGAGGTCGACCGGCCGCGTCGCATCGAAGTTGAAGTCGATGCGATCGCCGTCGACGACGTCCGCGCAGGCCTCGTGCGTTTCCCACGGCGCGATTGGCTGTTGCGCGACGCTCCACGGCACGCCGCGCTCGATGGGCGTGCTTGCGCAGGCGGCGAGCGCGAGGCATGCCGCGACCGCGACGGCGGTCCGGCGTGAGCGGCGAGTGTGCGCAACGCTCATCGCCTGCGCAGGCGCCAGTCCTCGGCGAGCATGGCAAAGCGCACGTGGTCGCGCCAGCGGCCGCCGACCTTGAGGTAGCGCCGCGAATAGCCTTCGCGCGTGAAGCCGTTGCGCGCAAGGAACGCGAGCGAGCGCGCGTTCTCCGGCTGCACGTTCGCCTCGACGCGATGCAGCCCGATTTCGTTGAACGCGGCATCGAGCACGAGCGCCAGGCCCGCGCTCATCAGGCCGCGGCCCGCGGCGCCGGCGAACGCGTAGTAGCCGAGGTACGCGCTCTTGAACACGCCGTGGACGATCTCCGACAGGTTGCAGACGCCGGCGAGGCCTTCGCCTTTGGCGACGATCACGAAGCCGCGAAAGGCGGCCGGTCGCGCCCGGCCGCGCGCGAGCCAGGCGCGGAATTCGGCGGCGCTCGCCGGCGCGCCGACCCAGCGCGCGTGCAGCGCGCGGCTCGCCAGCGCGCGCTCGACGAAGGCGCGCTCGTCGCTCACGCGCGGCGCGCGGATCGCGACCGTTGCGCGCGGCCGCGAGGAGGTGCGAGGCATAATCGGCATTTTAGCGATGCGCGAAAGGCCGTGATGTCGGTATGGATCGAAGGGCGCGTCGCCGCGAAGCGGCGCTGGACGCCGGGGCTCTTGTCGCTCGAGGTGACGGCGCCCGACCTCGCGTTCGTCGCGGGCCAGTTCGCGCGACTCGCGCTGCCGGCGCCGGCGGGCGCGAAGGAGGCGATGATCGGGCGCCCGTACTCGTTCGTGAACGCGCCGGGCGCGCCGCACCACGAGTTCTACTTCAACGTCGTTGCCGAGGGCCCGTTCTCGCCGCGCCTCGCCGCGCTCGAGGCCGGCGATTCGCTGTGGCTCGGCCCGCGCGCCAACGGCTTCTTCACCGTCGCCGAGACGCCGGCGGCCGACGCGCTGTGGTGCCTCGCGACCGGCACCGGGCTCGGGCCGTTCCTGTCGATCCTGCGCACCGACGAGCCGTGGCAGAAATTCGCGCGCATCGTGCTCGTGCACGCGGTGCGGATCGCCGGCGACCTCACCTATCGTGACGCGCTCGCCGGGATCGAGCGAGCGCGCAGCGGCGCGTTCAGCTACGTGCCGATCGTCAGCCGCGAGCCGCACGCCGAGGCGCTGCGCGGCCGAATCCCGGGGCTGATCGACGACGGCACGCTCGAGACGCGCGCGGGCGTCGCGCTGACCGCCGAGAACGCGCACGCGATGCTGTGCGGGAACCCGGCGATGGTCGACGACGTACAGGCGGTCCTCGCCCGGCGCGGGATGAAGCGCCACCGGCGCAAGGAGCCGGGGCAGATCACGCTCGAGACCTACTGGTAGCCGCGCGCCCGTCATTCCCGCGAATGCGGGAATCCAGCCCTGGCGTCGCGCGAGATGTGCGCCGCCGCCTTCGTCCATGCGTGAGAACTGGATCCCCGCATTCGCGGGGATGACGGCAAACGCTACGACGCGAGGCTCCGCGCGACGATCTCGCCGACGTCGCCCGACAGCGAGGGCACCGATGAGAGCCGCTGCAGCTCGGCCTGCATCAGCCCGCGCCGCGGCTGCGGGAAGCGCTTCCACAGCTCGAACGCACCGGCGATCCGCGACGCCACCATCGGATTGACGGGGTCGATCGCCATGATCCGGTCGGCGACGAACGCGTAGCCGCTGCCGTCGGCGGCGTGGAAGCGCGTGAAGTTGCGCAGCGCGAACGTGCCGACGAGCGCGCGCACGCGGTTCGGGTTGTGCGCATTGAAGCGCGGATGCGCGACCAGCGAGCGCACGCGCGCGAGCGCGCCGGGGCGATCGCTCGACGCCTCGAGCGAGAACCACTTGTCGAGGACGAGCGGCTCCGCCTGCCAGCGCGCCTCGAAGCGCGTGAACAGGTGGTCGCGGTCGAGCGAGTCGGTGTCGCGCAGGGCGCGCAGCGCGCCGATGACGTCGGTCATGTTGTCGGCGTCGTCGAACTGCGCGACCGCGAGCTTGCGCGACGCCGTATCGTCGCTCGCGCACAGGTAGCCGAGCACGGCGCTGCGCAGCCGGCGCGGACCGATCTGCGCCTGCACCGGCGCGTACGGCAGGGTGGGCGCGAGCCGCGCGTAGAGCGCGTCGAGGGCCCCGCGATGCGCGGCTGCGAGCGCACGCGCGAGGAACGCGCGTGCCGCCGACACGCCGTCGACGTCGATCGTCGGCTGCAGGTTGGCGATCGTGGCGACGTCGGGCAGCGTGATCGCAAGCGACACCAACGAGGGATCGCCGCCGGCATCGCCGATGAGGTGCGCGAAGAGCGCCGACAGTGCGTCGGGCAGCGCGAGCGCGCGGCCGGCGTTGTGGTCGGCGGCGAGTGCCAGGATAGCGTTGCTGAAGCTTCTCTGCGCGGCGTCCCAGCGGTTGACCGGATCGCTGTCGTGCGCGGCGAGCAGCGCGAGCTCGGCCTCGTCGTATGGGTAGACGATGCGCACCGGCGCCGAATAGCCGCGCGCCAGCGACGGCACCGGTCGCGACGGCACGTCGACGAACGTGAACCGCTCGCGTGCCTCGCGCAATTCGACAAGTCGCGTCGTCGCCCCACCGCCCGCCTCGCCCTCGAGGCGAAGCGCGACATCGCGACCGTCGGCTCCCACGAGGCCGACGGCAAGCGGGATGTGCAGCGGCAGTTTGTGCGGCTGGCCCGCGCTCGGCGGCGTCTCCTGCGCGACGTCGAGCGTGAAGCGGCGCGTCGCCGCGTCGTAGCGGCCTTCGGCCGTCACCACCGGCGTGCCGGCCTGCGCATACCAGCGGCGAAACTGCGCGAGGTCGACGCCGTTGGCGTCGCTCATCGCCTGCACGAAATCGTCGCAGGTCACCGCGCGCCCGTCGTGGCGCGCGAAGTAGAGGTCCATGCCGCGGCGGAAGCCATCCTCGCCGAGGATCGCCTGTTGCATGCGGATCACCTCGGCGCCCTTCTCGTAGACGGTGGGCGTGTAGAAATTGTTGACTTCCTGGTACTCGTCCGGCCGCACCGGGTGCGCGCCCGGTCCCGCGTCCTCGGCGAACTGCGTGCGGCGCAGGAAGTCGACCGCGGCGATCCTCTCGACGACGCGCGAGCCGTGGTCGCTCGAGAACTCCTGGTCGCGGAAGACCGTCAGGCCCTCCTTCAGCGACAGCTGGAACCAGTCGCGGCAGGTGACGCGATTGCCGGTCCAGTTGTGAAAGTACTCGTGGCCGACGACGCCCTCGATCGCGCCGTAGTCGGCGTCGGTCGCGGTCGCGGGGTCGGCGAGCACGAGGCGGCTGTTGAAGATGTTGAGGCCCTTGTTCTCCATCGCGCCCATGTTGAAGTCGTCGGCGCAGAAGATCATGAACCGGTCGAGGTCGTACTCGCGGCCGAAGCGCACCTCGTCCCAGCGCATCGCGCGCTTGATCGACGCCATCGCGTGCGCGCAGCGCGGCAGGTTCTGCGGCGTCGAGTAGATCGAAAGGTGCACGTCGCGGCCGCTCGCCGTGGTGAACGTGTCGGCGAGCTCGGCCAGGTCGCCCGCGACCAGCGCGAAGAGATAGGTGGGCTTCGGGAACGGGTCGTGCCAGCGCGCGAAGTGGCGGCCGTCCGGCAGCGCGCCCGTCTCGACGAGGTTGCCGTTCGACAGGAGCACCGGGAAGCGCGCGCGATCGGCGCGGATCGTCACCGTGTACGTCGCGAGGACGTCGGGGCGGTCGGCGAAATACGTGATGCGCCGGAAGCCCTCGGGCTCGCACTGCGTGCAAAACACGCCCGACGACACGTAGAGGCCCTCGAGGTCGAGGTTGCGCGACGGCGCGTGCGTCGAGCGGATCGTGAGCGTGCCTTCGCGCGGCGGGTCGTGGATCGTCAGCGTCGATGCGCCGACCTCGAGGCGCGGCGCCGCGAGCGGGAGGCCGTCGAGCATCACCTCGACGCCGCGCTGGTGCTCGCCGTCGAGCACGAGCGGCGAGCGCACCTCGGTCGCGCTGGCGGCCGGGTTGCGCCGGAACTCGATCGTCGACGTGACGCGTGTCGCGTCGGGGTCGAGGTCGAACTCGAGCGCCAGCGTCGGCATCAGGAACGCCGGCGGGCGGTAGTCGAGACGGCGCTTGGTCGGCACCTGGGCGTCGCGAGGCATCATTGGACGATCGTCCTATTTCACTTCGATAAGCTCGACGTCGAAGATGAGCGTTGCGTTCGGCGGAATGACGCCGCCGGCGCCACGCTCGCCGTATCCCATCGCCGGCGGGATGATCAGGCGCCGCACGCCGCCGACTTTCATGCCCGCGACGCCCTCGTCCCAGCCCTTGATCACCTTGCCCTCGCCGAGAAAGAAGCCGAAAGGCACCTTGCGATCGAGCGAGCTGTCGAATTTCTTGCCCTTGCCTTCGGGCGCGGATGCGTCGTACAGCCACCCGGTGTAGTGCACGACGACCACCTTGCCATTTTGCGCTTCAGCGCCATGTCCTTCTTTTAGATCGATTTTCTTGAGCTCGGCAGGCATGGCATCCAATTTGCTGCTCCTGGCAGTGGCGGGCGCGGGAATTTGCGCGTAAAGGGGCGTTGCGACGGCAACGCTGAAAATGCAGGCGATGAAGACAGGAATATTCACGTTTCGTGGCGTTGGATTGGTAGAAAAGCTGAGATTTGGCGCATGAGACTGCACACTACAAACACGATGGCAAACCCCCATTCTAAAGGAACGATCGGCCTTTTGCGCCGCATCGTGAATTGGGCTATAAAAGATGCGTTCCCGTTCGCGACGCCGCTTCGTCCTGCGCGAGCGATCGCCTCCCGGTCGCCGCAGCGCCGGCCCGCGCGCCCCGGTTCCTGAATGTTCGGATTCCTCACATCGTCGAGCAAGGACGTCGCCGACCCGCTGCTGTCGCCGAAGGCCGCGTCGTCATGGCTGCGGCAGCTTCCCGCGCTCGACGTGATCGGCCGGCAGCAGCACGTGATGCGCGCGTTCGAGACGATGCGCCAGTCGCGCAGCGAGATCGACGTCCCCCGCGCCGGCGCGATCGAGTTCCTCGATTCGGCGCTCGGCACCGACCGCCGCCAGCTCACCAAGCAATACGTCGAGAACGTCGACGCGTCGCCCAAGCTGTCGACGCGGATCTGGCAGGC
>JAICUU010000355.1 GCA_025935675.1 Burkholderiales bacterium
AACGGGGCGGAGAGCGTCGGCGCGTATATCGCCCGCAACCGCCGACCATTGCGCAAGGGACCGCCAGACTGAATCAGGTATTCGCCTGGCCCGGGCAGTCATGCTCGGCGAGCCCAGCGTTCGCCCTTCCGCAAATGGCCGAGCCACCTCTCCAGCTGCGCCGCATGCAAGCGAGCGCGACGACCCAGCAGGGGTTCAGGGCGCGGCGTGCGCCAAGGCCACCTTGCCGACCATCTGCGGCATGGCCGCGGGCCTGCTGCGGAGCCGTCGTGCACCGGACGGCTCCGCGGAACCGCGATCAGCCACGGCGAAGACGGAAGAACCCGAACGCCGTGATCAAAAGCGCGAGGCCTGTCATCAGGATGCCCGGTGCAGGAACCGACGTGGGACTCAGGGTGATCTGAACCGTACCTCCGAACCCCAATTCGATACCCGAGTTGCATCCGCCCACGGCGCCTTCGCCCTGGATGCCGAGGACATGACTACCGGCGCTTACCGGGCCCAGGTCGAACGTGCCGCTCGACTCACCGGCGTTGAGGACCCCGGACACGGCGCGTTGCACGCCATCGACCAGGAAATGAATGATGATCGGGCCGCAGTGAGTGATGGGCGCCGCGTACGACGCCAGCAGCACTCCCGTCGTGGACACGGGTATGTTGGCCGGAGGCGAGCAGAGCTCGTTCGTCGGATTGACGCAGATGACCGAGATCGGCACGGTCAATGTCTGCTGCGCCGAACTCGCCCCCGAAAACAGTCCCAGGCCGAAGAAGACGGCCAAAACCAGATGCGCTCGCATTGACTCTCCACTTGAGTCGCGTTGCCGCACGGATTGTAGGAGAGAATATTTGCGGAGTGCAACCCCGGAGCCGCCATCCCCCACGATTCGCAAGCCATTGACGCAACAACGATCCGGGTGTGCTTGCCGGCCGTTGAAAATGGGACGTCTCCTGGTCACCGGGACGGTAGGTTGTTGCATCGCAGCAGGCGGTCGCAAACGGTGCAGCGCCTAAGGTCGGCCATGACGGCGCCTTGTTGACCGCGAGCCAATAGCCAACCATCCGTGGCGCCCATTTCGCCGTTTTCGCAGCGCTCGCTCGTCGTCGCGTCCATCATGGCCTCGATGTCCATGGTGGCCATCGAGGCGACGATCGTCTCGACGGCCATGCCGCACATCGTCGCCGAGCTCGGCGGCCTCGCGTACTACAGTTGGGTGTTCGCGTCGTTCCTGCTCGCCCAGACCGCGACGACCGTGATCGCGGGAAAGCTCGCCGACGTTTATGGCCGCAAGCCCGTGATGCAGGTCGGCATCGCCGTGTTCGTCACAGGGTCGCTGCTCGGCGGTTTCGCGTGGTCGATGTACTCGATGATCGTGTTCAGGGTGATCCAGGGCATCGGCGCGGGCGTCGTGCAACCGGCCGCGATGACGATCGTCGCCGACCTCTACCCGGCCGCCGAGCGCGGCAAGATCCAGGGCCAGCTCGCCAGCGTGTGGGCGTTCTCGGCCGTGGCGGGGCCGCTGGTCGGCGGCTTCATCGTCGACGACCTGTCGTGGCCATGGGTGTTCTGGATCAACGTGCCGGTGGGCATTGCTGCGGCGGTCGGCTTTGCGCGTTACCTCGATGAAACGGTCGAGCACCGGGCGCGCGCGATCGACATGGCGGGATCGCTGCTCTTCACCCTCGCGGTCGGATCGCTGATGTTCGCGCTCGGCGACACCGGCGATGTGCAGGGCGTCGCCCGGCTTGCGGCGCCGCTTCTGTTCGTGGTCGCGTCCCTGCTCTTCGTCGTTCACGAGCGCAAGGCCGTCGATCCGATCGTCTCGCTGCGGCTATGGGCGCGGCGCCCGATCCTGACCGCGAACGGCGTGGTGCTGCTCGCGAGCGTCGCGCTGATGGGGCTGACGACCTTCCTGCCGATGTACGTGCAGGTCGTGCTGGGGCGTTCGCCGGTCATCGCCGGCCTCGCGCTGACGATGACGATCCTCGGATGGCCGATCGGTGCAACCCTCGCGCCGCGGCTCTTCACCCGCTTCGGCATCCGCCCCGTGCTCGTGACCGGCAGCCTGTTCCTGCCCGCCGGCGGCGCGTGCTTCGCGCTGCTCGGCGACAGCGCCGGCGTGCTGCAGGCCGGCATCGGGTCGGCGATCATGGGCTTCGGCATGGGCATCGCCAACACCTGCGCGATCGTGCTGATCCAGGACGTCGTCGAGCGCGCCGAGCGCGGCTCGGTGACGGCGTCCAATCTCTTTGCGCGCAACCTGGGCAGCACGCTTGGCGCGACGCTGCTCGGCGCCGTCGTCAACCTGGGCCTCGCGCGCTCGCCCGCGGGCGGCGTCGGGCACGCCGAGGAGCTGAAGCGGCTGATCGGCGATCCCGGTGCCGCGCGCGCGATGGATGGCTCGCTCCTTCACGCG
>JAICUU010000210.1 GCA_025935675.1 Burkholderiales bacterium
CCTCGGGCTCGCGATGGCCGGCGAAGATCGGCGAGCCGTATTGCGTCGGCAGGCCGGCGGTGGCGATGATGTCCTTGATGCCGACCGGCATCCCGTGCAACGCTCCCTGCGCCGACGGATGCGCGAGATCGGCGCGCGTCGCCGCGGCGGCGATGTGCGAAGCGTCGAGGCAGGCCCACGCGTGCAGCGCGGCCTCGCCGCCCTGCGCGTGCGCGACGAGCCACGCCGCATAGGCCGACGGCTTGAGCGTGCGCGCTCCGATGCGCGCTCGCGCCTCGCCGAGCGACAGCGCGTCGGGCGGTGTCACGGCGGTCATCGCAAGGCGCCCCGCGCGCCGCGCCGCGATGCCCGCAACGGCCGCAACGGGCGGCGGAAGCGCCGCTGCGCCGTCATCGCGCCGTCCCGACGTTCGCGTCGCGCTCGACGAGGAACAGCGACGTCAGGTCGTTGAGGAAGCGGCGGCCGAGCGGCGTGGGCTTCAGCCACTTGGGATCGGCATCGAGGAGACCCTTGCGCACCGCGGCGTCGATCGCCTCGCCGACGATCGCGAGCGGCATGCCGGTGCGCTCGGCGAAAAGAGCGCTCGGCACGCCTTCGGTCAGGCGCAATGCGTTGAGCATGAACTCGAAGCCGATGTCGTCGCGCGTGACGTCGTGGCGCTCCATCGCAGGCTCCTGGGCGAGCGCGCGCTCGACGTACTGGCGCGGCTGCTTCCATCGGATCGCGCGCTCGATGCGGTCGGGAAAGGAAACCTTGGAATGCGCGCCGGCGCCGATGCCGAGGTAATCGCCGAAGCGCCAGTAGTTCTGGTTGTGCGCGCATTCGCGTCCCGGCTTGGCGTACGCCGAGACCTCGTAGCGCGTGTAGCCTGCGGCCTCGAGCCGCGCCGCGACCATGTCCTGCATGTCCGCCGCGCGCTCGTCGTCGGGCAGCGGCGGCGGATGGCGATGGAAAAGCGTGTTGGGCTCGAGCGTGAGCTGGTAGAACGACAGGTGCGGCGGCGCGAACGCGACCGCGGCGGCCACGTCGCTCCCGGCCTCGTCGAGCGTCTGCTGCGGCAGCGCGAACATGAGGTCGAGGTTCACGTTGCCGAAGATCATCAGCGCGGCCTCGGCGGCGCGGCGCGCTTCGCCCGCGTCGTGCACGCGGCCGAGCGCGTGCAGCTTCGCGTCGTCGAAGCTCTGCACGCCGAGCGACAGCCGGTTGACGCCGGCGCCGAAGAAGCCGGCGAACTTCCCGCGCTCGAAGCTGCCGGGATTCGCCTCCAGCGTGACCTCGGCGTCGGGCACGAGCGGCAGCCGCGCGCGGATGCCGGCGAGGAGCGCGTCGATCGCCTCGGCGGAGAAGAGGCTCGGCGTGCCGCCGCCGATGAACACCGTGTAGACCTTGCGGCCCCACACCGACGGCAGCGCGGTCTCGAGATCGGCCATCAGCGCGTCGACGTAGCGCGACTCGTCGACCTCGGCCTTCGCCTCGTGCGAGTTGAAGTCGCAGTACGGGCATTTGCGCAGGCACCAGGGGATGTGCACGTAGAGCGACAGCGGCGGCAGCGCCGCGAAGCGCGGGCGCGTCGTCAGCGATGCGGAGAATGCAGCACCCTCACCCTGCACTCGGTTGCTCGCGGAAGATGGTGCAAGCGCTCCCACTCCCGCTTGCGGGAGAGGGTTGGGGTGAGGGCGCCCGCGCGTCATGGTTCCGCCCGCAACCGCTCGATCAACGCACGCATCGCAACGCCACGATGCGACACCGCATTCTTGTCGGCAAGCGCCATCTCGGCGCCAGTGAGCCCGCTCGCCGCATCCTCGAAATGCGGGTCGTAGCCGAAGCCGCCGTCGCCGCGCGGCGTGTCGATCACGCGGCCATGCCAGCGTCCCTCGGCGATGACCGGCTCGGGATCGTCGGCCCTGCGCACCAGCACCAGCACGCAGGCGTAGTGCGCGCGCCGGTCGGCGACGCCCTGGAGCGCGGCGACGAGCTTCGCGTTGTTGCGCGCATCCGAGCGCGGCTCGCCGGCGTAGTGCGCACTGATCACGCCGGGCGCGCCACCGAGCGCGGCGACGCAGATGCCGGAGTCGTCGGCGAGCGCGGCAAGTCCCGAAGCCGCGCTCGCATGCCGCGCCTTGGCGAGCGCGTTCTCGACGAACGTCGCGTATGGCTCGTCGGCTTCACCGATGCCAAGCTCCGCTTGCGCGACGACGTCGATCGCCAGTGGCGCGAGCAGCCTGCGGAATTCGCGGAGCTTGCCCTGGTTGCCGGATGCGAGGACGAGCCGGCCGATCACGAGCGTGCGCGCCGCTGCGCCGCGCCGATCTCCGCGAGCCCTCGCGCGGCGAGCGCCACCAGCGTGTCGAGCTCGGCGCGCGAGAACGGCGCGCCTTCGGCGGTGCCCTGCAGCTCGACGAAGCCGCCGGCACCCGTCATCACGACGTTCATGTCGGTGTCGCAGCGCGAATCCTCGGCATAGTCGAGGTCGAGCAGCGGCGCGCCGTCGACGACGCCAACCGACACCGCGGCGACGCTGTCGACGAGCGGATTTGCGGCGACGAGTCCCTGCGCGCGGCACCAGTCGATCGCGTCGGCGACGGCGACGTACGCGCCGGTGATCGACGCGCAGCGCGTGCCGCCGTCGGCCTGCAGCACGTCGCAGTCGATCTTGAGCGTGCGCTCGCCGAGCGCGCCCAAGTCGACGACGGCGCGCAGCGCGCGACCGATCAGGCGCTGGATCTCCTGCGTGCGGCCCGACTGCTTGCCTTCGGCGGCCTCGCGGCGCATCCGCGTGTTGGTCGCGCGCGGCAGCATGCCGTACTCGGCGGTCAGCCAGCCGCGGCCCTTGCCCTTGAGGAACGGCGGCACGCCTTCCTCGACGGACACCGTGCACAGCACGCGCGTGTCGCCCGCCGACACCAGCACCGAGCCTTCGGCGTGCTTCGTGTAGCCGCGTACGATCGCGAGCGGCCGCAGCGCGTCCGGCGCGCGGTCGTGGAGCCTTTTCACCATCGTCAAATTATAGCGGCGAGGCCTTCGGCGAGCGTTTGCGCCGGCGACCAGCCGCTCGCCGCGCGAAATGGCGCAGCGTCGACCTCGAGCGACGACGTGAGGCGCGCGACGCCCGCCCGCCGATCGAGCAGCGCGCCGGCGGCGCGCAACAGGCCCACGGGCACGTAGGCGAGGTTGGCGTCGACGCCTTGCGCCGCGGCAATCGCGCGCACCAGCGCGGGCGTCGACACGCTTTCCGCGTCGGCGACGAAGTACGTTCCGGGTGGCGCGTCGAGCGCGGCGACGAACGCGCCGCAAAGGTTGGCGAGGCCGATCAGGCTGCGGCGATTGTCGATCGCTGCGAACGGCAGCCAGCGGCGCTGCGCGACCGCCTCCCACAGCGTGCGGAAGTTGCCGCGCACGCCGGGGCCGTAGACGAGCGGCAGCCGCAGCGCGGTCGCCGACATCCGCGTGTCCTTGGCGCGCTCGCCGAGCGTCACTTCCGCCTGCCACTTGCTGCGCGCGTACGCGTCCTCGGGTCGTGGCGGATCGTCGCCGCGAAACGGCCGCCCGCGCGGCGTCGCCTCGCCGTTGACCTTGACGGTGCTCGCGAGCACGAAGCGACGCACGCCCGCATCCCCGGCGGCGCGCGCGACGCGGCCGGTGGCGACGACGTTGGCCAGGCGAAACGCGGCTTCCGGATCGGGCTCGCGCTCGCGCATCACGTGCGCGCGCGCCGCGAGGTGCACGAGCGCGACGGTGCCGTGCAGCGCGCGCGCCAGCGCCGCCGTGTCGACGACCGCGAGGTCGCCGTACATGGCGCGCGTGATCGCCAGCACCTCGAACCCGGCCTTGTCGAGGTGCGCGCACAGCGCGCGGCCGACGAATCCCTCCGCGCCGGTGACGGCGACGCGGCGGCGGCGGCCGACGTCAGATCCAGCGCCAGCCATGCTTGCGGTAGAAGCGCATGCCGCTCTTGACGAACCAGCCGATGTGGCGCGCGCCCTTGCGCGCAGCACCGCCGCCGTGGTGGACGATCTTCACCGACGGCACGTACGCGGTGCGCGTGATCCGGTTGAGGCGCACCGTCCAGTCGAAGTCCTCGAAGTAGAGAAAGAAGCCGGGGTCGAACCCGCCGGTGGCGTCGATCGCCTTGCGACGTACCAGCAGCATCGCGCCCGACATCGCGGGAATGTCGATGACCTCGTCGTCGGGCGCGGGATCGATAACGTCGCGCATCTCGTAGCGCGCCATCCGCCGGCGGAAAAGCGCCTTGCCGAGTGTGGGCGTGAAGCCGCGCAGCGCGAGGTCGAGCACCGACGGGTAGCGCTTGCACAGGTAGTCGCGCTTGCCCGACGGCGAGCGCACGGCGGGCGACAGCGCGCCGATGTCGGGATGCGCATCCATCCATTTCACGCCATTGGCGAGCGCGTCGCGGTCGAGCTCGACGTCGGGGTTGAGCACGAGGTGATAGTCGGCGCCGCTGCCGTGCAGCACCAGGTTGTGCGCGGCGCCGAACCCGATGTTGGCGTGGCCGGTGAGGCAGATGACTTGCACCTTGGCGTCGCCCAGGCGCGCATGGCCCATGTTGCGGACGGCGTCAGCGTTGTCGCGGTCGCCGCTGTTGTCGATCAGCGCAACATTCACCGTGCGGATCGCACCGGCCTCGCGCGCCGCGCCGATCGCCTGGGCGAGCCGGCGCAGCGTGCGATCGAGCAGCACGCGGTCGGGCCTGAACGTCACGATGCTGACCTGCAACGACGAGGGAAGCATTGATCCACCGCATTGCGCGCCGCGCGAGGATGCCGCCCGCCGCGCTAGAATCGGCCGAGTTTACCAAGGCGCTCCGCGCGAATCCCCCACTCGTCCATGCCGGCCTCGACCGAATCGCCTGCGAGCGCCCGTACGCCGCGCTACGACGCCGCGGCGCTCGTTGCCTGCGCCGACGCGCTGTTGATCGCCGCAGGCATGCGCGCCGACATCGCGCGCGCCGTGGCGGAGGTGCTGGTCGACGCCGACCTGATGGGCCACACGACGCACGGCCTCGCGCTGCTCGCACCGTATCTCGACGAGATCGCCAAGGGCACGATGCGCGCCGACGGCGAGCCGACCGTGGTGAACGCGCGCGGCGCGTCGCAGCTCTGGGACGGCCATCGGCTGCCAGGACCGTGGCTCGTGAGGCGCGCGTTCGATGCGGCGTCGGCGCTTGCGCGCGAGCACGGCAGCGGCAGCATCGTGATACGGCGCTCGCATCACATCGCCTGCCTCGCCGCGTACCTGCCGGCGATCGCCGCACGCGGACAGATGGCGCTGCTCTACACGTCCGATCCGAACGGCGAATCGGTCGCGCCGTTCGGCGGGCTCACGCCGGTGTTCACGCCCAATCCGTTCGCCGCCGGCATTCCGACGTCGGGCGATCCGATCCTGATCGACATCTCGGCGAGCTACACGACCAACGGCCTCACGCAGCGGCTTCATGCGCAGCACGCGAAGCTGCCGCATCCGTGGCTGCAGGACGCGCAAGGGCAGGCGAGCGACGATCCGGCCGTGCTGTTCAACGCGCCCAAGGGCACGCTGCTGCCGCTCGGCGGTCACGACGCGGGGCACAAGGGCTTTGCGCTCGCGTTGCTCGTCGAGGCGCTGACCGCGGGACTCGCGGGTGTGGGTCGCGCCGATCCGAAGGACGGCTGGGGCGCGACGGTGTTCGTGCAGGTGATCGAGCCTGCGGCGTTCGGCGGCGCGGATGCGATGCGCCGGCAGATGGACCACCTCGTCGCGGCGTGCCACGCGTCGACGCCGCGCGATCCCGCGTCGCCGGTGCGGCTGCCCGGCGAGCGCGCGCTGGCATTGGCAC
>JAICUU010000053.1 GCA_025935675.1 Burkholderiales bacterium
CACGAAGCCGTCGAGGCCGTGTCGCAGCGAAACGTGGAGGATGCGGGCGAGGCGGGTGATGCGCATCGTTCAGCGGGCGGCGCCGGCGCGCGTCGCGACGCGTGTCGTGCCGCGTCGCAGATCGCGCGCGGCGGCCATCGCCGGGCGGAGACTAGCGACGCGCGGCAAGCGCGTCGATGCGGGCGGCGAGCGCATCCACCCGCGCGGCCAGCGCGCGCGCCTCGCTGTCGAAGCCGGCGGCGGCGTCACGCGAGATGCCGAGCGCCGCTTCCTCGGTCGCGTAGCGTTGCACATGACGGGCGAGTCCGGTCGCCGCCGACTCGGGAAAGCCCAGCAGGCGCCGGCCGGTGTCGGCGATCCGCTGTCCAAGCACATGACCGAAGATCTCGCTGCACAGGCGCTCGACGAACCACGGCACCGTCGCCGCGAGGTCGCCGAGCGTCGCGGCGAGCGCGGCGTCGCCGTCGGCGTGCACCCGCGTCGCAAACCGCGACGGATCGGCGAGGAGTCCCGGCACGTCGCGCGCACGGATCGTCAGGGTGAGCGACGGTACGGCGTCGGCCGCCGCTTCGTGGAGCGCGCCCTCCGCGTCGATCGTGAAATCGGCGTGCGCCGGCCCGCCGGCGACGCGAAACGTCGCGCCGGCATGCGCGGCGAGCTTGCCGCGCAACGCGTCCTCGCCCGCGAGCGCGCGATTGACGACGCGCGCGGAGAGATCGATGACGCGCGTGGCGACGCGCGCGGGATCGATGACGCGCGTGACGCCGCGCGCGGGATGGGTCGCCGGCGCGTGCATCCGGCGTCAGGCCGGCACGGATTGCTGGATGCCGGCGACGAGCCAGCCGGTCGAGCCGTCGACCGGCTTCGACAGGTTCCACACCTCGTCGAATGGCTGCGCGACCGCGGCGCCGTCCTCGCGCGCGAGGCCGTGGAAGCGCACGCTCACCCAGTAGAGATCGGCCTCGGTGCTGACGTCGACGACGTCGGCCTCGAGCGCGTCGAACGCCGTGGGCACGTGCACGCCGCGGCTGCGCAGGTCCTGCACGGTCTCCGTGTAGAGCTCCGGCGTCATCACGTCGGAGAGGCGCGCGGTGTCGCCGTTGTCGTACGCGCGCTGCACCGCGCGGAACTGCTGCAGCGCTTCTCGCGCGAAGCGCGTGGCGTCGAAGCCGGGCGGCCAGCGCTCGGGCGCGGGGCGGATGGGCGCCGCGCCGCCGAAGCGCGGCTCGAATGCCGTTCCGAGCGGCGACGTGCCGCCGGCGGCCGGCGTCGCGCCCAAGCCGGCCGCGACGCGGCGGGCGATGAACATGCGCGCGAGCATGATCGCGCCCAGCGCAAACAGCCCGATCAGCAGGATGTCGGACATCGCCGGCGAGATGCCGGCATGCGACAACAGCGCGGCAAGGCCCAGGCCCGCTGCGATGCCGGCGAGCGGGCCGAGCCAGCGTGCACCGCCGGTCGCGGGCGCGGCGGCCCGCGCGGCCGAGGCGGCCGGCGCGGCGGCCGTCGATGAGCGCGGCATCACCGGGTTGGCGGCGGGGCCGTTGAAGCTGCTCGAGGGCGCGGTCGCACCCGGCGCAGGTGTCGCCGGGGCCGGTGCGACGCGCGGCGCCGTTACCGGCGAACGTTGCATGCCGATGCTGCGTCCGCCGCCGAATCGTGCGGCGTCCGCGGCAGTGGCGGCGCCGAGCGCGGTGGCGCAAAGAACGATGAGCAGCGCACGGTGTTTCATGTCCGACCTCCGGATTGCGTCAAAAGACCCGGCCGACGTGGACCGCGACCGCGCCGGCAGCAAGATTGTGAACCTCGACGCGGTCGAATCCCGCGCCTTCCATCATCGTGGCGAGCGTCGCCTGGTCGGGGTGCATCCGGATCGACTCGGCGAGGTAGCGATAGCTCGCCGCGTCGCCCGCGACCCACCGGCCGAGGCGCGGCAGCACGTTGAAACTGTACCAATCGTACGCCGGCGCGAGCGGCGGCGCGATCCTCGAGAACTCGAGCACCAGCGTGAGCCCGCCGGGCCGCGTGACGCGGCGCATTTCGGCGAGCGCCTTGTCCTTGTCCGTCACGTTGCGCAGGCCGAACGCGATCGACACGCAGTCGAAATGGCGATCGGCGAACGGCAGCGCCTCGGCGTCGCATTGGACGACCGGCAGCACGAGTCCCGCGTCGGCGAGCTTGTCGCGCCCGGCGGCGAGCATCGCGCCATTGATGTCGGTCAACACGACAAGTCCCGATGCGCCGACCGCCTTCGCGTAGAGCCGCGCCATGTCGCCGGTGCCGCCGGCGAGGTCGAGCACGCGGTCGCCCGCGCGCACGCCAGCGACGCCGACCGCGAAACGCTTCCAGACACGGTGCATCCCGCCCGACATGAGGTCGTTCATCACGTCGTACTTCGACGCGACGCTGTCGAACACGCCGCGCACGCGCCGCGTCTTCTCGTCGGGCGCGACCTCCTCGTAGCCGAAGTGCGTGCGCTCGGTCACGGGATGGCCCTCGGCGCCGCGCGCTTCGCGTGCAATTCGCGCGGGGGGCGGCCCTGCCCGCTCATCGTCATGCCGCCTTGTCGCGCGAGGCGCCGGCCTCGGCGAGGCGGGCGAGGTACTGCTGCCACAGCTCCTGCTGGCGCACGCCGAGCTCGTAAAGGTAATCCCACGCGAAGATGCCGCTATTGTGGCCGTCCGAGAACGACGGCCGCAGTGCATAGTGGCCGACGGGCTCGAGCTCGGTGATCGCGACGTCGCGCTTGCCTACCTGCAGCACTTCCTGGCCGGGCCCGTGGCCGCGCACTTCGGCCGACGGCGAGTAGACGCGCAGGTACTCGCATGGCAAGCGGAACACGTGGCCGTCGTCGAAGCCGATCTCGAGCACGCGCGACGCCTGGTGGAGCGTGATCGCCGTCGGTTGCGGAACGCCGGGAGAAGGGACGGCCATGGTCGTCGTCGCGAGGGGAGGGTTAGCCTAGCACAGCCGTGCGCCGCGACGCTGCACGCGCGTGTCGCCGCGGCGGCACGTGATTGTTTCGCTTCGGAGACAATGGCGGATCGACGCCCGTCGCGAAAGGCCGCCATGGACACGCATCCGCTTCGCTGCACATGCGGCACGCTGCAGGGCCGCGTGCTTTCGCCACGCCACGCGATGGGTCGCGGCGTCTGCTACTGCCGCGATTGCCAGGCGTACGCGCACGCGCTCGGCCGCCCTCGCGACATCCTCGACGCGATGGGTGGGACCGAGGTCGTCGCGGTCACGCCGGCGCAGGTGGTCGTCGACCGCGGCCTCGACGCGCTCGCCTGCCTGTCGCTCGGCCCGCGCGGGCTGTTGCGGTGGCATACACGCTGCTGCGCAACGCCGGTCGCCAACACGCCGCGCGACTGGCGCGTCGCCTACGCCGGCCTCGTGCACAACGTCCTCGGGAGCGACGCGTCGATCGACGCGGCGTTCGGCGCCGCGCGCGCGAACGTCAATACGAAGAGCGCGCACGGCAAGCCGCCGGCAACGCCGTTGCGCACAGTTGGTTTCGTGATCGGCGCGGTCGCGAAAGCCGGCGGCGCTCGGATCGGCGGCGGCTACCGCCGCACGCCGTTCTTCCGGGACGATGGCCGGCCGATCGTCGAGCCGCGGGTGTTGACGCGCGAGGAGCGCGATGCGGCCGGCGCGGCGGCGCGCCGCAACGAAGGCGTCGGCGTCGCGTGACGCCGCCGCCCGCGCGCGGCCGCTAGAAGCGGTTGACCGCGGCGCCCTCGGCTTCCGGCACGATGTCGAGATTGCCGGTGCCGGCGAAGATGTTGCGGTTCTTCGCCTCCTTGCCGTGCAGCTTGATCTCGAGGCGCAGGTCGTTGAGCGAGTCGGCGTTGCGCAGCGCGTCCTCGTAGCTGATGAGGCCCGACTCGTAGAGGTCGAACAGCGACTGGTCGAACGTCTGCATGCCGAGCTCGCGCGAGCGCTTCATGATGTCCTTGATGCCGCCGACGTCGCCCTTGAAGATCAGGTCGGAGACGAGCGGCGAGTTCAGCATCACCTCGACCGCCGGCACGCGTCCGCGGCCGTCGCGGCGCGGGATGAGGCGCTGCGCGACGAACGCGCGCACGTTGAGCGACAGGTCCATCAGGAGCTGCGCACGGCGCTCCTCGGGGAAGAAATTGATGATCCGGTCGAGCGCCTGGTTGGTGCTGTTGGCGTGCAGCGTGGCGAGGCACAGGTGGCCGGTTTCGGCGAACGACACCGCGTAGTCCATCGTCTCGCGCTCGCGCACTTCGCCGATCAGGATGACGTCGGGCGCCTGGCGCAGCGAGTTCTTGAGCGCGATCTGCCAGTTGTCGCAGTCGACGCCCACCTCGCGCTGCGTGACGATGCAGTTGCGGTGATCGTGCACGAACTCGATAGGGTCCTCGATCGTGATGATGTGGCCGTAGCTGTTCTCGTTGCGGTAGCCGAGCAGCGACGCCATCGACGTCGACTTGCCGGCGCCGGTGGCGCCCACGAACATCATGATGCCGCGCTTCGACATGATGATGTCCTTCAGCACCGGCGGCAGGCCGAGGTCCTCGAACCTGGGGATCTCGGTGGTGATCGTGCGCAGCACCATGCCGACGCGCCCCTGCTGGACGAACGCGTTGACGCGGAAGCGGCCGATGCCGGGCGGCGCGATCGCGAAGTTGCACTCCTTGCTGGACTCGAACTCCGCCGCCTGCTTGTCGTTCATCACGCTGCGCACGAGCTCGATCGTGTGCTGCGGCGTCAGCGCGGTCTTCGACACCGGCGAGATCTTGCCGTCGACCTTGATCGCCGGCGGGAAGCTCGCGGTGATGAAGAGGTCGGAGCCCTTCTGCTTGACGAGCAGGTCGAGCAGTTCGTGGATGAACTTGGTGGCGCGTTCGCGTTCCATGGTCGAAAGCCTTTCGCGTCGCGAGCGCGTGCTAGCCCGCGAACAGATCCTTGTTGACCGCGCGATTGCGCGCTTCGGCGGTGTTGACGATGTTGCGCCGGACGAGCTCGACGAGGCACTGGTCGAGCGTCTGCATGCCCATCGCCTGGGAGGTCTGGATCGCCGAGTACATCTGCGCGACCTTGTTCTCGCGGATCAGGTTGCGGATCGCCGGCGTGCCGATCATGATCTCGTGCGCGGCGACCCGGCCCTGGCCGTCCTTGGTCTTGAGCAGCGTCTGCGCGATCACGCACACGAGCGATTCCGACAGCATCGCGCGGACCATGTCCTTCTCGGCAGCCGGGAACACGTCGATGATGCGGTCGATGGTCTTCGCCGCCGAGCTCGTGTGCAGCGTGCCGAACACGAGGTGGCCCGTTTCCGCGGCGGTGAGTGCGAGGCGGATCGTCTCGAGGTCGCGCATTTCGCCGACCAGGATGTAGTCCGGGTCTTCGCGGAGCGCCGCGCGCAGCGCGTTGGCGAACGACAGCGTGTGGGGGCCCACCTCGCGCTGGTTGATCAGGCACTTCTTCGATTCGTGCAGGAACTCGATCGGGTCCTCGATCGTGAGGATGTGGCCGTACTCGTTCTCGTTGACGTGGTTGGTCATCGCCGCCAGCGTCGTCGACTTCCCCGACCCGGTCGGTCCGGTGCAGAGGATGAGGCCGCGCGGGCGGTTGGTGAGCTCGGCGAACACCTTGGGCGCGTTGAGCTCCTCGAGCGACAGCACCTTGCTCGGGATCGTCCGGAACGCCGCCGCGGCGCCGCGGCTCTGGTTGTAGGCGTTGACGCGGAAGCGCGCGAGGTTCGGCACCGCGAAGCTGAAGTCGGCCTCCAGCATCTCCTCGTACGTCTTGCGCTGGGCGTCCGACATGATGTCGTACACCATCGCGTGCACGTCCTCGTGCTCCATCGGCGGCAGGTTGATCCGCCGGATGTCGCCGTGGACGCGGATCATCGGCGGCAGGCCCGCCGACAGGTGCAGGTCCGACGCCTTGTTCTTGACGGCAAACGCGAGGAGCTCGGTGATGTCCATCTATAATCCCGTCAGCGGCGAACGATCGGCCAACGGCGGCGCCGGTTCGCCCGAAAAATCAAGTCGTTAGGGCTTACGTCCGGAGCAAGTTTCATGCCGTCTTATGCCGCCGGCATCGTGGCCGGGCGATTATGAGCCGATACGAGAAGGCGTGGCAAGCCGTGGCGGCGCGCGTCGCCAACGCCGCCAACGAGGCCGGCCGCGCGCCCGAAAGCGTCGCCATCCTCGCGGTTTCCAAGACTTTTCCGGCCGATGCCGTGCGCGAGGTCCACGCGCTCGGGCAGCGCGCGTTCGGCGAGAACTACGTCCGCGAGGGCGAGGCCAAGCGCGTTGCGCTCGCCGACCTCCGCGACCTCCGCCTCGTGCTGATCGGGCCGCTGCAATCGAACAAGGCGGCGCGCGCCGCGCGCATCTTCGACGCGGTGGAGACCATCGACCGCCTCGATATTGCCCGCAAGCTGGCGGCGGCGCGCGCGGCGCTGGGAGACGCCCCGCCGCTCGACGTGCTGGTGCAGGTCAACATCAGCGGCGAACCGCAGAAGCATGGCGTGACGATCGACGACGCGCTGCCGCTGGCGCGCGAGGTCGCGCGGCTGCCGGCGCTGCGCCTGCGCGGCTTCATGGGCATCGCCGCGGCCGACGCAGCCGAGACTGCGGTGCGCGCGCAGTTCGGCGCGTTGAGACAGGCCTTCGACGCCGCACGTCGCGAAGGGCTTGGCCTCGACACGCTGTCGATGGGCATGAGCGCCGACCTCGAGGCGGCGGTCGCCGAGGGCGCGACCGAGGTGCGGATCGGCTCGGCGATCTTCGGCGCGCGCATGGCGTCGCCCGCGACCGCGGAGGCCATTTCGTGAGCAGCCTCGTCTTCATCGGCGGCGGCAACATGGCGACGGCGCTCGTCGGCGGCGTCCTCGCGCGCGGCCGCGGCGCCGCCGACATCGCGATCGTCGAGCCGCTGGCCGCGCAGCGCGCCACGCTCGCCGCGCGCTTTCCGGGATTGCGTTGCGTTGGCGACGCGGCGCAGGCGATATGGGACGACGCGACGCTCGTCGTGCTGGCGGTGAAGCCGCAGCAGGCGCGCGAGGCGGTGGCCGCGCTCGCCGGCACGATCCATGCGGTACCGGCGCTCCTGTCGATCGTCGCCGGCGTGCGCGCGGCAGACCTCGCGCGCTGGCTCGGCAATTACACGCGGATCGTGCGCGCGATGCCGAACACCCCCGCGCTGGTCGGCGCCGGCGTCAGCGGGGTGTACGTGTCGCCGGGCGTGCCGAACGTCGGCCGCGCGGCGGCGATGGAGGTGCTCGGCGCCGCCGGCGCGATTGTCGAATGCCCACGCGAGGCGATGCTCGATGCCGTGACCGGCGTGTCGGGCAGTGGTCCCGCGTACGTCTTCTATTTCCTCGAGGGCCTCGTCGAGGCGGCGCTGGAGCTGGGCTTCGCCGAGGGCGATGCGCGCAAGCTCGCGTACGCGACGTTCACCGGCGCGATGCGGCTCGCCGACGATTCGCCCGCGGAGCCCGCGACGCTGCGCGCGCAGGTGACGTCGAAGGGCGGGACCACCGAGCGCGCGCTCGAGGCGCTCGAGCGCGGCGACGTCAAGCGCCGCTTCATCGACGCGGTGAAGGCGGCGGCGGCGCGCGCCCGCGAGCTCGGCGACGCGGCGGGCCGGGACTAGCGCGATGGCGTTCATCAACCAGGCGCTCAAGCTCGTCATCGACGTCGCGTTCGGGCTCGTCACCTACGCGCTGCTGCTGCGCTTCGCGATGCAGGCGATGCGCGCGCCGTTCCGCAACCCGCTCGGCCAGGCGACGATGGCGTTGACCGACTGGGCGGTGAAGCCGCTGCGCCGGATCGTGCCGGGCGTGCGCGGCTACGACTGGGCGACGTTCGTCGCCGCGTTCATCATGCAGGCGCTGTGGATCGTCGCGATCCTGCTGCTGTTCGGCGCGGGCTTCGAGCTGCTGTCGCTGCCGGGCGCGGCCTACGTGGCGCTGATCGCGCTGGTCAAGCTCGTCGAGGCGGCGCTGTGGATCCTGATCGTCGCCGTGCTCGCGTTCGCGCTGCTGTCGTGGGTCGCGCCCGATTCGCCGCTGTCGGGCGTGCTCAACGCGCTGACGTTCCCGCTGTTGCGGCCGCTGCGCAAGGTCATTCCGCCGATCGGCGGCACGCTCGACCTGTCGCCACTCATCGTCATCGTGCTCGCGCAGATCGTGCTGCTGCTGATTCCGCGGCTCGAGGCCGCGCTCACCGCGCTTTTGTTCTGACGCCCGCGCGGCCGGCGCCGCGCGGGTTTCGCGACGCTACGGCTGCAGCACCCACTTGCCGTCGTGGATCTGCACCATGACCCGCGCCCGCGAGTCGAGCCCGAGGTGGTCCGACTTCGACATCGTCACGACGCCGTTGCTGACGGCGAAGTCCTTGGTCGCCTCGAGCGCGTCGCGCAGCGCGTGGCGGAACGCCGGCGTGCCGGGTTCGCCGGCCTTGAGCGCCTCGGGAATGGCGTTGACGATCTCGAGGCAGGCGTCCCACGTGTACGAGCCGAACGCCGACACGCTGCCCTTGCCGTGCGCCGACTCGTACAGCGCCGTGTACTCGAGCGCGCGCTTCTTCGCCGGATGCGCGTCAGGCAGCTGGCTCGCGACGATCACCGGGCTCGCCGGCACGAACGCGCCTTCGACGTCCTTGCCGCCGACGCGCAGGAAGTCGTTGTTGGCGACGCCGTGGTTGAAGTAAAGCTTGCCCTTGTAGCCGCGCTCGACGAGCGTCGTCGCCGGCAGCGCCGCCGGCGTGCCCGACGCGCCGATGACGATGGCGTCCGGCTTGGCGGCGATGAGCTTCAGCACCTGGCCCAGCACGCTCGTGTCCTTCGGCGCGAAGCGCTCGTTGACGACGAGCGGGATGTTGCGCGACTTGGCGGCCTTGTCGATTTCGGCGAAGAACGCCTCGCCGAGCGCGTCCGAGAAGCCGACGTAGCCGAGCGTCTTCACGCCGTGCGCGCTGGCGTGCTCGAGGATCGCGCCCGCCATCATCACGTCGGTCTGCGGCGTCTTGAACGACCAGGCTTTCTTCGCGTCCATCGGCTCGATGATGCGCACCGACGAGGCGAGCGACACCGCCGGCGTGGCGCCGTCGGCGAACACGTCGATCATCGCCAGCGAGTTGGGCGTGGTCGTCGAGCCGATGATCGCGTCGACCTTGCTCTCGCCGATCAGCTTGCGCGTGTTCTGCACGGCGGTGGTCGTGTCGGTGGCGTCGTCGAGCACGATGTACTCGATCGACTTGCCGCCCGCGGTCTTCGGGCACAGCGGAATCGTGTTGCGCTCGGGAATGCCGAGCGAGGCCGCGGGGCCCGTCGCCGAGACGGTGACGCCGACCTTCACCTGCGCCTGCGCGAGCGTCGCGGCGCCGGCGAAGGCTGCGAGCGCGGCAAGCACCGCGACGCGCGTCATTGCATGCTGCATGGATGGTTCCTCCCTCGATGCCGCGCGCCGCGTCGGGCCGCGATGCGGGCATTCTAGTGCAGGCGGTCGTTCAAGGGGCTAGGCGCACTGGCAGGTGCAGGAAGCCGCGAAACCGCGCGCGGCCGCCGCGCACCGGCGTGCCGTCGATCGCGTAACCCGGGAACCGCGCGAGGAAGCGGCCGATCGCGACGCGCCCTTCGAGGCGCGCGAGGTTCAGTCCCGCGCAGGTGTGGATGCCGGAGCCGAACGCGACGTGGCGATTGGGCTCGCGCGCGACGTCGAGCCGGTCGGGATCGGCGAACTGCGACGGGTCGCGGTTGGCGGCGCCGATGCACAGCGTGATTCGCGCGTTCGCGGGCAGCGACACGCCGCCGATCGTCGCCGGCGCCGTGGTGATGCGATTGCCGAGCTGGTTCGAGCTTTCGAAGCGCAGGAACTCCTCGACGGCGGTGGCGGCGAGCGCGGGCTCGGCGACGAGGCGCGCGCGCTCGCCGGGCCAGCGGCACAGCGCCTCGAGCGCATTGCCGATCAGGTTGGTGGTCGTCTCGTGGCCGGCGTTGAGCAGGAAGATGCACTGGTGCAAAAGCTCGGCCTCGGTGAGCGGCTCGGCGCCGTGGTCGCCGGCGATGAGCCGCGTCAGCACGTCGGTCGCCGCGTCGCGCGGATGGCGGCGCCGGTCGGCGACCAGCGTGGCGAGGTAGGCCTTCATCTCGGTCACCGCGCGATTGCCGGCCGTTGCGCGCTCGGGCGTGAGCACGGGCTCGAGCGCGCCGAGGATCGCGAGCGACCAGCCGCGCAACGGGCCGCGCTCGTCATGCGGCACGCCGAGCAGGTTGCCGATGATCTCGACGGGGATCGCGCCGGCGTAGTCGTCGACGAGGTCGCCGCCGCCTTGCGCCGCCAGCGCGTCGAGCAGCCGGTCGACGAGCGCGACGAGGCCCGCCTCCATCGCCGCGATGTGCCGCTGCGACAATGCGCCGACGATCGCGCGACGCACGCGCGTGTGCAGCGGCGGGTCGTTGAACACGAGGCTCGTCGTATGGTGCTCGAGCAGCGGCGACGGGCCGTACTTGGGGCCGAACTCGCGCTTCTTGTCCGAGCTGTAGCGATCGGGGTCGCGGTACACCGGCACGATGTCGTCGTAGCGGGTGAGGAACCACGAGCCGTCGGGCATCGCCTTGACCGGCGCGTGCTCGCGCAACGCGCGGTAGTACGGATACGGGTCGCCGTCGAAGTCCGGTGGCAGCGCGGCGAGGTCGAACCGCGCGGCGGCGTCGCGCGCCGCGGCTTCGTCGAAGCGGCGCGCCAGCGCGCCAGCGGCGGCCGCGGTCACGCCGCGCCGCGCGCGGCGCCGCCACGCGAGAGATGGTTGGCAAGCCTCACGAAATCGCCGACGGCGAGCGTCTCGCCGCGCGCGCCAGGATCGATGCCGGCGGCTGCGAGCGCCGGCACGTCGACCAGCGCCGACAGCGCATTGCGCAGCGTCTTGCGCCGCTGCGCGAACGCCGCGGCGACCACGCGCGCGAAAAGCGCCGCGTCGGTGAGCGCGGGCTTGCGCGCGCCGAGCGGCACGAGGCGCACCACCGCAGAGTCGACCTTCGGCACCGGCCGGAACGCGCCCGGGGGGACGATGAAGAGCCGCGTCATCGCGAACGTCGCCTGCAGCATCACCGAAAGGCGGCCGTAGTCGGGCGTGGCGGGTGCTGCGACCATCCGCGCCACGACCTCCTTTTGCAGCATCACGTGCACGTCGTCGATGCGCCCGTCGTACGCCGCGAGGTGGAACAGGAGCGGCGAGCTGATGTTGTACGGCAGGTTGCCGACGATGCGCAAGCGCTCGCCCAGCGTCGCGAAGTCGAACGCCAGCGCGTCGGCCTCGACCAGCGTGAGCGCTTCCGGCGGGTAGTCGGCGCGCAGTCGCACGCACAGGTCGCGGTCGATCTCGATCGCGGTGATGCGGCCCGCGCGCGCGACGAGCGCGCCGGTGAGCGCGGCGAGGCCCGGGCCGATCTCGACGAGCTTGTCGCCCTGCGCAGGTGCGATCGCGTCGACGATGCGCGCCACGTAATGCGGGTCGACGAGGAAATTCTGGCCGAAGCGGCGCCGCGCGACGTGGCGGTCCATCGCCGCCTTCTCAGCCGGCGCGTGCGCGCGTCGCGGCGAGCTCGATCGCCAGCGCGAGCGCCGCTTCGAGCGAGCCCGGGTCGGCGGTGGCGGCCGCCGCGGCGTCGCGTGCGAGGTCGAGCGCGGTGCCATGGTCGACCGAGGTGCGGATGAACGGCAGGCCGAGCGTGACATTGACGCCGCCGCCGAAGCTCGCCGCCTTCAGCACCGGCAGTCCCTGGTCGTGATACATCGCGACGATCGCGTCGAACGCGCGCGCGTGCTGCGGCACGAAGATCGTGTCGGCCGGCAGCGGGCCGCTGACGTCGAGGCCCGCGTCGCGCGCAGCGGCGACCGCCGGGGCGATGACGTCGATCTCCTCGCGGCCGAGGTGCCCGCGCTCGCCGGCGTGCGGGTTCAACCCGCACACGCCGAGCCGCGGCCGCGCGAGGCCGAACCGATCGGCAAGGTCGCGCGCGACGATGGCGAACGTGTCGGCGAGGACCTCGCGCGTGATCGCCGCGGGAACGGCGGCGAGCGGCAGGTGAGTCGTCGCCAGCGCGACGCGCAGCGGCGCGGCCGCATTGCCGCCGACCAGCAACATCACGACGCGCGGCGTGTGCGTGCGCATCGCGAAGAACTCGGTGTGGCCCGGAAAGTCGATGCCCGCGTCGAGCATCACGCTTTTCTGCGCCGGGGCCGTGACGAGCGCGGCGAACTCGCCCATCGACGCGCCGTCGCAACCGGCAACGAGCTGGTCGCGCACGTGGAACGCATTCGTCGGGTCGGGCGTGCCCGCCACCACCGGCACGGCGAGCGGGACGTGCAGCACCGACACCGCCGGCGCGCTCGCGCGGCCGCTGCGATCGAAAGCCGGGTGGTCGCCGCGCAGCCCGATGCGCGCGGCGCGCGTGGCGAGAAGATCGCGGTCGCCGATGATCACTAGGCGCGCGGCGAAGGGTTTGGCGGCATGGCGCGCCGCGATCATCGCGCAAAGCTCCGGGCCGATGCCGGCCGGCTCGCCCGACGTGATCGCGATCAGCGGCGCGGTCACGGGAAGCGGTGCCCCTCGTCATTCCCGCGAAAGCGGGAATCCAGTCGTGACGCAGGGTCCGGGCATGCGTCGTTCGATCCATCGCAGCGCCAAGGCTGGATCCCCGCTTTCGCGGTAATGACGGCAGGTGGGCGCCTGGTACGGCTCTTCACACTCATAGCGATCGCACGTCGACGGCCGCGTCGCCGAACACGTCGACGCGCAGGCCCTTGGCCGCGCGCACGCCGCCGCCGGCGTCGACGCGCAGTTGCGCGAAGCCGTCGAGCGCCGCCGCGGGCTTGCCGAACACCCACGCCATCTCGAGCGGATGGTCGGCATCGATCTCGCCGGTGTGCTGCACCGAATGCCCGAGCGGCAGCGTCGCGCCTTCGCGGCCGAACACCGGGAACTGGTCGAGCGGCGCCGTGTAGCGCAGCACCTGCTTGCCGGCAAAGCGCTGGCGCGTGTTGAGGTCGTACCAGGCGCCCGGCGGCAGCGCCACGTCGATGCCGCCGCCGTCGCGGACGATCGCCGCGCACAGGAGCGCATCGCCGCACATGAACTGCGTGTCGAAGCCGCGCAGCAGCGCGACCTCGGGGAACGCGAGCGGCATCGCGCGCATCACCGGCAGGCCGGTCCGCGTCGCCTCGGCGATCACGCGCTCGAGATAGGGAATGAGCCGGTAGCGGAACGCCAGCCACTTGCGCGCGATGGCCTCGGCCTGCGCGCCGAACGCCCACGGCTCGCGCTCGCCGACGCCGTGCACGCGCATGTGCGAGCCGAACACCGCGACCTGCAGCCAGCGCAGGTAGAGCTCCGGCGATGGCTGCGACGAGCCGTAGAAACCGCCGATGTCGCTGGCGTGGTACGGCGTGCCGCTCATGCCGAGCGACAGCGCGCCGCGCACCGACGCCGCGAGCCCCTCCCAGTCGCTCTGCGCGTCGCCGCCCCAGCCGATCGGGTAGCGCTGGCTGCCTGCCCATCCGGCGCGGCTCCAGATCATCGGCGGCGCGTCGGCGGTGGGCTGGAACTTGGCGGTCGCCTCGAACACGCAGCGGTTGTAGAGCAGCGGATACACGTTGTGCAGCCGGCGGCCGCGCTCGCCGTTGAAGGCGACGACATCGTCGGGCACGTGCTCGCCGAACGCGCTGGTGATCACGTCGACGCCGGCCTCGAACAACGGCGCGTGCGCGTCGCGCCAGAACTCGAACGCGGCGGGATTCGTGAAGTCGACGATGCCGCTCTCGGCGAGCGGCGTCAACGCGCCGCCGAACACGCTGGTCGCGGGATCGAGGTTCCACGCGAAGATCGCCGGCGACTGGTCGTCGTTGGCGAGCAGGAAGCCGCGCTGTGCCATCGGCTGGAACAGCGGCGAGTGCACCGACACGTAGGGCGACTCGCTGACGCAGACGCGAAAGGCCTCGGCCTTGATCTCGCGCAGCGCCGCCGGCGGATCGGGCCAGCGTTCGGCGTCCCATTCGAAATCGAAGCGAGTCGACGTCTTCCACGTGGCCCGCGCGTCGAGCGTCAGCACGTCGCTCGGGATGCGCCGCGCGCGGAGCTTGCGCGCGACGTCGATCGCCTCGCCAGGCGTCTCGTAGTAGTTGCGCGACACCCACAGGCCGAGGCTCCAGCGCGGCACCGCCGGCGCGCGGCCGGTGACGCCGGTGTAGCCCGCGAGGATGTCGGCCGGCGCGTCGCCGGCGAACAGGAAAACGTCCAGCGCCTCGTCCTCGACGACCACCGCGTAGCTGCGGTGCGACCAGTCGGGATGGCCGACGCCGTGCGACACCATGCCCGGCGTGTTCAGGAAGATTCCGAACGCGCCTTGCCCGCGGCCCGGGCTCCACGCGAAAGGGGTGCTCTTGTACGCGAGGCCGGTGTTGACACCGAGCGCGTCGTCCACCTGCGAATGTACGAGCTGGCCGCGCTTGTCGAGCGGGCCGAACTTCTCGCCGAGGCCGTACACGCTCTCTCCGCTCGCGAGCGCGAACGCCGCCGTCCATTGCGCGGCGGAGCGCAGCCGGCCGAACGCCGGCAGCCGCGTCCAGCCGCGCTGATGCTCGTCGGTCAGCGACTCGAGCACCGGCGCGCCTTTCCACAAGAGGCGCGCGCGCAGCGGCGCGCCGACGAGCTCGAGCGTCGCGTCGCCCGACTCGAAGCGCGACTCGCCGCGCAGGTGCGTCACCGTGCAGGCCTTGGCGCGGCCGGTGACGACGCCGTAGTCGGGCAGCGCGCGCGGCCCGAGGCGCACGCGGAAGACGCCGGGCCCGTAGCTCGCGACCTCGAGGATGTCGCCGGTCGACGTCGCGAACGACGCGCCAGAGGCTGTGGTGTCGAACGCCTGCAGCGCGTCGATCCGCAGGTACGCCGCGGGGTCGATGAAGATCGCCATGGATCGCTCGCCCGCCGACCGGCTTCAGCCCGCGAAGCGCGGCTCCGGGCGGCCGGGCACGTCGACGCGCATCGAGAACACGCTGCCCGATCGCGGGAACCTCGCGAGCTCGTCGTCGGGCCGCTTCTGCCGCGCGCTCGTCACGTACAGCGTGCAAAGGTCGGGGCCGCCGAACGCGCACATCGTCGGACACAGCGCCGGCGTCGGGTACTCGGCGAGCAGCTCGCCGCGCGGCGAGATCTTGACGACCTTGCCGCCGCGGTAGAACGCGCTCCAGTAGTTGCCGGCGCTGTCGACGGCGCCGCCGTCGGGCCGCTCGCCCTCGCCGGTGAACGCCGCGAACACGCGCGGGTTGGACGGCGTGCCGCGCGCATCGTCGTAGTCGAACGCGCGGATCGTGCGTGTCGGCGTATCGGCGTGGTACATCGTGCGCCCGTCGGGGCTCCAGCCGAGGCCGTTGCTGGTCGCGATGCCGTCGAACAGCACGGTGAGCGTGCGATCGGGGTCGACGCGCACGAGCGGCGCCGACGCGGCATCGGGCTGCTCCTTCATCGCGCCGACGAGGAAGCGCCCCTGCAGGTCGCAGCGGCCATCGTTGAAGCGATGCGTCGCCGGATCGTAGGGCGCGGCGGCAATGCGCTCCTGCACGCGGCCGTCGCGATCGGCGAACCACACGCCGTCGCGCAGCGCGACGACGAAGCCGCCGCGGCGGCGCAGCGCGAAGGAGCCGATCGCCGAGGGCATCGGCATCGTCGCAACGGCCCCGCTCGCCGGGTCGAATCGATGGAGCGCCGGTGCGTTGATGTCGACGAAGTACAGCACCTGCTCGTCGACGCTCCACACCGGGGATTCACCGAGCGACGCGCGGCAATCGAGCGCGCACGCGAACGGCGAGTCAGCATCCTGCACGTGTGGGTCGGTGGGATTCATGCGAGGGCGCGCGCGGGGCGGGTCGCTCGCACGCTGATCCGCATCGTACAAGAAAAGGCGGCGCCGGGCGGCAGCACCCGCATGCCGGTGCCGGTCGCGCCGGCGGCGGCGCGGTTGAACGCATCGGTCTCGTGCGTCACGGGCTCGACGGCGACGAAGTCGCGGCCGGCGGGCGCGTACACGACGACGTACCGGCACGCGCTGTCGGCGGTGAGCCTGATGGCGAGGCCGCGCTGCGGCAGGGCGAGATTCGCCTCGCCCTGCCAGCCGGTGAACACGTTGTCGAGCGGCACGTCGCCGACGGGCTTCGCGGCGGAGAAATCCCATTCGCGCGGCACGGCGACGCGCTCGAGGGGCAGTTGTGTCGCGTCGTTGCGCCACACGCCGTCGGCGGCGAAGGCGAGCGTCGTCGCTCCCTCGCGGGGAAAGTACGGATGCCAGCCGATGCCGAACGGGAACGGCGCGTCGTCGTCGTTGCGGATCGTCATCGTCACCGCGAGCGTGGCGCCGTCGTCCCGCGCGACGAGCCCGAAGGACTGGGTCGCCGAGAATCGCCACGGCCATGCCCGCGCGTCGTCACCTTGCGCATCGTGGCGCAGCGCGAGCGCCGCCGCATGCGGATCGCGTCCAGTGACCTGCCACGCGCGCTGCCAGCCCACGCCGTGGATCGCGTGCGGGTGGTCGCCGAAATTGCGCGCCAGCGTGTACGTCCGCCCCGCGAACGCGAGCCGCGCGTCGCGGATGCGGTTCGAGTACGGCACGAGCGGATAGGCGGCCGCCTGGCGCACGTCGACCGCGGCGATCGCCGACTCGGGCATCGGCCGCATGGCGTCGCGGCCGTCCAGCGAGAACGCGGCGATGGCGCCGCCGATCGCCGGCACCAGGGCGACGCGCGCGTCGCCGGCGCGCAGCTCGAGCGTCGCGCTCAACGTCCCGCGGGCGCTGTCGACTCGCCGCGGCCCATGTCGCCGAGCCACTCCTGCGCGCGCGACATCATCATGTTGAGATCGGAGCCCATCGCCATCCACGTGTAGCCGTAGTCGAGGTAGCGCTTCGCCATCGCCGGATTGCCGGCGAGGCAGCCGGC
>JAICUU010000371.1 GCA_025935675.1 Burkholderiales bacterium
CAGGATGAACGCGAGTGCGCCGACGACGGCGCCGCGCAGGCTGCCGAGCCCGCCGATGATCAGCATCAGGAGCACCGCGCCCGATTGGTGCCAGGCGAGGAGCTCGGGGTTGACGAAGCCGTCCTTGACCGCCCACAAAAGGCCTGCCACACCCGCGAGCGCGCCCGCCAGCGTGAACGCCGCCAGCTTGTACGCATACGTCGGAAATCCCGCAGCGCGCATCCGCGCCTCGTTGACCCGGATGCCGGCGAGCGCGTGGCCGAAGCGCGCGCGCTTGATCGCGGCGAGCAGCAGGAATGTCGCGAAGAGGCACGCCACCGCGACGTAGTAAAACGTGCGGCCGTCGCCGAGACTCGCGACGAACGGCAGTGTCGGCCGCGCGTTGATGTAGATGCCGTCGCTGCCGCCGCCGATGCCGGTGTCGTGGAACACGTAGTAGGCCATCTGCGAGAACGCGAGCGTTACCATGATGAAGTAGACGCCGCGCGTGCGGATCGCGAGCGCGCCGATGACGAGCGCGCAGGCGGCGGTGACCGACACCACGGCGGGCGCGAGCCAGACGAGCGACGGCGCGCCGGCCTTCGGCGCGAGGAGCGCCGTCGCATACGCGCCGATGCCGAGGAACGCCGCGTGGCCGAACGACACGAGGCCCGTCTCGCCGACGAGAAGCGCGAGCGACAGCGCGAAGATCGCGGACACGATGATCGACGTCGCGAGGTCGATCGCGAAGCGCCCGCCGAACAACGGGAACGCGACGACGGCGATCGCGGCGGCGATGACGGGCCACGCCGCGCGCGCTTCGGGCGCTGTGCTAGACACGGCGAAACAGGCCCTCGGGGCGCCACAGCAGGATCGCCGCCATCAGCACGTAGACGGCGACGCCGGACGCCTGGGGCACGAGCACCTTGCCGAACGTGTCGACGAAGCCGACCAGGAGCGCCGCGAGGAGCGCGCCTCGCACCGAGCCGATGCCGCCGATGACGACGACCACGAACGACAGGATCAGCACCGCGTTGCCCATCCCGGGATACACCGACGACACGGGCGCGGCGATCATCCCGGCGAACGCCGCCAGCGCGACGCCGGTCGCGAACACGACGCGGTAGAGGAAGCGGATGTCGATGCCGAGCGCCTCGCTCATCTCGCGGTTCGAAGCGCCGGCGCGGATCGACATGCCGAGGCGCGTGCGCGCGAGCACGAGCCACATCGCCAGCGCGACGACGACGCACACCGCCGAGATGAGGAGCCGGTAGACGGGGTAGCTCATCAGGTCGCCGAGCGCGATGCTGCCGGCGAGGCTCGCGGGTGCCGCGACGCCGTGCACGTCGTTGCCGGCGACGAGGCTGCGCAGCTCCTCGAACACGAGGATGAGCCCGTACGTCATCAGCACCTGTTGAAGGTGGTCGCGCCGGTACAGGAAGCTCACGAACGCCCACTCGAGCACGTAGCCCAGGAGCACCGACAGCACGATGCCGATCGCGAGCACGGTGGCGAAGCCGCCGGCGAGATGCGCGGCGACGAGCGGCGCGAGGCCCCACGCCATGTAGGCGCCGATCATGTAGAAGCTGCCGTGGGCGAGGTTGATCACGCCCATGATGCCGAAGATCAGCGTCAGCCCGCTCGCGACGAGGAACAGCAGCAGGCCGTACTGCACGGCGTTGAGGCACTGGACGAGGAATGTCGCGATGTCCATCGGGATGGGCATTCGAGGCGCGGGTGCAAGGACGCGCGCGGGAGGTCGCGTCGCGCGCCGCAAGGCCGGCCGGCGAACGCAACGTCGCGCGGCCGGCCGTGCAGCGGGGAAATGCTACATCGTGCAGCCGGGCGAAGGATCGGCGAGCGCCTTCACCGCGACGCCGACGACCATGTTCTTCGTGCCGGCGACCTTGCGCAGGTAGATGTCCTGCACCGGCTCGTGCGAGCGCGACAGCGTGAACGCGCCGCGCGGGCTGTCTATGCGCGCCTTGGCCATCGCGGCGACCAGCGCATCGCGCTTGCCGACGTCACCCTTGACCGCGTCGAGGCCGACGCCGAGGAGCTGCGCCGAATCGTAGCCCTGCACGGCGTACACGTCGGGCGGCGACTTGTAGGCGGCCTCGTACGCCTTGCGGAACGCGTTGTCGCGCGGCGTGTCGAGCCCGTCGGCG
>JAICUU010000021.1 GCA_025935675.1 Burkholderiales bacterium
GGTCGTCGACGCCGGCACCGTCGTCGCCACGCACCTGTCGACGCTCGTCAACCGCCACGCCGCGCAGCTCCTCGGCCGTGCGGAGGTGCAGGGCATGCTCGACCGCGTCGCGACGACGCAGGCCAAGCTCGTCGAGGACGTGACGCCGAAGCTGCTGCCGCTCGCGAGCGTGCAGCGCGTGCTGCAGAACCTCCTCGACGAGGGCGTCGCGCTGCGCGATATCCGCACGATCCTCGAGACGCTCGCCGACCACGCGCCGCGCACGCAGGACCCGCAGGAGCTCACCGCCGCGGTGCGCGTGGCACTCGGGCCGGCGATCGTGCAGAACCTGTTCGGCCAGGGCGGCGAGCTCGCGGTCATCACGCTCGACGGCGAGCTCGAGCGCGTGCTGACGCAGGTGCTCGCGGGCGTCGCCGCGGAAGGCGGCGGCATCGAGCCCGACCTCGCCGAGACGATCATCCGCGAGCTCGGCAATGCCGCGCGCCAGCAGGACGCGGCCGGCCTGCCGCCGGTGCTCGTCACGTCCGATCGCCTGCGTGCGCCGCTCGCGCGCCTGGTGCGGCGCGGCGCGCCCGAGTTGCGCGTCCTCGCGCATAGTGAAATCCCGTCGTCCCGTGCGCTGCGCGCACGCATCGTCATCGGAGGCAAGTCATGAAGCTCAAGCGCTTTTTCGGTCTCACCTCGCGTGCCGTCCTCGAGCAGGTCAGGAGCGAGCTCGGCCCCGACGCCCTGATCATCGCCAACCGCTCCACCGCCGAAGGCGTCGAGGTCGACGCGCTCGCCGGCGATGCGATGACGCTCCTCACGGCCGGCGATGCGTCCCCGAAGGGTCGCGACGCGCCGGCCCGTGCGCCCGCACGCGAGGCCGACAACTCGCCACTGCTGACGCGCGCCGAGGCCAACGCCTCGTCGCCGCCGCGCGCGCCCGAGTCGCCCCCGCAAGACGCCGGGCTCAACCAGGTCCGCGAGGACGTCGCCGGCCTGCGCGCGCTGCTCGAGACGCAGCTCTCGCAGCTCGCGTGGACCGACACGCTGCGGCGCAATCCGCAGCGCGCCAAGCTGATGCGCGATCTTTTGACGGCCGGCTACAGCCCGGCGCTTGCACGCGAGCTCACGCAGGCCGTCGATGGCCGCGGCGACCCGGCCGCGGCGTTCGACGCGCTGACGCGCGCGCTCGCGAGCCGGCTCGACTGCTCGCAGGCGGTCGACGACGTAGTCACGCGCGGCGGCGTCTATGCGCTGGTCGGCCCCACCGGCGTCGGCAAGACGACCACCACCGCCAAGCTCGCCGCGCGCTGCGCGGTGCGCTACGGCGCGGGCAAGCTGGCGCTCCTCACCACCGACAGCTACCGCGTCGGCGCGCAGGACCAGCTGCGGATCTACGCACGCATCCTCGGCGTCGCCGTGCACACCGTGTCGGATCGCCAGGACCTGCGCCAGGCGCTCGACTCGCTGCGCGGCAAGCACCTCGTGCTGATCGACACCGTCGGCATGGGACAGCGCGACACCAAGCTCGGCGAGCAGACCGCGCTTCTCGCGCAGCCCGAGGTGCAGCGGCTCCTGCTGCTCAACGCCGCGGCGCAAGCGCAGACGCTCGAGGAGGTGGTGCGCATCTATCGCCGCCAGCCCGAGCACGGCACGCCGATTCGAGACGCGGGCTGCATCGTCACCAAGCTCGACGAGGCGGTGCAGATCGCGCCGGCGCTCGACGTCGCGATCCGCCACGCGCTGCCGCTCGCTTACATTTCCGCCGGCCAGCGCGTGCCCGAGGACCTGCACGCGCCGAACAGCGCCTACCTCGTGCACCGCTCGCTGCGCGCCCGCGCCGCTGGCGCGTTCACGCTCGAGGACGACGAGGCCTGCCTCGTCGACGGCACCGGAGCGCTGTGTGCCTGACATGAGCGCGCAGGGCCGCCCCAAGCGCCGGGCCTGCCAATTGCGAGCCCCGCAGCGCGCAGCGCGGAGGGTCAGCCAATGACCGCGCGCGACGACCAGGCCACCGGCCTGCGGCGCCTTTTCGCGCGTGGCGCGACACCCGTGGGCGCCATCGCCGGCACCGATGCCGACGCCGCGACGGTCGCGCTCGCACGCGCCTGCGCCGACGTGGGCGAGCGCGTGCTGATCCTCGACCGCAGCCGTGGCGCGGTCGCCGCGCACGCCGGCACCCGCGCGCGCCACGAGCTCTGGCACGTGCTCGAGGGCGACGCCACCGCCGAGATGGCGCTGCTCCGCATTGCCGACGACGTGACGCTGTTGCCCGCGGCGCGCGGCCTCGATCTCCTCGCCGCCGGTCGAGACGACTGGCGCGACGGGGTGGCCGCCGCGCTGGGCCGCTTCGCCGCGACGTTCGACACCTGGATCGTGCACGGCCTGCCGCCGGCCGCGACCGGCTGCGCGCGGCCGATCTTCATGGTCAATCCCACGCGCGCGGGCGTCACCGATGCGTACGCGCGGATCAAGGCGCTCGCCGCGTCGCAAGGCCGCAGCCGCTTCGGCATCGTCGCCGCGCGCGTTGCCGAATCGCGCGCCGGCGAGGCGATGTTCGCGAGCCTCGCCGCCACGGCGAAGCGCTTCCTCGGCGTCGAGCTCGCGCTGTGCGGGCAGTGGCCCGCCGATGGCGCCGCGCTCGACCGCCTGCGCGCGGCGCTGGCGGTGACCGATGGCGACGACCATGCCGCCGCCGCGTGACGCGATGTACGCGACCGACCGCAGCGACCGCATCCGCGAGTTCGCGCCGCTGGTGAAGCGCCTCGCGCATCATCTCGCCGCGCGGCTGCCGGCCAGCGTCGAGATCGACGACATCATCCAGGCCGGCATGATCGGCCTCATGGATGCCGCGTCGCGCTACGAGGAAGGCCACGGCACGCAGTTCGAGACGTTCGCCTCGCAGCGGATCAAGGGCGCGATGCTCGACGAGCTGCGCCAGAACGACTGGATGCCGCGCAGCGTGCGCAAGACGCTGCGGCGCGTCGAGCAGGCAGTGTCGCGCCTCGAGCAGCGCCACGCGCGGCCGCCGACCGAGGACGAGATCGCGCGAGAGCTCGGAATGACGCTCGCCGCGTACCAGTCGGAGCTCGGCGACGCGCGCGGCATGGAGCTCGTGCTGTTCGACGACCTGCACACCGCCGGCGGCGACGAGTACCTCGAACGACATGTACCCGACAACCGCGAGAACCCGAGCGAGCGCCTGACGGACCGGCGCTTTCGCGAGGCGCTGGTCCGCGGCATCGACGCGCTGCCCGAGCGCGAAAAGCTCCTTTTGTCGCTTTATTACGAGCAGGAGCTCAATTTCAAGGAAATCGCCGCCGTTCTGGAGGTTTCCGAGTCGCGCGTCTGCCAGCTCCATGGCCAGGCGGTCGCGCGGCTGCGCAGCCGGATGAAGGACTGGTAGCCGGTTTCACCCTGCGCAGCCGCGCCGCGCTGCCGATATCCATGGAGACTTCCCTCGGTCTCGCGCATGGATATCCTGAGCATCCTGGGCCTCGTCGTCGCCTTCGGTGCGATCGTCGGGGGCCAATGGCTGGAGGGCGGCAGCATCGGCTCGATGCTGCAGCTCGCGGCCTTTCTCATCGTCATCGGCGGCACCCTCGGTGCCGTGATGCTGCAGACACCCCTGCGGACTTTCCGCGAGGGACTGCTGCTCGCGCGCTTCGTGCTGATGCCGCCCAAGCGCGACGACGCTGCCGCGATCGCGGAGATCGCGCAATGGGCCGAGGTCGCGCGCCGCGAAGGCATGCTGGCGCTGGAACGCCAGCTCGACGCGTTGCCGGCGGGCTTCGCCCGCAACGGCCTGCAGATGCTCGTCGACGGCTTCGAGCCCGAGCGGATCCGCGAGGCAATGGAAGTGGAGATCGACGCCAAGGCCGATCGCCAGCGCGCCGCCGCCAAGATCTGGGAAGCGGCGGGCGGCTATGCGCCGACGATCGGCATCCTGGGCGCCGTGCTGGGCCTGATCCATGTGATGGAGAACCTGACCGATCCCGCGAAGCTTGGCGGCGGCATCGCCGTCGCCTTCGTGGCGACGATCTACGGCGTCGCGGCGGCGAACCTCCTGTTCCTGCCGATCGCGAGCAAGCTGAAGGGCATCATCGCCGCCGAGGTGCGCCATCGCGACCTCGTGCTCGACGGCCTCCTCGGCATCGCCAACGGCGAGAACCCGAAGCTCATCGCCGCGCGCCTCGAAGGCTACCTCGCCTGAGGGGCCCGCGATGGCGCGCCGACGTCACGAGGAGGAGCACGAGAACCACGAGCGCTGGCTCGTGTCGTACGCTGACTTCATCACGCTGCTGTTCTCGTTCTTCGTCGTGATGTATGCGATCTCGACGCTCTCCGAGAGCAAGTACAAGGTGCTGTCGGATTCGCTGTTGCAGGCGTTCCGCCACGACCGCGTGGTCACCGCGCAGACCACGGGGCTCGCGCCGATGAACCGCACCACGCCGGGTCCGCCGCGCAAGGTCCCGCGCGCCGTCAACGTCGTGCGCATCCAGCAGGAGCAGAAGCTCCTGTCGATCGCGCAGAAGATCACCGACGCGCTCCGCGCGTTGATGCAGTCGGGGCAGGTCAAGCTGACGCAGCTGCCGCAGGGCCTCGCCGTCGAGATCAACGCAAGCGTGCTGTTCGCGCCGGGCCAGGCGGCGCTGCAGCCCGACGTCGTGCCGAGCCTCGTCGATGTCGCGCACACGCTCGCCGGCGTCGACAACGTCGTTCACATCGAGGGGCATACCGACAACCTGCCGATCCAGACGCCGCTGTACCCCTCGAACTGGGAGCTCTCCGGAGCGCGCGCGAGCTCGGTGGTGCGGCTCTTCGCCGCCAACGGCGTCGATCCCGCCCGCTTGCGCGCCGTGGGCTTCGCCGAAAACCATCCGGTCGACACCAACGACACCGCCGAGGGCCGCCAGCGCAATCGCCGCGTGACGCTCCTGATCCTCGCCGACGTGCCGAACGGCGATTCCGCCGCCCATCCGGTTGCACCGAAGGAGGCGCCGCTGTCGCCGCAGGACGCGGCGGCGCCGGCGACGATCGTGCCGGTCGCGAGCACGCCGCCTGCGGCGGCGCCGGGGACGGCGACACTGCCTGCCGCGTCGGTACCGCCGATTTCCGCGGCGCCTCCCGGAAAGTCGCCGCGCAACGGATGAGCTATGCTCGCCGCGTCGACATTCCGCGAGCGTCGCAGGATGAATCCCGCCATGCCGGCCGGCCCGGAAGGGACGGTGCAATGGATCGCGGTGGCGGCGGATGCCGTCATCGCGGCCGCCTATTTCGCGCTGCCCGCGGCGCTCGTGTATTTCGCGCGGCGGCGTCCGGACCTCACGCTGCGGCCGATGTTCTGGCTGCTCGGCACGTTCATCGTCGCCGCCGGCCTCACCAACGTGATGGACATCGTCACGACGTTCTGGCCCGAGTACCGGATCGAGAACGCGATCAAGGTGCTGACCGCGTGCGTCGGCGTGTCGACGGCGATCGCCGTGTGGCCGATGATGCCGCGCGCGCTGGCGCTGCCGTCGACGCGCTCGCTCGAGGAGGTCAACGCGTTCCTGCGCGAGGAGAACGCACGCCGGCGTGACGCCGAGCGCGCGGCCAACGAGGCGCGCGCTTCGCTCGAGCAGCGCGTCGTCGAGCGCACCACCGAGCTCGCGCAGTCGAACGTCAAGCTGGAAATGGAGGTCCAGGACCGGCTGCGCACGGAGCAGGCGCTGCGCTACAGCGAGACGCTGCTGCGCCGCCTGCACGACGAGCTCGAGCAGCACATCACCGAGCGCACCGAGGAGCTGACGCGCACGATCGACGAGCTGCAGGCATTCACCTACACGATCTCGCACGACCTGCGCGCGCCGCTGCGCGCCATCAACGGCTTCGCCGCGATCATGCGCGAGGAGGAGGTGGCGCGGCTGTCGCCCGACGGCAACGCGCTGCTCGAGAAAATCGAGCGCAACGCCGCGCGCATGGGACGCCTGATCGACGGCCTGCTCGAGTTCTCGCGGCTGGCGCGCGCCGAGTCCGCGCGCGACGACGTCGACATGGCGGCGCTCGCCAAGAGCGCGGTCGCCGAGGTCGCCGAGGAATACGGCCCGCGCGCGCCGGACGTGACGTTCGACGCGCTGCCGCCGGTCCGCGGCGACGCGGCGATGCTGCGCCAGACGTGGATCAACCTCGTGTCGAACGCATTCAAGTTCTCGTCGCGCGAGGCGGCGCCGCGGGTGTGGATCGGCGCGAGCGACGGCGACGGCGAGATCACCTACCACGTGCGCGACAACGGCGTAGGCTTCGACATGGCCGACGCGGCGAACCTGTTCGGCGTGTTCAGCCGCCTGCACGCGAACGAGAGCTACCCGGGCGTCGGTGTCGGTCTCGCGATCGTGCGGCGGATCGTCGAGCGCCACGGCGGCCGCGTGCGCGCCGAGTCGTGGCCGGGCGAGGGTACGACATTCCATTTCACGCTGCCCAAGGCGGCGCCCGCGCCGCTGCGGGCGCTCGAGGCATGAGCGACGACGCCATCGACGTGCTGCTCGTCGAGGACAACCCCGACGACGCGGAGTTCACGCTGCGCGCGCTGCGCAAGGCCAACGTCGCGCTCAACGTCGCGCACGTCGACAACGGCGTCGTCGCGCTCGACTTCATGTTCGGCACCGGCAGCTACGCCGGCCGCGGCGACGCCGCGCTGCCGCGCGTGGTGCTGCTCGACCTCAAGATCCCGCGCGTCGACGGCCACGAGGTGCTGCGCAGGATCAAGGGCGACATGCGCACGCGCCTGCAGCCGGTCGTCGTGCTGACGTCGTCGCGCGAGCGGCGCGACATCGAGGCGAGCTACGCCGCCGGCGCCAACAGCTACATCGTCAAGCCGGTCGAGTACGGCGAGCTGATCGGCACGCTGTCGGCGCTGGTGCGCTACTGGCTGCAGCTCAACGAGCGGCCGCAGCGGCACGCGTGAGCGTCGTCAGGCGAGGGCGCGCGGGCGTGACGTCGTCGCGAGCGGCGACTGGCCGTCCGGACCGTAGACGGCGGCGCCGCCGGCCGCGCCGCGCAGCGCCGCGAGCGAGCGCGCCACGTACTGCTGGTGGCGATCGATCAGCCGGCCGTTGAGCGCGTTGACGCGGCTGGCTTCGGCAGCGCAGGCGACCAGCGCCGCGAGCAAGGGCGCGGCCGTCGCGCGATCGGACAGGCGCGCGGTTAGCGCGCGGCGCGTGGCGCTAAGACGCTCGATGTCGCGGACGAGATCGAGCTTGCGCGCCGCGGTGCGCTCGACCGCTTCGACGTCGCAGGCGCACAGCGCCGCGGTTTCCTCGGCGAGCACGGCCGCGAGCGCGTCGATGCCGGCCGCTTCGGCCGCGATCGCGTCGTCGAGCGCGCGGTCGGTCATCAGGAGGTCTTGCCGAGCCACGCCGCGGCCGCGGCGAGCATCTTGTCGGCGACCGCGGCCGAGTCCACCGACAGGCGCCCGTCGAGGATCGCCTGGCGGATCGCCTCGACCTTGCCCGCGTCGACCTCGCCGTGCGTGGCGAGGCTCGCCTCGAGGGCGGCGAGCTCCGACGACAGCGGGGAGAGCGTGATCGAGTCCTGCTCGGTGCCCTTGCCGGCGGTAGCCGGCGACCCGGAGGCGGACTTGCGGTCGGCCGCGGCCGGCGCCTGGCCGGTGGCTTCGCTGCGCGTACCGCTGGACGACGATGTGATCTTCATGACGGGCTCCGCATGCCTCGGGTTCGTTGGGCGGGCGCGCCAACGACGCCCCTGACGGTCATATCGGCCGTCAACGGCAAAACTGTAGCGTGCGGCGCGCGGGGCGTCACTTGACCTCGACCGTACCGCCCTGGTGCGCGACGCCGGAGACCATTCGACCGCCGCCCAGCGCGACCTGCACCGTCTGGCCGTCGCTGCCCATCGTCAGCGCCTTGCCGTCCGCAGTGATGCGAAAACCGCGCCCGCCGATGACCACGCGCACCGGGTCGCCGGGTTGCACGACGGGCGGGGTGCGCAGGATCGTCCGGGTGATCGGCTCGCCGGGCAACACCGCGCGCGTCAGGCGCTCGCCAGCGTAGGGCTCGGTGGCCGTCACGACCGGGTTGGCGATGGCGGTCAGCTCGAGGCGCTCGATCCGCACGTCGTCGGGGGCGATCGCATGGTTGCGGGGAAGCGCGCGCGCGGCGACCAGCGCCGGCGCGTATACGCGTACCTGGATCGGCACGTAGACGACCCAGTTGGCGCCTTCGACGCAGCGCACGCCGAGTGTCGCGCGGCCCCACAGCTTCGTGCCGGGCGGCAGGAACGGCTCGTAGCGCGCACAGGGCGCGAGGTTGAGGCGGGGATCGAGGTCGCCGATCGTGACCTCCATCTCGCCGGCCGAGGTGTCGAGCTCGCGGTCGGCGAACTGCCGCAATGTGTCCTGCAGCGGCGGTTGTGCGCCATGGGCGCGCGACGCCGACAGCGCCAGCACGACCGCGAGCGCCGCGAGCCAAGGCAACGACATCCGGCCGCGCCACGGCAGGAGGCGCCGCCCGGGCGCCGCGCGAAGGTGCGAAGCGGGAGCCGGCAGGCCGGTCGAATCGGAGCGTCGAGCCATCAAAGCGCCTTTCCACGCCGGCGGAAGGGCGGCCACGACGGTGTCCGTCAGCCCCGAGCGTGCTGCGATCGTAGCCCCGCGCGCGGGGGGCCGAGCCGGCGATATGGCGCGCAATTGGCCCGCTTTTCCGCCGATCGATCCACGCCGCGCTGCCGATAATCGGCATCGTCCTCACAAGGGTTTTGGCCATGATCGATCGACTCGACGACCTGCTCGGCTTCCAGACCGACGCGCTCAAGCTGCGCGCGGCCCGGCAGACCGTGCTGGCCGGCAACATCGCCAACGCCGATACGCCGGGCTACAAGGCCGTCGACTTCGATTTCGCGGGCGCGCTCGCCAAGGCGCAGGCCGCCGCCGTCGACGGCAAAGAGGCGCCGGCGCCCGAGCTCCTGTATCGCGAGCCGCCGCAATCGAGCCTCGACGGCAACTCCGTCGACATGGACGCCGAGCGCGGCGCCTTCGCCGACAACACGGTGCGCTACGAGGCCGCTCTCGCCGCGCTCAACGCGCGCATCAAGACGATGCTTGCCGCACTGCAAGGATAAGCCGCCATGCCCACCCTGTTCGATGTCTTCGGCGTCGCGAGCTCGGCGCTGACCGCGCAGTCGCAGCGCCTCAACGTCACCGCGAGCAACCTCGCCAACGCCGACAGCGTCGCCGGCCCCGACGGCAACGCCTACAAGGCGCGCCAGGTGGTGTTCGCGACGAAACCGACCGGCGTGGAAGGCGTGGACGGCGTCAACGTCGCCGGCGTCGTCGAGGACCCGTCGCCGGCGAAATCGGTGTTCAACCCCGGCCATCCGCTGGCCGACGCGCAGGGCTACGTGAAGATGCCCAACGTCAGCGTCGTCGACGAGATGGTCAACATGATGTCCGCGTCGCGCTCCTACCAGTCGAACGTCGAGGTGATGAACACCGCCAAGGCGCTGCTGCAGAAGACGCTGACGCTCGGCCAGTGAACGCACGCCAAGGAACCTCGCGATGACCACGATCACCCCATCGCTCCTGCTCAAGTCGGCCTCGGATGGAACGGGCGGCTCGGGGAGCGGCACGTCCGGGACGTCCGGAACGTCCGGAACGTCCGGGACGTCCGGCAGCGGCGCCGCGACGAACGCCAACGGCCTCGTCGACGACGCGTCACAGCGCTTCCTGACGCTGCTCGTGACGCAGCTGCAGAACCAGGACCCGCTCAACCCGCTCGACAACGCCGAGATCACCTCGCAGCTCGCGCAGCTCTCGACGGTGACCGGCGTCAACAAGATCAACGACACGCTCGCGTCGCTGTCGACGGCGCTCGACGCCAACCAGTACATGCAGTCGGCCAACCTCGTCGGCCACGACGTCGTCGTCAGCGGCAACCAGATCGCGCTGGCCGACGGCACGGGCAAGCTCGCCTACGCGGTCAAGTCCGCGGCCGACGACGTGACGATCACGATCAAGGACGCCAACGGCGCCGTCGTGCGCACGATCGACGCCGGTCCCGCCACCGCCGACGTGCACTTCCTCGACTGGGACGGCAAGGGCGACAGCGGCCAGTCGCTCGCCGACGGCAAGTACACGTTCACCGTGACCGCGACGGCAGGCAAGGCGAGCGTCGACACCACCGCGCTCACCGTCGCGCACGTCGACGGACTTCTCCCGGGAACGAGCGGCGGCCAGCTGCAGCTCGGCGCCCTCGGCACCATCGGTCTTTCGCAAATCGTCGAAATCCTCTGAAAGGGAAACATCCATGAGCTTCGAACAGGGCCTGTCGGGCCTCAACGCCGCGTCCCGCAACCTCGACGTCATCGGCAACAACGTCGCCAACGCCAGCACCGTCGGCTTCAAGTCGGCCGACGCGATCTTCGCCGACGTCTATGCCAACAGCCTGCAGGCGGCGAGCTCGGTCGGCGCGGGCATCGGCACGTCGGTGGTCGCCGTGCAGCAGCAGTTCGTGCAGGGCACGATCAGCACGACGAGCAACCCGCTCGACGTCGCGATCAACGGCAACGGCTTCTTCCGGATGGACACGGCGGGAGACATCACCTATTCGCGCAACGGCCAGTTCCACCTCGACAAGGACGGCTTCATCGTCAACGCCACCGGCGCGCGCGTCACCGGCTACGGCGTCGACGCCTCGGGACAGCTCGTCGCCTCGGCGCCGGGCCCGCTGCAGGTGTCGGCGAGCCAGCTCCAGGCCAACGCCACGACCGACGCGTCGATCGGCCTCAACCTCGACGCCACCAAGCCGGTCGTGACCGGGACGTTCGATCCCACCGACGCGACGACGTACACGAGCTCGACGTCGATGGCGGTCTACGACAGCCTCGGCAACTCGCACACGCTCGCCACGTATTACGCCAAGACGGGCCCCAACGCCTGGGCGGTGTACGGCACGTTCGACGGCGCCGCGCTGCCGGCGTCGCTCGGCACGCTGACGTTCAAGACCGACGGCACGCTCGACACGACGGCGACGACGCTGCCGTTCAACGTCTCGACGGCGGTGACGACAGGGGCGACCACGCCGTTCGCGTTCACGCTCGACTACGGCAACGCCACGCAGTTCGGCAGCTCGTTCTCGGTCGACACGCTGTCGCAGGACGGCTACACCGCGGGCCTTTTGTCGGGCTACAGCATCGCCGACGACGGCACGATCGCGGGCCAGTACTCGAACGGGCAGACGCGCACGCTCGGCCAGATCGCGCTGGCGCGCTTCACCAACCTCAACGGGCTCCAGCCGATCGGCAACAACATGTGGCGCGAGTCGTCGGAATCGGGCCAGCCGATCATCGGCGAGCCGGGCTCGTCGAACTTCGGCGTCGTGCAGTCGGGCGCCGTCGAGGAGTCGAACGTCGACCTCACCAACCAGCTCGTCGAGATGATCACCGCGCAGCGTGTCTACCAGGCGAACGCGCAGACGATCAAGACCGAGGACCAGATGATGAACACGCTGGTCAACCTGCGGTAGTCGCCAGGCGTCGCCACCGATCCCCTAGACCATGGACCGCCTGATCTACGTCGCGATGACCGGTGCCCAGCAATTGCTGGAGAAGCAGGCGGTCGCCGCGCACAACCTCGCCAACGCGTCGACACCGGGCTACAAGGCCGACATTTCGGCGTTTCGCGCGGTGCCGATGACGGGGCCCGGACAGCCGACACGCACCTACGCCGTCGAGACGACGCCCGGCGCCGACTTCACGCAGGGCACGCTGACCGAGACCGGCCGCGACCTCGATGCCGCGATCAACGGGCCCGGCTTCTTTGCCGTGCAGACGACGAGCGGCACCGAGGCCTATACGCGCGCCGGCGGCTTCTCCGTCTCCGCCGAGGGCGAGCTCACCGACGCCGGCCGCACCGTGATGGGTGACGGCGGGCCGATCGCCATTCCCGAGAACTCGAAGGTGTCGATCGGCGCCGACGGCACGGTGTCGGCGGTCGATCTCTCGACGCCCGGCGGCAACGTCACGACGATCGGCAAGCTGAAGCTCGTCACCGCCGATCCCGCGCAACTCACCAAGGGTCCCGACGGGCTCTTCCGCACGCGCAACGGCCAGCCGCTCGACGGCGACGACAGCGTGAGGATCACGTCCGGCGCGATCGAGTCGTCCAACGTCAACGCCGTTTCCGCGATGGTCGACATGATCGACCTCGCGCGCCAGTTCGACATGCAGATGAAGGCGCTCACCACCGTCGACCAGAACGAGCAGCGCGCCACGCAGCTGCTCGGCACCGGCGGCTGACCCCGCCCGCCACGCAGGAGCTTCCGATGATCCGTTCCCTCTGGATTGCCAAGACCGGCCTCGACGCGCAGCAGACGCAGCTCGACGTCATCTCCAACAACCTCGCCAACGTCAACACGTCCGGCTTCAAGCGCTCGCGCGCGGTGTTCGAGGATCTCCTCTACCAGACGCTGCGCCAGCCGGGCGCCAACTCGTCGCAGCAGACCAACCTGCCGACGGGCCTGCAGATCGGCACCGGCGTGCGGCCGGTGGCGACCGAGCGGATCTTCTCGCAGGGCAACCTGCAGCAGACCAGCAACTCGCTCGACGTCGCGATCAACGGCCAGGGCTTCCTGCAGGTGCAGATGCCCGACGGCACGACCGCATACACGCGCGACGGCTCGCTGCACCTCGACAACCAGGGACAGATCGTCACGTCGTCGGGCTACGCGGTGCAGCCGGCAATCACCATCCCGACGAACGCGCAGTCGATCACGATCGGCAACGACGGCATCGTCACGGTCACGCAGCCGGGCCAGGCGAACGCCACGCAGGTCGGCACGCTGCAGCTCGCCAACTTCATCAATCCGGCCGGCCTCGAGTCGAAGGGCGAGAACCTCTACATGGAAACGCAGGCGTCGGGCAGCCCGACGACCAGCACGCCGGGCAACAACGGCATGGGCACGATCTCGCAGGGCTACGTCGAGACGTCGAACGTCAACGTCGTCGAGGAGCTCGTCAACATGATCCAGACGCAGCGCGCCTACGAGATCAATTCCAAGGCGGTCGAAACCTCCGACCAGATGCTGCAGCGACTGGGACAACTGTGATGCGGATCGTCGCAGCGCGCTCGCTCGCGCGCATCGCCGCCGCCGCGGCGGCGCTTGCATCGCTCGCCGCCTGCACGCCCGACGCGTTGCGCGAGGTCGAGATCCACCAGCCGCTGACGGCGCGGCCGCTCGCATATGCGGCGCCGCCGTCGACGCCTGGCGCGATCTTCCAGGCCAATACGCCGACCCACGGCGCATACCAGCCACTGTTCGAGGACCGCCGCGCACGCGCGGTCGGGGACACGCTGACCGTGGCGATCAACGAGAAGCTCAACGCCAGCAAGACCGCGTCGACCGACGCCTCGCACAAGGGCGACATGACGTTCAACGTGCCCGACGCCAAGTTCGGCTCGGCCTCGGTCAAGGGCGGCAGCCTCACCACCGAAAGCAAGAACACGTTCGCCGGCAGCGGCGACTCGAGCGCGAACAACGTGTTCACCGGCACGATCGCGGTCACGGTGATCCAGGTGTTGCCGAACGGCAACCTCATCGTGTCCGGCGAGAAGCAGATCGGCATCAACCAGGGCTCGGAGTTCATCCGCCTGTCCGGCGTCGTCAACCCGCAATACATCGGCTACGGCAACGTCGTGTCGTCGACGCAGGTGGCCGAGGCGCGCCTCGAGTACCGCGGCTCGGGCCCGGTGCACGAGTCGAACACGATGCCGTGGCTGTCGCGCCTGTTCATGTCGGTGATGCCGTTCTGACGACCATGCCGCGAACCTCGCTCATGAAACTCGTGCCGCGCCTCGCCGCGGCGGTCGCGCTCGCGGTGGTGCTGACGGCGCCCGTCGCCGGCGACGCCGCGGCCGAGCGCATCAAGGACGTCGCCAACCTGCGCGGCGTGCGCAGCAACCAGCTGATCGGCTACGGCCTCGTCGTCGGTCTCGACGGCACCGGCGACCAGACGACGCAGACGCCGTTCACCGTGCAGAGCATCGGCTCGATGCTCTCGCAGCTCGGCATCAACGTGCCGCCCGGGCAGAACCTGCAGCTCAAGAACGTCGCCGCGGTCATGGTCACGGGCGAGCTCGCGGCGTTCGCGCGTCCCGGCCAGCAGATCGACGTCACCGTGTCGTCGCTCGGCAATGCCAAGAGCCTGCGCGGCGGCACGCTCTTGATGACGCCGCTCAAGGGGGCCGACGGCCAGATCTACGCGATGGCGCAGGGCAACGTCGCGATCGCCGGCGCCGGCGCGTCGGCGGGCGGCAGCAAGACGCAGGTGAACCAGCTCAATGCCGGCCGCATCCCGAGCGGCGCGACCGTCGAGCGCGGTGTCGACAACCCGATCGCGCAGGACCCGTTCGTCGAGCTCGAGCTCCGCGACACCGATTTCAGCCTTGCGCGCCGTGTCAGCGACGCCGTCAATCGTCGCTTCGGCTCGCCGCTCGCCACCGCGATCGACGGCCGCACGATCCGCGTGACCCCGACCGGCACCGATCGCGTCGCGTTCGTCGCCGAGCTCGAGGACCTGGCCGTCGAGACGCCGGTGCCCGCCGCCAAGGTCATCCTCAACGCGCGCACCGGCTCGATCGTAATGAACGAGGCGGTGACGATCGACGCCTGCGCGGTCGCGCACGGCAACCTGACAGTGACGATCCAGAGCGACCCGGTCATCAGCCAGCCCGCGCCCTTGTCGAACGGCCGCACGGTGGTCACCGAGCGCACGTCGATCGACTTGAAGCAGGAGGGCAACGGCTTCGTGGCGCTCGCCGCCGGCACCAAGCTCGCCGACGTCGTGCGCGCGCTCAACACGCTCGGCGCGACGCCGCAGGACCTGCTCGCGATCCTGCAGGCGATGAAATCGGCCGGCGCGCTCAAGGCCGAGCTCGAAGTGATCTGACGATGAACGCGCCCGACGTCTCGTCGCAATTCGCGCTCGACGCAAAGGCGCTGTCGGCATTGCGCCAGGAGGCGAAGGCGTCACCGGGGAAGGCGCTCACCGCCGCGTCGCAGCAGTTCGAGGCGGTGTTCCTGCAGATGATGCTGAAGGCGATGCGCGACGCGACGCCGCAGGACGGCATGCTCGACAGCAGCGCGACGAAAATGTACACGTCGATGTTCGACCAGCAGATCGCGCAGACGATGGCGAAGCGCGGCACCGGCCTCGCGGCGGTGATCGAGCGCCAGTTGTCGCGCGCGATGCCGCATACGTCGCCCGCGACGAACGTCACGGCCGGCACCAACGGTGCGAGCGCCGTGGCGGCAACCGCGCCGTCCTCCGCGATCGGTGGCGTGAAAGACCTCCACGGCGCCGCCAGGACAATCGCGGCTCCGGCCGCAACGGGCGCACACCACGCCGGCGCGGCCCTCGACACCTACCGCCACACGGCGCTGCCCGTTCGCCGCTCCACGGCGGCGCAACCGGCTCCGGCGCCTGCCACGAACCCGCCCGGCACGCCTTCCGCGTCGCCCAGCCTTGGCCGGACGATGGTCGACGGCATCAAGCATTTCGTCGACAAGCTGCGACCGGCCGCCGAGGCGGCTGCCAAGGCCGCCGGCCTGCCGGTCGAGTACCTGCTCGCGCAAGCCGGCCTCGAATCCGGCTGGGGGAAGCACCAGCCCAACGATGCGCAGAACGGCGCGAGCCACAACGTCTTCGGCATCAAGGCCGGGCGCGCGTGGCAGGGGAAGGTCGTCGAGGCGCCGACCAAGGAGGTCGTCGACGGCGCGAGCGTGCCGACCCGTGCGCGCTTTCGTGCCTACGACTCCTACGCCTCTTCGTTCGGCGACTTCGCGAGGCTCCTGCGCGGCAGCAAGCGCTACGCGCCGGCACTGGCGCAGGCCGCCGATCCGGCCGCCTACGCGAGGGCGCTGCAGAAGGGCGGGTACGCCACCGATCCGGCCTACGCGGCCAAGCTCACCAGGGCCATCGCCAGCGTTTCTTCCTACGTCCAGGCGTCCGCCCCGGAAAACGTTCAAGTCCGGTCCGGCGATGCCGATAACAGGGACGTGCGCACCTAACGGTGCCCGCGCGAGGAAGCACAGGCCTTGAGCACCAACATCTACGGCATCGGGTTGTCCGGCCTCGCCGCCGCCCAGGCGGGGCTGTTGACGGCCGGCCACAACATCGCCAACGTCAACACGCCCGGCTACAACCGCCAGGAGGCGCTGTTCGCCGCGCGCCCGGGACTCTTCACCGGCAGCGGCTACATGGGGCAGGGCGTCGACGTCACGACGGTGCAGCGGATCTACAGCTCGTTCGCCGCGCAGCGCACGCTGCAGTCGCAGGCGGCGAGCACGGCGGTCGACGCCCAGTCGAGCTCGCTGTCGCAGCTCGACGACCTCTTCGGCGACGGCACGTCGGGATTGAACGTCTCGCTCGACGCGTTCTTCGCGAGCGTCAACACCGTCGCCGGCAACGCGGCGGACACGCCGTCGCGCCAGCAGCTCCTGTCGTCGGCGCAATCGCTGGTGTCGCGCCTGCAGTCGTACGCGCAGCAGATCGACACGCTGCGCAACGGCGTCAACCAGCAGATCTCGTCGACGATCGACTCGGTCAACGGCTACGCGCGCCAGGTGGCGTCGCTCAACCAGCGCATCGCGACGCTGACCGCCAACGGCACGAGCAAGGACCTGCCGAACGATCTCCTCGACCAGCGCGACCAGCTTGTGTCGCAGATCAACGCGCAGATCGGCGTCACGCCGGTGGTGCAGGACGACGGCACGTTCAACCTGTTCCTGGCGAACGGGCAGGCGCTCGTCACCGGCAGCGCGGCGCACGCGCTCGTCGCGGTGCGCGCCGACGACAACCCGCAGAACGTCGACATCGGCCTCGACATCGGCAGCGGCGTCATCCATTTCAGGTCGAGCGACCTCGCCGGGGGCGCGCTGTCGGGGCTGCTCGCCTATCGCGACACGACGCTCGCCGCCGCGCAGAACCAGTTCGGCCGCGTGGCGATCGTGCTGGGCGACGCGTTCAACGCGCAGCACAAGCTCGGTGTCGACCTCAACGGCAACGCCGGCGGCGACTTCTTCACCGTCGCCGCGCCCGACGTGCAGCCGGCGACCGGCAACACCGGCAGCGCCGTCGTCGGGGCGGTGATCGCCGATGCCGGCGCGCTGACCGCGAGCGACTACACGCTGCGCTACGACGGCAGCAACTACACCGTCACGCGCGAATCGGATGGCACGGTGACGAGCTACGCGTCGATGCCGCAGACGATCGACGGCGTCACGATCTCGATCGCGTCGGGCGCGATGGCGGCTGGCGACCGCTTCCGCATCGCGCCCACGCGCAACGGCGCGGCGGACATCGGCGTCGCGATCACCGATCCCGCGCGGGTCGCGGCCGCGGCGCCGGTCACGACGTCCGCCACGGCGACCAACGTCGGCACGGCGAGCCTCGCCAACGCCGCCGTGTCGAGCGGCTATCCCGCCGCGCCGCTCGCCGCGCCCGTGACGCTGACGTACGCGAGCGGCACGAATACGCTGTCCGGCTTCCCGGCGGTTCCCGTCACGCTGACCGTCAATGGCGTCGGCACGACGTATCCCGCGGCGACGCCCGTGCCGTTCACGGCCGGCGCGACGCTCGCGTTCGGCAACATGAGCTTCACGCTGCAGGGCACGCCCGCGAACGGCGACACGTTCACGATCGCGAAGAACACGGGCGGCACCGGCGACAACCGCAACGCCGCGCTCCTTTCCGCGCTGGCCGGCGCGACGCTCGTCGGCGGCACGGCGTCGCTCGACGCCGCCTACGGCCAGATCGTCGCGCGCGTCGGCACGGACACCAGCCAGGCCAACATCGAGTCGACCGCGCAGGCGGCGATCCTCTCGCAGGCACAGTCCGCGCAGCAGTCGATCTCCGGCGTCAACCTCGACGAGGAGGCCGCCAACCTGCAGCGCTTCCAGCAGGCGTACCAGGCATCGAGCAAGGTGATGCAGGTCGCCGGCGTGATGTTCAACAGCGTGCTCGACATCATCGCGAGCGCCACGGCCTGATCATGCGCGTCAGCACCTCCCAGATCTACGCGCTCGGCGCGGAGTCGATCGGCCGAACGCAGGCCGACCTCCTGCGCACCCAGCAGCAGATCGCGGCGATGCGCCGCATCCTCACGCCGTCCGACGACCCCGTGGGCTCGGCGACGGCGGTGGGCGTACGCCAGTCGCAGGCCGGCGTCGACCGGCACGACGCCAGCATCGGCGTCGCCAAGGACGCGCTCGGCCAGTACGACAGCACGCTCACCAGCATCGTCACGCTGCTGCAGAACGCGCGCACGACGACGGTCAACGCCGGCAACGGCACCCTCAACGACGCCGACCGCGGCGCGCTCGCGACGCAGCTATCGCAGCAGCTCGACCAGCTGATCGGCCTCGCCAACAGCAAGGACGGCCAGGGGAACTCGATGTTCGCCGGCTTCAACGTCGGCGCGCAGGCGTTCGTCAAGACCGCCAGCGGCGTCGTCTATAACGGCGACTCGGGCGTGCGCAGCCTCGAGGTCGGCGCCGGTCGCTCGATGCCGGTCAGCATGGCGGGCGACGCGCTGTTCCTCGCCAACCCCACGGGCAACGGCCGCTTCGTCGCCTCGGCCGCACCGGCGAACACCGGCGGCGCCGTCGTCGGCACCACGCAGGCGGTGGGTGCGCTCGACGGGCATTCGTACACCGTCACGTTCAATGTCAGCGGCGGCGTCACGACGTACGACGTGTACGACGTCACGACCGCGGCGAGCGTGTCGACCGGCAACGCCTACACCGATGGCCAGGCGATCACGGTCGCCGGCATGCAGTTCACCGCGAGCGGCGCGCCGGCCAGCGGCGACGTCGTCAACCTCGCGCCGGCGTCCCGGCAAAGCGTCTTCGACACGCTGTCCGGCATCGTCGCGGCGCTCAAGCTCCCGGCCGGCGACGCGGCCACCCGCGCGGCGCTCGCCAACCGCCTCGGCGAGGGACTTTCCAACCTCGACCAGGCGCTCGAGAACGTGATGACGCACCAGGCGCAGGGCGGCGCGCAGCTCTCGGAGCTCGACGCGCTGTCCGGCCTCAACAGCGACCGCAGCGTCGCCTACGCGAAGACGCTCTCCGGCATCGAGGACCTCGACTACACCAAGGCGACCAGCGACTTCGCCAAGCAGCAGCTCGCCCTCGAGGCGGCGCAGAAGTCTTTTCTCAGCGTGACGGGCCTTTCGCTGTTCAACGAGATGTAAACTCCGGCACCCCGTCTCCGGCCCGCCATCATGTCCGTCAACCCCTCGTCCGTCGCACGCCAGGCGCTGCAGCGGCTCGCCGCGGACAAGGTCGCACCGACGCCCGAGAACTACACGCGGGCCTATTACGAGATCGCCGCGCCCGACGCCGGTGCGCGCGATATCGCGCCGCTCGACGTGCTGCGCGGCGTCGCCGCCGAGCTCGGCGCGCGCAGCGACGCCAATCGCGCCGCCTGCCAGAGCCTCGAGGCGTCGCTCGACAACGGCGACCTCAAGGCCGCGCAGGCGACGCTGCTGCGCCTCGTCGATCACGGCTCCGGGCATTGGGCAGCGCTCCTCAAGGACGCCCTCGCGCATGTGGAGGCACGTACGCCTGGCATGACGGTGGCGCGCAAGCGCGAGGCGCTGCAGCACCTTTTCGCCGCGTACGCGAGCGTCCCGGACGTCCTCTACCGGCGCGTGCGCGGCCTCGTCGACGGCTGGGCCGGCGTCGCCACCGGCGATCCGGCGACGGCGGCTGCGACGGCGCCTGCCGGCGGTCTCGTCGCCCTGGCGCCCGGCGACGCTGCGGCGCCGGCGGGCAACGCGGAGGCCACCGCGGCCGCGCTCGCCGCGGCGCCGATCGTCGGCCGCCGCAAGTCCGACAAGGGCTCGTTGCCGCCGGCGGCGGACCAACCCGAGCTGCAGCGTGCGCTTTTGCGCGTCATCCATGCGCTCGCCCTGAACGTCGCCGAGATGCTGGCCGACGACCCGTTCCTGCGCGGCCAGTTCAAGGCACTCGCCGAGCTCGCGAGCGGGCCGCTCGACCTCGAGCAGGTGGCGAGCCTCGAGCGCGCGCTGCGCGAGATCGTGCAAAAGCAGGGCGTCATCAAGAAGAGCGTCGACGAGGCCAAGCAGGCGTTGCGCCTGATGACGACCACATTCGTCGCGCGCCTCGCGACGCTGGCCGCCGACGCCGGCGAGCACAGCGAGCGCCTCGACCGCTACGCGATGGAGATCGAGCAGGCCGAGGACATCGAGCAGCTGTCCGATCTCGTCGTGCAGCTCGCGCAGGACACGCGCGAGCGCAAGGTCGACTTGACGCACGTGCACGACGAGCTCGTCGACACGCGGCGCCACGCCGAGGAGTACGAGCATCGCGTCGAGCGCCTCGAGCGCGAGCTCGCGCAGCTCTCGGACCGCCTGCACGAGGACCAGCTCACCGAGCTTCTCAACCGACGCGGCCTGGACCGCCAGTTCGACGTCGAGCTGTCGCGCGCGAGCCGCAGCGGCCAGCCGCTGTCGGTGTGCCTCATCGACATCGACGACTTCAAGCACATCAACGACACCTACGGCCACCAGGCGGGCGACCGCGTGCTCGTGCACCTGTCGCGGCTGATGCGCAACTCGGTGCGGCCCGCCGACGTCGTCGCGCGCTACGGCGGCGAGGAGTTCGTCATCCTGCTGCCGGCGACTAAAGCGCCCGAGGCCGAGGTCGTGATGGCGCGCGTGCAGCGCGAGCTCACGCGCCACTTCTTCCTGCACAACAACGAGCGCGTGCTGGTGACGTTTTCTGCGGGCGTCGCCGAGGCGGCGCCGGGCGAGAGCGCGCCGATGGTGCTGCAGCGCGCCGACGAGGCGCTCTACCTCGCCAAGGAGCGCGGCAAGAACCGCGTGATGGTGCGCGCGGCGACGGCCGACGGCCTCGCCACCAGCGACGGCACGCTCGATTCGGAGGCGCTGGCGCGCAGCATCGCGAATTGATCGCGGCGCGCGTCCGCGCCGCCGCGTCGCTCAATCGAGCAGCTTGTTCTCGAGCGCGTAGCGCGTGAGCTCGGCATTGCTCGCGAGACCGAGCTTCACGAGGATCCGCGCCCGGTAGGCGCTGACGGTCTTCGGCGACAGCGCGAGCGCCGCGCCGATCTGCGTCAGCGAATGGCCGGCGGCGATGAGCCGCAGCGTCTGGAACTCGCGATCCGACAGCGCCTCGTGGGGCGGGACTTCCGGATCGCGGTCCATGTAGCTCACCAGCGTCTCGGCGAGCTCCGGCGTCACATAGCGTCGACCGCGCACGGCTTGCCGTATCGCGGGCACGACATGGTCGGCGGCCGCGAGCTTGGTGAGATAGCCCGACGCGCCGGCCTTGAACGCGCGGAACGCGTACTGGTCCTCGGGGTACATGCTGATCATCAGCACGGCGAGGCGCGGGTACTCCGACTTCACCTGCTTCAGCGTGTCGATGCCGTTGCGCCCCGGCATCGCGATGTCGAGCAACAGGCAGTCGATGCCGCCCTTGCGGACGAGCTCCATCACCTCGCCGTGGTTCGAAGCCTCGCCGACGACGGTGAGGTCGGCTTCCGCCGACAGGATCTGCGCGATGCCGCGGCGCACGATCGCATGGTCGTCGGCGATGGCGACGCGGATCATCGCTCGGCCACGGGCTCGTCGCGCGGCGCGCTCACGTCTGCGCCGGTGTCGGCCGCGACCGGCGCGAGCGGCAGCCGCAGCGTGATCACGGTTCCGGCGACGCTCGACGCGACGTCGAGGTGGCCGCCGAGCATCAGCGCACGCTCGCGCATGCCGCGCAGGCCGAAATGCCCCGGCTTGTGCAGCGCGCTCTCGCCCATCCCGATGCCGTCGTCGGCGACGACCAGCGAGAGCGCCGCCCCCGCGTCGAGCGTCACGTCGACATGCCGCGCCATCGCGTGCTTGGCGATGTTGTTGAGCGACTCCTGGCAAATGCGGAATACCGCCATCGCCGCGCCGGCGTCGAGCGCCACCTCGCGCCGGGGCGGATGAAACCGGCAGGCGATCGCGTGGCGCTTGGCGAACATCTGCGCCTGCCACTCGATGGCGGCGACGATGCCCTGCTCGATGATCGCCGGGCGCAAGCCCTGCATGATGCGGTTGCAGGCGAGCGCCGCGCCCTCGACGAGCTCGTCGAGCTGCTTCAGCGACTCCGCGGCCTCGGGTGCGCTGCGCAACAGGCCCTTCAACCACGTCGTCTCGAACTTGATGCCGGTGAGCATGCTGCCGACCTCGTCGTGCAGCTCGCGCGCGACGACGTCGCGCTCGTCCTCGCGCGCGGCGGCGAGGTGCCCGGCGAGCTCGCGCAGCTCCTCGCGCGAGCGCGTCAGGTCGCGCTCGGCATGCTTCGCCGCGGTGACGTCGATGACGAGGCCGTCCCAGACCACGTGTGCCGCCGAGCGGCGCCGGCTCATCGCCTCGATCTGCACCCACTCGACGGCGTCGGGCTCGGTGACCGCGCCCGTCCATGTGAGGAAGCCGTCGCCCTCGATGCCGTGATGCAGCGCGGCGACGAGCCCCGCGGCCTCGGTGATGCCGAAGCGCCCGAAGAACGCCGCCGGATCGGCGAGGATCGCCTCTGGCGGCAGGCCGAACAGGCGCCTCACGCCGTCGCTCGCGTAGGCGAATGCCACGTGCCCGTCGCGGATGTCGATGCGGAACACCATTCCCGGGAGATTGGCGGCGACGGCGCGCAATCGCGCCTCGCTTTCCTGCAGCGCGGTCTCGGTTTCGCGCTGGCGGCGGCGCGACGCCGCCGCGTCGAGCGCTCGCACGAGCACCGGCTCGAGGCGGCCCAGCCGATCCTTCATCACGAAGTCGTCGACGCCGGCGCGCATCACGTCGACCGCCGCGTCCTCGCCGATCGCGCCCGACACGACGACGAACGGCACGTCCGGGTCGCGGGCGCGCACCATCGCCAGCGCCTCGGGCAGGCTGAAGCCCGGCAGGCGGTGATCGCAGAGCACGAGGTCGGGAATTCCGGCGGCCAACGCCATGCCGAGGGCCGCGGCCGAGTCCACGCGCGATGCGTTGGCGCCGGGCAGTGCGGTCCGCAGGCGCCGCTCGACGAGCTCGAAGTCGTCGACCGAGTCCTCGATGACGACAACGGTGCGCGGTGCCGGCGCCGGCACGTTCATCGGGCCGGGCCGGCCGCCGGTCCCGTCGCGGCCGAAGTTACGACGGGCGGCCCCTTCAGTTCGAGCCGGCCGCGCCGATAAAGGGGGGTAGGGCGGGTGCGCGCCGTTGCGGGAGGGCCTTCGCGGCGACTCGTGCGACGCTGCTTCGACATGGGATCGAGTTTACCGCGACTCCCGCGGCGCGATGCGCGCGGGATCGCCGAGAGCGGGGCATTGCAGTGAGCATCGTGGCATCGAATACGCTGGATTGGACCGCCTACCGGGACCTGCGGCCGGTGGTGGCCGACGCGCTCGAGCGCCCGCAACCGGCCGATGTGCACGTCGACCTGTCGCGCGTGGTCGCGCTGGAGCCCGCCGGGATCGGCGCGCTGGTCGTGCTCTCGCAGATGGCCGCGCGCCGCGACAAGACACTGGTGCTCGACGGCGTGCCGCCGCGCTTCGACACGGTGCTGCGCGATTGCGGTCTTGCCGTCGCGGGGCCGCCTCGCATCGCGGAGGCGGTCGCCGCCGCCGGCGCGGCGATGCGCAAGCAGGGGAGCCCGACGCGATGAGCGCCGTCGGGCCCACCACCGAATTGCTCGAGGACATCTACGTCGCGCGCCAGCCGATCGTCGACCGCAACGTCAACCTCGCCGGCTACGAGTTGCTGTTCCGCTCGACGAGCCGCAACGTCGCCGAGCTCAACGACAACGTGCTGGCCACGTCGTCGGTCATCGCCACGGCGTTTGCCGACATCGGCCTCGCGCAGGTGATCGGCCCCGTCGACGGCTACCTCAACGTCGACTCGGAGTTCCTGTTCAGCGAGCTGGTCGAGGCGCTGCCGTCCGACCGCATCGCCATCGAGCTCCTGGAGCAGGTCGCCGTGGACGACGCGGTGATCGAGCGCTGCCAGTTCCTGCGCAAGCGCGGCTACAAGATCGCCCTCGACCACTTCGTCGGCAACTTCAGCGACATCGATCCCTTGCTGCGCGCCGTCGACATCGTCAAGGTCGACTTCGGCGAGATCGACGCGCTGCTGATTCCCGCGATGATCGACGTGCTGAAGCCCTACAAGGTCAAGCTCGTCGCGCTCAAGATCGAGACCGCCGAGCAGTTCGAGGACGCCAAGTCGCTCGGCTTCGACTACTTCCAGGGCTTCCATTTCGCCTGCCCCGAGCTCATCTCCGCCAAGCGCGCGAAGCCGGCGAAGATTGCGCTCTTGAAGCTTCTCGCGCTGGCGATGGGCGAGGCGGAGATCCGCGAGATCGAGGATGCGTTCCGCCTCCATCCGACACTCGCGGTCAACCTGCTCCGCCTCGTCAACTCGGCCGCGCTGCGCCGCCAGCAGACGGTGACGTCGCTGCGCCACGCGCTGGTGCTGCTCGGCCGCAAGCAATTGCGCGTGTGGCTGCAGCTCCTGCTCTACACCGCCGACCGCGGCAACGCGAACTTCGGCAGCCCGCTGCTGCAGCTCGCCGCGGTGCGCGGCAAGCTGATGGAGATCCTCGCCGCGCGCCAGCCCGGGCCGCAGTCGACGATGGTCGAGCTCGCGTTCATCACCGGCATCCTGTCGCTGATGAACGTCGTGCTCGAGATGTCGACGCGCGACATCCTCGAGGAGCTCAACCTGCCGCCGCAGGTCGGACAGGCGCTGCTCGACCGCAATGGCGCGCTCGGCGACATGCTCGCGCTGGTCGAGGGCGTCGAGCGTGACGATCCCACGGTCGTCGACGCGGCGCTGGGCCGCGTGCCCGGCGTGTCGCGCCATGAGCTGATTCAGGCGCAGATGTCGGCGTTCAGCTGGGCGAACGAGCTGACGACGCCCGCATGATCGCCGCCTGACCTTCGCCTGATCGCACGCGCGCCGCGACGCGAGCGGCGCCTCGGTACACTCGTGGTCCTGCGACGTGCGCGCTTGTCGTGCATGTTCGCCGCGCCATGGCCACCGTCCACGATTCCTCCGCCCCGTCCCGGGGCGTCATCCTGTTCGCGCACGGCTCGAGCGAGCCGGGATGGGCCGCGCCGTTCGAGCGCATCCGGGCGCGCGTCGCCGCAGCGGGGCGGCCCGTCGTGATCGCGTACCTCGAGCGGATGGCACCGGATCTCGTCGAGGCCGCGGGCACGCTCGCCGCCGCCGGTTGCGAAAGCGCGGTGGTCGTGCCGCTTTTCCTCGGCCAGGGCGGGCACGTGCGAAACGGCCTGCCCAAGCTCGTCGCCGTCGCCGCCAACGCGCACCCGACGCTGGCGCTGACACTCGCAGAGCCCATCGGCGAGGCCGCATCGGTGCAGGACGCGATCGCCGCGGCGTCGCTCGCCGCCGCGTTCGGCCCGCTCGACGA